>CAJFTG010000021.1 GCA_904419875.1 Candidatus Avimonas caecicola | reverse complement strand
GCTGTGGCACGGATTAACGGCGCCTTTGGCTCCATCGACGCCAACCAGGGGGATTATCTTTTGGGTTGGGATACCGACCAATTTCCTTCCAATGTGTACGACGCGGCAAAATGTATGCTGGAGGTCCTTAAAGCAGGAGGCTTTACAAACGGCGGCCTGAATTTTGACGCGAAGGTGCGCCGCGGGTCCTATGAATTTCTGGATATTGTTTACGCCTATATTCTGGGAATGGACACCTATGCGCTCGGCCTGAGAAAAGCCGCGGCCCTGTTGGAAGACGGCCGGATGGCGGACATGGTGCGCAGGCGCTACGCCAGCTGGTCGAAAGGAATCGGCGCGCGGATTATCGCCGGCGAAGAAAGCCTGGAGAGCGTGGCGCGGTACGCCTTGGAAAACGGGAACCCGGTGGTCGAAAGCGGAAGGCAGGAATTGCTGGAGTCGATTATGAACGACATTATGTTTGGCGGCTGAAGCCGCCTCCGCCCGGGAAAGATCGGGAAAGATCGGTCGGCTGTGACCGGCAGCGGCCCAAATGGTTTCATTATCCGGTTTCCTGAGCTCCGGAGTATTGGCTTTAGGGATAAGCTCCGGGAGAAACCCGTTGGCTTCCTTGACGGAGGGGTTCAGATAATTTCAAGGAATTCCCGGCTGGGCAGAGGCGGGAGCGGCTTGCCGGGAAGCTGCTGATACCAGTAAGCCACTGCCGAAATGTCGTCCTGAAGCGGCAGGTATTTGCCGCCTTCCCGCCATCCGAGCGCCTGGATGGTTACCTTGAGATTTTGCTCAAACCGGATGGGGTCGGCGATGTGCCAGCGGTACAATCCGAACCGCTGCGCTACGCTGTACTGACCGTCTCCGCGGATTACCTGCGGCATCCCGCTGTAAGGCGTTGTGAACTCCCGGTATTTCCCTTCCACATCGAAATTGTAGGAGCCGCAGAAGTAGTCCTCTGTCCCCGTGCCGCAGATGGTTGGGTATTCGCCGTCGCCGTCCATAAAGAACTTGATTTCGCCTTCTCCCCACCAGCCGTTGTTGTGGGCGCCCCAGCAAAGGTAGGTCCCGACATACTGCCCTCTGCCTTCAATGCCGTCCGCGATGGTGAAGGGCTGTTTATAAGGCAGCGGGTTTGTACGGCGGAAGGAGGCGTGGAAGTAAGCGGCATCTTCCGGCACGTCCGTCAGGATGTAATCCACCTGATAGTAGAGCTGTACTTCTTCGTCGCCGATGTTTTCCACGGTGATGCGGCAGCTTTTGCGGAAAGGCATCTGCCAGTAGCAGTTAAAGGCGCTTCCCGGGTTAACGCAGACGGCCGCTGAGCTGACCTGGGCATATTTGTTCCAGCCACAGGCAAAGAAATCGCCGAGAGGGCATTCCACCGAGGGGAATGGCTGGCCGTCCCAGTAAAAGCGGATAATCTGGTTGCGCCATTTTCCCGTGGGGGTCAGCCAGATATGCTGGATGCATCCGGGTTCGGTGAGATCGGCCACAGTGAAAGTCTCATGCGGCGGAATCAGGACGAAGGGATTGACCTTCCAGCCTTTTCCCAGATCCGCGGCCGGCCCTTTGGCAAATCCGTCCTCCAGTTCACAAGCGCCGCCCGCGCCCTTTTCTCCTCTGTAGTTTTCCGGCGAAATCGAACGCGTTTTCGCGGTCGATACCATCCACAGGTTGTGCAATCCGCTTCCGATTCCGTTAAAGCTCATGGGCTCCGCTCCCTTTCACATTGTCGTTTACTTCTGCCCCCGGCGCAAGCCCGCGCGGGGGCAGAAGGCTTTTACAGCAGGCTGGTGGTGGAAATATTCACATAGCAGTTTGAATGGCAGAGGAACAGCTGCGTGGAAGCGTCGCCGCTGCTGAGCAGACGCGCTTCCTCCAGCTCTTCAATCGAATCGATCTCCCCGCTCAGATATTGCTCAAGCCGCAGCGCGGAGGTGCGCAGCCGGGCGAATAAGCCGCCGTACTTGATGTCCGCCACCTCCCAGCCGAAAGGCTTGAAAAAATGGTGCCACGCCTCCCGGTGGACGGTGTAAAGCGCGGTCAGCCGGTCGTAAAGCTCTCCTTCCAGCTCCGCCTGAATCGCCCGAAGGGCGCCGGCGTCCCCTTCGTCATATGCTCTCTTGAGGCGTACGCCGATATCCACCTTCCGTTCCAGAACCCGGCAGAGCTTGGCCGCCAGCGTGAGGTCGTACAGGGCGTCCGGCTCATAACGGCCGGTGCGGAGAAAGGCTTCCAGCCGCTCGGCTTTTTCCGCGTAAATGGACGCAAAATCGGCCAGGCAGGACTCCCGGTCGTATTGCCCCAGAAGGATGTCCTGCCACAGAAAATATTTCTGAGGGTTCGGCGGCTCCAATCCCTGCAGGCTGAGCCCATCGAGCAATTCGTCTACGCTTCCCACCTCATAGAAGCCCTCGTAATCCGCTCCGGTCAGCAAACGCGCGTTGCGGAAATGATCGGCGTCGTTTTCGCAGTCCTCGGACCAGCAGTTTTCCGCAAACATCGCAAAACCCAGCAGATCCGCTCCGGGCGGGGCTTCGCCGCCGTTGTCCTTCCATGCGCAGGTGAACACCTCCCGCACGCCCATTTTCCGGGCTGCCGACAGGCCCGCACGGCAGGTTTGCCAGCTTTTGACCAGATTGGGAAGCATCCCGACCCATGAGCATACCCCGCCGGCGAACAGGGCGGGCACGCCCATGGCCTCGTGCTGTTCAAAATAGTGCCGGTAAAAAGCCTCATCGTTATGGTAATAGTCCCAGTAAATGACATCCATCCCCTCGGGGAACAGCCCGCGGGCCTTGTCCGTGAGCCGAATATCGTCCTGATAATAGCCGCCGTCCGGGATAGACATGCGGAACATCATATCTCCCCACATCATGGGATGCAGCCCGTAGCGCCTGCAGATTTCCCACACACGCGCAACATGCGCCTTCATCAGCTCGGTTTTCGGGACATACCCGTCCCGTTCCAGCTTTCGTCCCAGGCCCAGGCCGTGCGCCTCGTCCAGCCCCAGATGAATGCGCCTGCTTCGCACGCCCCCGGAAATCGATCGAATCATCGCTTCAATAAATCGGTAGGTTTCCTCTTCTCCGACCAGGCAGACGCTGTCCGTATCCTGCAAGGCGTGGGTATTGGGCCAGCGGAAAAAGCGCTCCAGATGGGCCAGCGTCTGGATGCAGGGGATCAGCTCAATCCCCAGGGAGGCCGCCGTGTCGTCCATCGCGCGGAGCTCCTCCCGGGAATAACGGCCGCGGTATTTTCCGAAGGCGGGGAATTCCTCCACCTCGTAAACGTCCTCGGTATAGAGCATAAACGTGTTGAAACCCATCAGGGCCGCCTTGACCAGCAGCTTTTCCACGGTCGCCACCGTCGGGACCGAGTTGCGGGAGCAGTCGTACATAATTCCCCGTGTACGGAACGGCGTTGTCTGCCGGAAATCACAACCGGCCTCGTTGCGTTCGAGGACACCCGCCAGGAGACCCAGCCCGCGCCACAGTCCGGCAGGCTCCGCAGCGCGGATCAGGGCCGCCCCGTCCGCAAGGCGCACCTCCAGACCCGTATCCGCCCGTTCCAGCCGCACCGGAACCTCCGGGCCGATTCCGTCCAGGGCCTGCCCGAGCCGCTTTATGCCTTGCTCTATCTCCGGATAGAACGCTTCCGGTGCAATCGTCCACTTCATTCGTATCTCTCCTAATCCGTCATACAAGTGATAAACCAGGGCCTTCAAAGCATTTCTCAGTCCGCGTAAGGGTAGTCCTCCCCCTTGGGATGCCCATCCGGCGGCAGCTTCCGCCAGGAGTCGTAGTAATGGATGGCGTAGCCCACCTCCCCCAGGCCCTCCGCCTCCTCCACGATGGAACGCAGGCGGCGGAGCTCCTCATAAAGCGCGTTGGCGCCCAGATGGTGGAAGGTGATGTTGATTTCCTCATAGATCTTGCCGGTTTCCACCGCCAGAATCAGTTTTTTTCCGTATTTTTCCGCCAGGGTAAATTCCGGCCATCCGCATTCGAAGACGGCGGGGGCATTGTCGCGGTAGGACATCAGCAGCACGGTGTCCGCCCGCCGGATGCAGAATTCCGCCAGGGACATTTTCTCCCCCTCGTCCTCCACGGTGAAGCCGTCGAACCAGAAGGGGATATCCAGCTCCAGGAGAACGCCCTCCGCCCGGCAGAAGGACTGCGACTTGCGCACAAATTCCATGTATCCTGCCCGCGCCGCTTCCGGCTCGGTCTGCCAGAGGGGAAGCTGATGGGGTTCCACGTCCATGTGGAGGCCGTAAAACCTCTGTGCATCCGTTTGACAGGACTGCTGGTATTCGGTGAACCACTCCAAAAAGGCGTCGAAGCTCTTCCCGCCCTCCTCGGTGGCCCAGGCGGCGTCCGCGCCGATCAGGGCGACGCGGATGCCCTTTTCCGCCGCCGCGCTGAGGAAAGCCCGGTATTTCTCCTTGGAAATCGACCTCATCAGGCTGACGTAGACCTCGGTGACATGGTGGTCCGCCAGAAAATCGAGGGCTTCCTGCGCGCGGAGGAGATCGGTCGCATCCCACATCCAGGTGCCCAGGCTGGCTCCTTCCCCTGGCTGGAAAAAGCCGCCCGCTGTTTCCTCCGACACGGAGGACGATAGTGGGGAGCTGTTTTTTGGGGCGTTGAAATCCATATCCGGTTCTCCTTTCGTCTGTTCCGGACTGCCGCAGCCCTGCAGCGCCAAAAGGGCCGCCAGGCAGAGCGCGGGCAGGCGGTGTATTTTCACGGTGGCTCCTCCTCCCCGTCAGCCAACGATGCCGGTCCGTTCAATGCTCAGAATAAATTTCTTCTGGAGAACCCCGTAGATGCCCAGAAGCGGAAGGATGGCCAGCAGCATTGAGGTCGCCCGCATGATGGAATAATAGCCGATGTTGCTCGCCAGGGCCGAGCCCTCCACCTGGATATGGGCAAACTGGCTCTCCAGGCCGGTCAGCGCCTTGGCGATTGTCTCGAAGTCCGTATAGAACAAAAAGGTGTACATGGAGTCGTTCCACTGCCACACAAAGGCAAACAGAAAAATGACGATGAAGATGGAAGACGCGCCCGGCAGCATGATGCGGAAGAAAACCCGCGCCCAGCCTGCGCCGTCGATGGAGGCCGCCTCGTCGATTTCACGCGGGAATCCGCGGAAGAACTGCCTGGCCAGGAAGATGTACAAGCCGTTGCGGGCGGCGGTCGCCGTCAGGGAGAGCAGCAGAAACGGCGTGAAGCTTTCGATCAGGCGCAGCCCCCGGCCGCCGGTGAACAGAGAAATGAGCCCGAACGGATCGAAATTCTGAAAGTTCAGATAGAGCGGCGTGAGAATCAGCTGGGGCGGGATAACCATGCTCACAATGACTAGGCCGAACACCAGCCCCCGGCCTTTGAACTGGAATCGGGCCAGCCCGTATCCGGTGACAATGCAGGTGAATCCCTGCATCAGCCCGCTCATGCCGGCGAGCAGCGCCGTATTTCCCGCGGCGGTCCAATAATCCAGAAGGCCGATTGCCTCCGGATAGTTGCTGAGGGTGAAGTGCTTGGGAATGCTTTTGACCGTGCGGTCGTACAGATCCCGCTGATCCATAAAAGACATCGAAATTTTGGTGAGGATGGGGGAAAGGATTAAAAAACAGATCCCCACGATGAAAACCGTCCGGAACAGGGCCAGCAGAAGAGGAGTGCTCCTGCGCCGCAGATGGGCCGCAAGCTCCCCGCCGTTCCGGGAGACAAGTCTGCTATTCATAATAGAACACCTTCTTGGATAACAGGGCGGTCAGCAGGCCCAGGATTAGAAAAATGATGCCGAAATAAATCCAGGAAATTGCCGCGCCGTAGCTGAAGTCCGAGAACGATACGATATATCCCCGGATGGTGGATACCACTACGTTTTTCATGTTGGTGAAGGAATCGATAATGGTATATACGGTGTTGAGCAGGAAATAAGGGCCTACCATCGGCATCGTGATCTTCCAAAAATTCTCCCAGGCGGTCGCCCCCTCGATGTTGGAGGATTCGTACAGCGCAGGGGAGATGGTATTCAGGCCGCTGAGGAAAATCAGAATTTGCACCCCGGAGGCGATCACGAGATCATACAGCCGGCCGATCACCGCCACCAGGTAATTCAGAAGCGGCGCGGGCAGCCCGTCGCCCAGCAGGGCGAGGACAAATTCCATGCTGTCGGCGGATTCCCGCAGGCCGCTTGCCGAGTCGGCCACGCTGCGGCTCATCATCATACTGTAGACGGGGTTGTTGCTTTCCATCACGACCATGATGCCGGTTGAAACGATGACCGGGAGGAAAAACAGCATCCGCGCCGCGGTCCGGCCGCGGAACTTTTTGTTGAGCAGAATTGCGGAAAACAGGCTGAAAAACAGGATAACGGGCAGATCCAGCAGCATTTGGCCGATCGATTCGACCAGGTCCATACGGAAGTCCGGGTCGATCTGGAACGCCCGGATATAGTTGCTCCATCCCACATACGTCAGCGTATAACCCGCCTGCCCGAGCTTGATCTCGTTGAGGCTGAAAATGAAGGACTGGACGATTGGAATTAGCAGGAAGAACACAAAGCCGAAGCAGAACGGGGCGACAAAAATATAGCCGACCCGGTTCCGTCTAGCTGTCAGCCGATGCGTTGTCCGCATTTCACTGCCCTCCCTTCGGTTCCGTAACGCGCCAGCCGCGCGCCGGGATTTCCACGCCGTCCCGCCGGGCGGCCGCCGGCCCATAGTTTACATAAACGCAGGCTCCGTTTTCATAGACGGTGCGGCTGACCCCGTCCTGTGCGTGGTGCTCCGTGATCGCCAGCCCCGCCACCGGCGACAGCGCCTGCCGAATATCGCGCGCCGCCTGCGCGAGGCTGTCCCGGTTTTCCTGAAAGCCGGAGGAGAACAGAAAGTCAAAGTCCGTATCCTTCACCGCCTCATTGGAGGCGTAAAACAGCTTGGCGTACAGCCCGGAGCCGGTTTCAATGCTTTTGAGGCGCAGGGTATCCAGGTCCTGCGCATAGTTGGCGGGCGGGCCGGTGTAGGCAACCGTGCCGGAATACACCATCTGAATCCACGGGATCTCCTTTGTGAGCAGCGGATGATTCGGCGCGGTAAGCGGCAGGTTATAGCACAGCGCAGCGCTCCCCGCCAGATAGGCGTTCAGCCCGTCGGAGGCGAGCTGAAGCCCCTGCCCGCCCATTTCCTCCGCCAGTTCACAGACGGTTTGCTCCATGCCGTTCCGGCTGACAACGGCGCCGTTGGTGTAATCGGTGTAGAGGTCCCGTCCCAGATTGGGGAAAGCGACGCCGGTTATGCCGGCCTCCGCCATCGCGCGGTTCATCGCCTGGGCGTTCTCCCGCATTTTGTCCGGGCGGAGCATATAGGCCGAAAGCCCGTCGGTATCCATATAGTAGGTGGAGGCGCGGTAATCCGGCTTGAAGGCGGGGTCGCTGGTGAGCAGCTTGGAGGAATCGCCGTTCACCGAAAAGCCGTCGAACCAGGCGTCCCGGTAGACATAGGGAAAATCCGCTGCGAGGTATAGACGGGAGCTTGCAGCCGCACAGGCTTCGTTCAGCGCCTTTAGGCCGCTCTTCCCACCCAGCTTTCCTTCCGGGTCAAACCGGTTGGCCGCCTGGCTGCGCAGGCCGCCGGTCCGCCAGCCGTTCAGCACCAGATCGGGGGTGCGGCCCACGGCCTCCCCGAACCATTCCGCGATTTCCAGCGACTGGCGGAAGCTGGTGAGAGTTTCCGTCACCTGGCGGGGAATCCCGGCGATCGGGCGGCTCACGTCGATCGCGCCGACCGTCTCTACCACAAAGGGGACCTCTTGCGAATCCAGCGCCGTCCAGCCCTGCTCCTGCCGGTAATAGCGCCGCAGGGTATTCGCCATTTCGGAGTAACCCGCGCCCTGCTCCAGCAGAAAATAGCGCAGGACGATATCGTCCCGGACCGCTTCCTTGGGATATACCGGCACCCGGTTTTCCGGCGAAGCGTCCAGCGAAAGCAACGCGGAATCGAGCAGCAGGTACCGGGTGGAAACGTAAGGCGGGCTTCCGCTCGTCCGCGGCGCATCCGCCCGGATACTGGCGACCGCGGCGTTTTGCTCGATGACTGCGACGAAGGGCGCTTCCGGCGACGCAATCCCGAAAGCCGGCAGGAACACGGACGGTGTTTCGGAGGAACGGTCCTGCGCAAGCTTTCCGTAATCGTCCCCGTACACCCGTTCGCTATAAACCGGGACGGCGGGGGAAACCGCCTGAGAGAAATCCAGAACGGCCCCGCTGTTGTGAGGCAATACCGCATATCCGTCCAAGGGGTTTTCGGGTGTTCCGAAGTAGCGCAGCACCTCGATTTCCGTTACTTTCAGGCCCTCGGTGGTTTCAATTTCACTGACCGGCACCCGCAGGGTAAGGCCGTCCCCGTTCAGCCGGTACTCCAGCGCGACTTTGACGTGCTGGTCGTTCGAGGAGGTGTCCAGATAGCCGCAGGCCGTCTGGTCCGCTTCCCTGTCCTCCGGCGTGTAGCCGATTCCCGAAAGGACGGTCTCGATTTTTTCCAGCTCCAGCTTGGAGGGGGTGTTTTTCAGCACGTAAATGTCCATTTCCTCCAGCTTCGGAAAGCGCTCCAGCAGACTGTCCCGTGTCTGCACGCTTTCCACCTCGTCCAAGGAAATCCGGCCGTAGACGCGTCGCAGGAAAGCAGAGTCCGCGGTGGACTCCACCCTGGGAAGCAGATCCTGCTCAAAGCGGCCGGCGGGAATCGCCTGCGGCGCCAGGTAGACCTTCTGTTTCTGCCCGAAATAATAGGTGACGCGAAGCCCGTCCTCTATTCGCTCAAAGGCCATCTGACCATATGCGGCGCATTCCGCGGCGCTGTCCCATTCCTTGGACACATCCCGGCTGTCGCTCGTGGTGAGGAGAAGCTGGCCGGAGGCGGCCTTTTCCTGACCCGCGTCAAACCGCCCCTCCGGGTTGGAGCGCCAGACCTGGGAACCGTCTCGGCTCACCACGGCGATTTCCGCCGTCGTAGGGCTGTACAGCAGCCGGAACGCACCGTTGTCCGCCGCCTCCGTCATGGCGTCGAGCCGCGCGTCGGCGGCGCCGACGGAAACCTGTGCGCCGTCCGCAAAGCCGTCCATCTCGGCGCTGTCAAAGAGCGGGAAATATGCGGTCTGTGCGGCGCACCCGCACAATATGCCCGCCGCGGATGCCGCCAAAAGGACGGCGCGTATCCTTTTTGTCAACCGTTTCATAGCCTCGGCCCTTTCTGTCTGCGTGTCCGACGGAAGCTTACAGCCGGAGCCGGATTTCCATATAAATGCTCCGGACATAGTCAACCAGCATGTCGGTGATGCTGGCAAACAGGATGGCGACAAAAATCATCAGCAGCATGGCGGCGACGGTCACCGCCAGAAGAACCAGCGTTTTGAGCGGGGTGAACTGATGGACGGTCATATTGCCGCAGAACAGAAGCACCCCCGACCAAAGCAGCGCGAACCCCAGAAGGCAGGCGATGACCGTTCCTTCTCCTTCTGTGGCGACGCGGGAGAACAGAGTCGTGGGAATCGTGATGAGGATGTAGGGGGTGAGCGCATAGCAGCTGAACTGGAAAATTTCCCGCATGGTTCCTTCCCCGTCAAAAATGGTGGAAACTATCCAGTTTGCCACGACAAAGAGGAAGAAGGGGATTAACACATTTGCCAGCTCCCGCAGAAGGTTGAATTCGAAGGGGTTGAATTCATTGAATAAAAAGCCGGCGTACTGCAGATGGAATACCCGCGTGAACAGGGCTGACAGCAGTAATATAAACGCCGCCCCGCCGGAGCCGGCCTTCTCGTATTTCAGTTCCCCGTATCCGTAGAGGGGACGGACCGTCAGGCTGAGCGAATACCGCAGCGTCCGCAGCAGACGGAGCGCCCCTGCCTTAGTCATGGGGCTCATGACGCCTTCCTCCTTTTTTTCGCCGGATTATGTGCCAGCTCCAGCCTCCTCCGGCCAGAATCAGGACGCCGACCACCGCCGGCCCGAACCAGCTGCCGATGATGCCGGCGCGGTGCTGCTCATAGGCTTTGGAGTACCATTCCCGATTGTTTCCCAGTTCGAAATAGCGCATGGCCTCCTCGTATTGCCCGGCGCGGTAGGCAGCCTTTCCCATACCGGTATAGGCCATGTCAAAGTTGGAGTTTTCCTCCATGACCCGCTTCCAGAGCGCCTGAGCCTCGGTGTAATTCCCTTCGGCATACCGGGCCAGCGCGTCGTCGATCAGGCGGGCGTATTCGGTGCGGGCGAGCACGGTGACCAGTCCGGTATTCTTGTCGGCGACCGCCATTCGGCCGCCCCAGGCTTCCAGAGCGACCGGCGTTTGAAAGCCGCCGGCATCCGGCCCTTGCCCGGTAAAGGCATAGAGCAGGTTCCCGTCGCGGTCATAGGTGAAGATGCGCTTGCGGTTGTTGTCAAGCAGGCTGTAGGTCCCGTTGGCGCCGCAGGCCACATCCATGATCTGCGATACGCCCGAAAACGCGGGGGCTGTCTCCTGCAGATCTTCAACATCGCCCACCGGCGGGAAAAAGCCCTTGCGGCGCAGGATATCCTGCCCGGTCATGTTCAGGCGGCGGACGACCGCGCCCTGCTCGCTTCCCTCCCGGCTCTGGACCTGCGCCACGATCAGCGAGGCGTCCACCGCGGCGGTGGTGGCAAACAGGAAGCCCTCGTCGTCCAGGCAGAGATTGTTGTATTCGATGGGCACAAAGTCGGACATGCGGTCCCGCTGCTCGTCTGTGGAGAATCTTTTCCAGAGCATTTCCAGAGGGTCGGGGTTCACCTTGGCCGCCGCCAGGAAACCGTCAAATTCCCCATCCGGCGAGAGCATGATGATCCCCTGGTTGACAAAGGCCGCGACGACAAAGATGCGCCCGGACTCGTCCACGGCCAGCTTCTGCGGCTTGTAAACAAAGTTGTCCGCAAAGCCGCTGCCTTCCGGCGCCTCGTAAATCTGCAGAAGACGGCCTTCGCCGTCCATGCGAACCACCCGGTGATTCTCGGTGTCGGCGACCAGGATATCGCCCTCCGGTGTGACGAACGCGCCCTCGGGGCGGTTAAAGGCTTCAAATCCGTCCTCTCCCTGTGCGCCCGTGTATTCCCGCGAAAAGGTGAGATCCGCATTCAGCCGCACCAGGCGGTTATGGCCGGTGTCCACAATATACAGTTGTCCCTGTTCGTCGGCAAACAGATCGGCGATGCCGTCAAAGCTGCCGCAGCCCAGGGCCGCTCCGTCCAACACGGTTTCGATGCGGTACGGGTCCGGGCAGCTGACCGAGCGGCCCCAGTAATTGTAGGAATAGCTCTCCTGAGAAAGCTCATGCAGCGAGGTTTCGCCCGTTTCCTGCGCCTGCGCGCCGTCTGCCCGGAACCCCGGCGCGCTCAGGAGCGCAAAAGCCGCCAGCAACGCGGCGGGACGCTTTGCTCCACACCTCATAGGACGTCCCCTCCTATTCTTTCATCCCGGACGTGGTCATGGTGTCGATAATATTGCTTTGCGCGAGCATGAAGATGAGAATGGGCACGCTGATGAGCAGCAGGCCGACGGCGGAACCTGCCCCCGCCCTCGCTACGCCGCCGGTAAGAATGCTGTTGAGCGCATAGGGGAGGGTTTTCAGCTCTTCGCTGCGGATGTAGAAGCCGATATTGCCTCCCGTGTTCCACAGCGTCTGGGTGGAAAAGATGATCAGCGTCAGCCACGCGGGCTTTACTGCCGGCATAACGATTTTGAAAAAGATACGCCATTCCCGGGCGCCGTCGATCCGGGCGGCCTCCAGAATGCTGTCGGGCAGGGTGGACATGAACTGCTTCATCAAAAACAGTCCCAGCGGTTGCCCAATCGCGGGGATGACGACCGCCCAATACGTGTCCATCCAGCCGAGCGAGGACATGATCAGGATGTTGGGCACGGAGGTGACGATCGGCGAAAACATCAGCGCGGCGGTTACCAGGCCGAAAAACGCCCGGGAGCCGGGGAATTTGTGCTTTTCCAGCACGTACGCCGCCATGGAGGCAAAGATGACGTGGCCGATCGTGCCGGCCGCCGTGATCAGCACCGTGTTGAACAGATAGCGGGAAAAAGGGACCCAGGATTCGCCCATCAGAGCGCTCAAATCCGAAAAATTTTCCAGCGTGACCCGCTGCGGAAACAGCTTGGGAGGAAAAAGGAAAAGCTCGTCCAGAGGCTTAAAGGCATTGCAGACCGTGTAGACAATGGGCAGGATGAACGCGATGCCGAACACGCCCAATACCACGGCACTGAGAATTTCCCCGTAAATCCGGCGGCTGAGCCGGATGCCGAAGGCGCTGCGGATTCTGTGCCGCATCCGGGCGCCGCCCCGCCGGCAGGTCCGTATCCCGGAGGAAACGGCGGCCAGCGCGTTGGAGGCGGCCTGCCGAATTGAGCGCATTTCCATTTATTTTCCCACCCTTCTCAAAAGCAGGTTGACAAGCTTGTTGGCCCCCATCATCGTCAGAAACAGGACGGTGGCGATGGCCGAGGCATATCCCAGCTCGAAACGGAGATACCCATAATCGTACAGATGGTTGACCACGGTCAGCGCGGCGTTGTTTGTGCTTGGAAAGCCGGCGAGCACCATCGTGACCTCATGCACGGAGAAGGAGGACGTAATGCTCATGATCGCGCCGAACAGGAGCTGCGGCTTCATCATCGGCAGGGTGATAAACCAGAGTTCCTGCCAGCGGCTGCGGATGCCGTCCACACTCGCCGCCTCGTAATACTGCTTGTCGATGCTGCGCAGGCCCGCGACGAAGGACAGGAAGCCGGCGCCCATGCTGGTCCAGAGCACGCAGATGATTACGACCGTCAGGATGTACTGTTCATCCAGCAGCCAGGAAACCGGTTCCCGAATCAGGTTCAGGCTCATGAGGAATCCGTTGATGTAGCCGTATTCGTCGCTGCTGAACAGGATTCCCCAGATGGAGTAGATAGCCGAAGACATGGTGGGAGCGTAGAAAATCAGCACGAACAGGGTGCGCAGCGGCCGCGTCATTCCGTTGATCAGCCAGGCCAGAAACAGGCTCAGCAGATAGCCTCCCGGTCCGGTGACCAGCGCGATCACAAAGGTGTTTTTCACCGCCTGCAGGAAGGAGGCGTCCTGTGTGAACATGCGGACATAGTTGCTGAACCCGACAAAGCGCGCCGGTTCAAGCAGGTTGTTGTAGGTAAAGCTGTTCCAAAGAGACATGATCACGGGCAATACCGTAAACGCCAAAAAAACGGAAGCATAGGGCAATAAGAAAAGATAGGATACCCAAGCTTTCCGCACGCGGCGCAAAAGCGGCTCCTGGGTGCGCTGTCCCGTCATTCCGGTCTCCTCCTTCACTTTCAAGATGTTGGCGGGCAGGGGCCCGGCGGCCGGCCGCGTTCCTGTCCGTATCGGATACCTGAGCAGGGTTGCCGGGCCGGGCCGGACACATGGCGCCGGGGATGATCCGTGCCCGGAAAATGCCGTTGTGTACAATAGTGCACAATAGTACACATTGGTACACAAGGACACCTTTCCGGCAATCCCGCACATCGACCGGCGGGGAAAGGGGATGGGGATGGGCGAGCGGGAAGCCGTCCGCCTGTCTGCCGTCCCTGCGGAGAAGCCCGGGGAAAGAACTCAATCTGACGCCCGCTTTTTCAGGCGGAATGCGGTGCGGGCCCGGTCTTGTGCCCGCCTGCGCGGCCTGTTCTTCGGCGGGAGGCCCGCTTTGCTTACAGATTGGTGCTCAGGCCGAATTCCGCCCTTTTCACGTGAATTTCTTCATTGATCAGCCGGACGTAATCCAGCATGGTTTCCCGCGGGTCGTCCCCGTTGAGTACAACGGTGCGCAGCGCGTTCTCCACATGGCGGCTGGTATAGTACCCGCCGGGGACCTCCGGCATCGCCTTGGCCCACCGGATTTGTTCCGAAAGGGCCGCAAAATCCCGCTTGGACCAGGAGAGAGCGGCGAGCGCTTCAATGTTGGCGGTCTGCAGGCGTGCGGCGGGGCCCATGATGCTTTCCAACTCCTTGGCGTATTCCGTTTGGGTGGGCGCGTCGGTCCACCACTTCAAAAATTCCCAGCCGGCTTCCCGGCAGGCGCTGTTGGACAGGATCATGGCGCCGCTTGACACGCTGCGGACCGAACGGTCGATCGTTCCATCCGGCTTGAGCGTGCCGGGAATGGGGTCCATTTCCCACAGCCCGCGGATTTCCGGCGCGGATACCGTCAGGTTGTTGTACAGGCTGTAGTTGGCGATCACCACGGGCGCCTCACCGGACCGGAAGCGGGTGGTGACGTCAAAACTCAGCGGCATCCCGTAATTGGTGTAGAATTTGGCCAGCTCCTGGAAGCTTTGGAGCGCGGCCTCGCTGTCGAGGGCAGAGGCGGCCCCGTCCGACTGATAAACCTCGCCCCCGTTTTGATACAGCAGCGTACACAGCAGCGTGATGGCCGAAACCGGATTGGTTCCGAGGTCGCTCGGGCTGGTGCGGGAGTCTTTGCCGTCCAGAAGGAAGCCCATATTGTTTTGGGAGAGCACGGGAATCATCCGGATCAGGTCATCCCAGGTCTGCGGCTTTTCCAGGCCGAGTTCCTCCAGGAGATCCGTGCGGGTGAACATCATCAGGAAGCCCTGCGTTTCCGGCAGTGCGTATACCCCTCCCTCAAAACGGAAGGGTTCGACCGCCGACGGATAAAAGCGCTCGAGCACCTCGTCGAGGTCGGAAAATTCCGTCAGGTCAACCGCCGCCTTGCGGGCGGCGTAATTAATCGGCTCCGCCACGCCGGTGTTTATCCAGACATCCGGCCCGTTGCCGGTGGCCACGGACGGCATCACGGTATCCAGCGTCACAATCTGAAGATCCACGGAAACGCCGAACCGGGGCGTGAAATCGGTGCGTATCATGTTGCTGAGCACCTGGGCATAATCCCGGCTGGTGGCCAGCCATACTCTGATGTTTTCCTGTTGTTCCGCGCCTTCCTGCCCCGCGCTGAAGGCGTTGTAATCCTGTGTAAAGGAGGCGAGGAACATCGAAATTTCATGCCACAGACTGCCCCAGAAGCCGTCGTCCGCCTTGGGAAGCGGCGAGCCCGGCGCGGCAATCTCGATATAATCAAGCGCAAGCGGACGCTGGGCCGCATCCATAATCCAGGTGCTCAGCGCCGCAATGTTGTTTTGAAAAGCCTGGAAGCGGGAAGGGATGTCGTAGGGGCGCTCCACAAAACCGCGCAGCTGGCGTGCCAGCCGGTCGAGGGCTACCAGATCCGAGCCGGTTAGTCCGGAGGTTTCGACTACGGCTTCCATGATTTCTTCCAGTTCGTCCGCCTTGTCTCCCATCTCCGCGATGGTCTCCGGGATTTCCCGGTCCAGCGAATAGTCCCGGTTAGCGTCGGGGTTTGAGCCGGTAATCATCAGAACCTCGGAATATATCCGGTTGAGGTCCCGCATGACGCTTTCGGCCCGGCCCAGGACTTCGCCCAGGCCGCCCAGGGTGGCCGTCAGGGAGATTTCGTGCTCTCCCTCGGTCAGCCGGAACAGGCAGGGATTCCCCTCGGCGTCCCGCAGTGTATAAATCTGCCATTTGCTGTCGTAAGTGAACTGCAGGTGCTCCGCCTCGGCAAACGGGGTTTCCCCGTCGATCTGCAGCAGGCGGTTGGAAAAGAAAGCCTTGGAGTAATTCTGCTTACAGCGAAACCGCAACTCGTAAAGCCCTTCCTGCTCGATATAGCCCGTGTTCCAGACCAGTTCCTGCCCGGCGGTGCCCCAGCTCTCCCCGCCGACCATATTCAGGCTGATTTTGGCCCCTTTATAGGGCTCGGTGACCGCCGAGGTGCGGTCGGGTACGGGCAGCAGGACGGCGTCGCTCCGGCAGACCGCCGCTTCGGCCTGGATGCGGTAATTGCGTTCCCCGGGCGGGCAGTCGCCGTAGCTTTCCTTCACCTGCGCATAGCCGGGGAGGACGGAGGGGGCGCGAAGCTCGATCCAGCGGATGCGCAGGGCCTCCCGCTGAACGCGGAGGGTCAGCCGATTTTGGCCGCGGCGCAGTTCGAAGGAGAAGGGCTCGCTGAAATAGCCCCGGCTGTCGCGCAGCGCCCGCGCGGTTAAGCGCTCCGCCTCCACCTGTGTGGGGCGGATATCGTTCTGGCTGGCGTCGGTTTCTATGGAATCCCGTTCGTTTTTATAATAGCGTTCCATTACCAGCTGAGAGGCTTCCTGAAAGGGGGATTCCCCGTCCAGCAGCACCTCCAGCTCCACCGGGCCGCTTCCGCCGGGGACCGCCTCGCAGCATATCCAGATTTGATACTGCGCGTCGGAGTCGGATTCCACCGTCCAGGTGACCTCCTGTTCCTCCCCGATCCGGATTTCCTCAAGCGCTTCCCCGGCGATGGTGAATTCGCCCTCTCCCGCCAGCAGCGTTTCTCCCTCCAGCCGGATGGGCTCGCCGTCAAAGGGCGGCGCGGCTGATGCCTGGCGGTATTCCTCGTAGCCGGTTGAGCCCCTGGCCGGTTCCACTGCCGCGGAAGGCTCCGCCTGCTCCGCGCCGGATGCCGGCGTTCCGGGAAAACCGAACGCCAGCAGCGCCGCGCAGAACAGCGCGCTCAGCTTTTTGCCCACAGGTATTCCCCCTTTTGCAGGGCCGCACGCTGCGGGAACGCCCCGTCGGGGCGTTCCCGCAGGCCGGTTCCCGTCCGGTCAGTCTGCGGCGAACGCAAACCGCTCGTCCAACATTGCCTGGAGAGACGCTTTCTTTTCGCCAACAATGGCGGCGGGGGTGGATTTGCCCTCAAACAATTCACGGAAGATCTCCGGCATCGCGTCGGTCAGGCCGGCCTTGCCGATCTGGGTGGACTGGGTGTACCCTTTGTTGTAAACATCCGCCATAAACTGCACCGACTCTTCATCGCGGCATTTCGCCATAAAGCGCATCTCCGCCTCTTCCTCTTCGCTCATTTCCGGATAAAGGTCGGAGAACAGCGCCATGTAGACGGTTACCGCCGCCTTGGCCCGCTCGTCGTCCACGCAGGAGGGAACGAAATACACCGCCTGGCTTGAGATATCATCCACGTAATCGGCGGCCTTGGGGCCCTTCGGGAAGTAGACAATGCCGAAATCGTCGGCCATATCCCAGGCGTTGAAGCAGTCGATGATCCACTGTTCGGCGCGGAGCATCCCCACCTTGCCGTCCGTGAAAGCCTTGACTGCCGTGGACCAGTCTTCACCGGCTTCGGTGACCAGGACGCTCTTGTCCACGTTGACCATCTTGTTCAGAAGGTCCATTGCCTCCAGGGCGTTCGGCTCATCCATTGTAAACTTGGCGGTGCCGTCCGACTGGAAATCGACGACCTTGCCGTTGTTGGCGTAGATCATGGTGACGCCCAGCCAGGGCGGATCGAACGTGGACAGGCCCCACTGGGTGTTGTTGCCGTTCGCATCGGTCTTCGTGAGCTTTTTGGCGTATTCTTCCATGGTGGCGAAGGTCCATTCGTCGCGCTCAATGAGGTCGTACGGGCTTTCCAGCCCGGCTTCTTCAAAAAGCCGCTTGTTGAAGGCCATCATGCTGTTGACCTCGGCCTTGTCCATGTTGAAGCCGTAGACGCGTCCGTCGATGGTTCCCTCCACGGCGGCGACAGGATTCAGGTCGGGATGCTCAAAGCTCAAACCCAGGTCGGTCAGGTCCTTGACCGCCCCCGCCTTTACCCAATCCAGGAAATAGGAGGGGAAGGCGAACATCAAATCGCCGTAAGGCTCGCCGGCCATGATCGTGGTGACCATGTTGTCGTAATACTCTTCCGGACCCTTGGCATAGACAAACTCGACGTCATACTTTTCTTCCACTTCGGCGATCCGGTCGATAAAGCGATCGGTCTCGTCGTTCTGGCCGGGGGTCAGATCCTTGCCCCAGGCGTTGCAGAGCGTGATGGTGATGCCGCCGTAGGTTTCCACCTCCTCGGCTCCCGGTTCGGTTCCCGAAGAGACGCCTCCGCTGGAGGAGGGAGCGCTCTCCCCGCCGCCCGTACCGCTGCACGAGGCCAGCGGAACGAGCATGGTCATCGCCAGAAGAGCTGCAAGGGTTCGTTTCATGCGTTTCATTGTACTACCTCCTTAAAATCTAACCGCCGCCTTGGGAAGAAGGTTGGCGGTTTTGTCCTTTGAAATACCCCATCTCAGCGGGCCGCCGAGGCGATCACGCGGCAGATCTCCGCTTCGGCCTGTTCCAGTGTCCCGTTCACAAAGGAAAGCGTCGGCAGATAAGCCGCGTCGTCCAGCGGCTGACGGTAGGGGAAACAGCGTCCGTGCTGCACGCCTCCGCTGCCGCGGGAGGGTTCGGCGTGCCCGATGAAAGCGATGTAGCGGGCGTACCGGCCGAACCATTTCGGCAGAGCAACCGCCTCAGGATCCCAGTCGTTGAGAAAGAGCGGAAATTGTCCCAGCAGCGCGTCAAACCAATCCTCGGCGGCGACCATCAGCCCCGCCTCCCGCAAGCGGTCCCGCACCGCGCGGATGCCGTCCGCCACACTGTGATCCGGATCGTTTTCCCAGGCGTAAATGGTGTCCAGATAAACGGCGTCGAAGCCGTAGGTTTCCTTCAACGCGAGGATCTGGCGGCAGAGCTCCCGCCGCCAGGCAGGGTGCCCCGGGTTGAGCCAGGCCTGCCAGCCGGTGTCCTGCCCCCGGTCCTGGTTCCAGTCCGGCCCGTTTCCGTGATAGCGGTTCCTGAGCGGGGACTTCAAATAGGCATCCGCGCCGAACCGGGCACATTCTGCAAACGTCATGTTGCAGCAGTTCCCGCCGAACATCGGCATCAGGTGAAAACCGCGCTCCCTTGCAAAGCGAAACAGCTCCGCAAAGGCCGCTTCCCCGCCCAGACGGGGTTCGGGCCGGTAATCGCCGTACTGCCAGTAATACCTGCCTTCCCACCCCGGCAGAAATACAAGCACCCGGCAGGGGAGGATCTGCCCGGCCACATATTCCAGAATGTCCTGCATTTCCCGATAGCACAGGAAACGGTATCCCGACCAGTGCATACCATGCAGGGTCACACAGAGCCGGATGTCCCGAAGCCAGGCGGGGACATCTGTCCGCTGTTCCCAGGGGGTCAGCCCCAGCCGCCGCTCGGCAAACCGGAGATATTCCTCCACACAGCCGTCCCAATCCGCCGCCGGCCGAAGGACCCAGTCGCAGGATTGCATCCGGCAGTCCAGCCGGTCTGCGTCCTGCTCGTGAATCAGCTCGAGAACAAACCCGTCCGGGCCGCTCCAAAGCTGCTCCTCGGAATAAAGAGCAAAGCGGTAAGTGCCGACCCGCTCCCGGCGGGCGGACACCCCCCACACACCGGAGGCGCCGGAAAAACGCATTCCCAGCAGGGGCAGGCGCATCCAAAGCGGATACTTGCAGACCCTCCCCTCCCGGGGAAACGGCTCCGGCTTGCCCGACAGGTCATAATAACAGCCGTCCGGCAGACGACGCAGCAGCAGTTTGATGCATTTGATTTTTTGCCGCATGGCTGCGTTCACCCGGAAGGTCAGGCGTTCCGTCTCCCGTTTGGCGGTCACGCGCACCCTGCCTTCTGCCCGTTCCTGTCCGCCGGCAAACCGAAGAGCCCCGCATTCCAGAACGCCGCCTGATTCGGTTTCCTGAACCGAGAGGGCGTCCGGCGCCAGGCCGTAGATGTTTTCCAAGGTGATGATCTGGACGCTGAGGGCCCATCCGGCCAATAGGAACACCGGGTCCCGCATGTCATAGCTGTAAAAGTGCAATGTTCTCACCTATTTATTTATAAAATGAAATTAAATATTTTAAAAAGTAAAAATATTTTATAATTAACGGCTTATTTGAGGATAATATTAGCATATATTGATACAGTTGTAAATACGATTTTAAAAAATTATTTTATAAATTTAAAAATATACCTTAAAATTACGATGATAGAGCAATAAACTGGAAAATCCTGGATTGACTTGGCGGAATTTCTGATATATACTTCAATTACTTAAAATAATTCCGAAAACGGGGGGGAGGGAGACGGCACGATGACCAACAAACTGTTTTCGCTCAATTCTTATCTTAAGAGGCCGGCGGTCCGTTCGGTCTTGCAGACGATTGAGAAGCTGGGGCATCTTTCACGTACGCAGCTTTCCTCCGTCACCGGACTGAGCCCCGCAAGCATCACCAACATCATCGACCACCTGATTTCCCTCGGATTTATTCAGGAGGCCGGCCGGGGCGCCGCCTATCTGGGACGCAAGCCGGTTTATCTGGAAACCAATCCCGATGCGGGTTACACCGTCGTGCTGGAGCTCTGTTCCCGGGAGGTCCGTTTTTTCCTGATGGATTTCTGCTCCAATGTCCGTTCTCACTGCACGGTTCCGGTCGCGGCGAATGAACTCTCCTCCGAACTGCTGTCCAGCCTGGTGCGTTCCCGTGTCCCGGCGTCATGCCTCCCGTCCTGCTTTTGCGTCTGCATCGCGGACAGCCTCGAGCCCGGGGCGAAAAGCCCCGCGGAGGCATTCTGCGGTTCGCTTTCCCTGGAGTTTGACCTGCCGGTTTATTGTGAAAACAGCCTCAACCTGACGGCGCTGGCGGAAGCTTTGTTTCATTTCAGCGAAGACCGTTCCAATGTGCTGTATCTGGAGATCGGCGAGACGGTGCGGGTGAGCCTGATTACGGACGGCATGGTCTCCCCCTTTCTGGCGGGGCGTCTGCCCGAAGCCGGAAAAATCATTGAAACATATGACGCCGACGGCTGTCCGGTTACGCTGGACGATATGGCCGGCCTGCGGTTTATCCGCCGGCAGGTGGCCAAGCAGTACCTGTCGCGGGCCGGGGAGGCGCCGGGCATTCCGAACGGGGACCCGCTGGCGTCCTTTTCTTATCCGGCCTTTTTCCGCCTTGCTCAGGCGGGGGACCCGGCCGTACTGGCGATTCTGCGCCTTTACGGCCGTCAGCTGTCCCGCGCGATTTACAATATGGCCTGCCTGTATAATCCGGACGCCGTTGTCATAGGAGGGGTTTCCCCCTCCGCGGTCGATTCCATCCTGCTTGCATCCGGCGGCGCCGACCTTGCCCCGGCCTGCGGAGCGAAGGTCTATCTGGCCCATTACGGGGAGGCGTCCGTCGCCCGGGGCGGGGCCAAATATTCGATTTCCCGATTGCTGTCCGGCGAACTGTAAAGGAGATGACGGGATGCCCGATACTGTGGAACGCACGCTTCAATCCATGTCTGTCGAGCAGAAGCTGGGACAGCTTTTCTGCATTGAGGTTAACAGCAGCACCCTCAACTCCGCCTTTAAGGAGACCATCGCAAAGTATCATTTCGGGAATGTGGGCTTGTTCAACACCTTCAACGGGTCCCGGCGCCAAATCCGGCAGAGCAATCTGGAGATTGAACAGGTGATTCGGGAGCACTGCGCCGGTGTCCAGCCCATCATCGCCGTCGATGAGGAAGGCGGGTGCTCCTCCCAGTTTCAGGACGGCGTGACCCCTACGCCGGGAAATTTTGCCCTGGGGGCCACGGACGACGAGAACGACGCCTATTCCTGCGGCTGGAGCATCGGGTCGGAACTTTGCGACCTGGGCATCAACATGGCCTGGGCCCCGGTGCTGGACCTCTGCCGGAACCCGCACGACCCCATTGTCGGCGCGCGTTCCTTCGGCGACTCCCCGCAGCTGGTGGCCCGATTGGGAATCGCGCTGTCCAAGGGACTCAACGCCGGAGGGGTGGGTTCCACCTACAAGCATTATCCCGGACAGGGGTCGATTTCCTCTTCGGGTGATTCCTACCGGGAACTGCCTGTGAGCCGGCTGCAGGAACACCAGTTGAATTCCCTGGACGGCTATCCCTTTCTGGAGGCAATCCGGCAGGGGGCGGATTGCCTGATGGTGGGGAACGTGGTTCTTTCCGGCATCCCGAAGGTCGAAAAGGGGGTGCCTGCCACCCTGTCGCGTTATGCCATGACCACTCTGTTGCGGGAGCGGTACGGGTATGACGGCGTTGTGGTTACGGACAACATCGGGCTTGGCCCCACCCACGACGCTTTCCCCCCGCAAAAGGCCGCGCTTCTGGCTTTTCGGGCGGGGGCCGACATGATTACGGCGCTGGGGCCCCGCTCGCCGCATATCGTGATGTACAACGCCCTGCTTTCCGCTTTAAAGCAGAAGGCGATTTCCGAGGAAGCGATGAATGACAGGGTCCGCCGCATCCTCCGGCTGAAAGAACGGCTGTCCGCTTATCGGGAGGCCCGCAGACCCTTGAGCGAGCTCCAAAGGTCGCTTCTGCTGCGAAAAGTGGCGAGGGATTCCGTTACCCTGGTCCGCGACCCGCGGGGGCTGCTGCCGGCCCGGCCGGAACAGTTTCCCCGGGTGCTGGTCATCGTGCCGCAGATGCAGGCAATTTCCAGCGCAGACGGCTTTGCCCATGTGGAGTGCAATTTCGGCGATATCATTTCGCCGTTTTATCCGGTGGTCACGGTGCAGAAAATCCCGCTTGCTCCGGATGAGAACAGGGTCGGCGAGTGCCTGCAGCTCGCCGGAAAGCACGATCTTGTGATGATCTGCAGCGAGAATGCGAACGAATTTCCGCTTTATCTGAATTTGGTGAACCAGATCTCGGCGGTCAGCCCGACAATTGTAATCCCGCTGCGCTTTGCTTATGAGATCACGGCGCTGCATCCAAGCGCCACCATCGTATCCGCCTTTTCCTATATGGATACCTCTTTGCGCGCGGTCGGCGACGTGATCCGCGGCGAGGCGCAGCCGCCGGGGAAGCTGCCCATCCATCTGTAAAATTGACAGGAGGTTCTGTGTATGTCCGATATGCTGGTTAATCTGCTGAAGCTTCCGCATGACCCGGCCCTTTTCCAGCGGCTTTCGGAGGACGGCGTGCGAATCTTCCGCGCGCTGACGCCCGATCAGATTGCCGTTACCGAATGGGTGCGGGCTCAGTTCGGCAAACAGGCAGCCGGGGAGTGTATGGCCGCTTTCGCCCGGCAGCCCGTGGCCTGCATCCTCGCGGCCCGCGGCAGAACGCTGCTTGGATACGCCTGCTATGACGTGACCTATCGGAATTTTTTCGGTCCGACCGCTGTTTTGGAATCCGAACGCGGCAAAGGGATTGGCAAGGCGCTGCTGCTGACGGCCCTAGGGTCCATGCGGGATGTGGGGTATGCCTATGCGATCATCGGCGGGGTGGGTCCGGCAGCGTTTTATGAGAAGACGGTGGGCGCCGTCCTGATACCGGATTCCACGCCGGGCGTATACTGTGATTTTTTGCAGCTGTAGTCTGCGGGCCGCGGGGAGCTTTCCCCTTCCCCCGGACAGGCGGCGGGGCGAAAGCGGATGCCGCCGGCCTTTTGGCTGTTCTGCGATTAAAGCGGATACCGTTTCCCTCTGGCGCTGCCCGGAGGGAAACGGTATCCGCTTTTGGCGACAAGGCGGCCTCTGTACCGGCCTTTCCCGCAGTCCTTCGAACGCCGGCAAGCCATGTACAGCGGTTATGGAAAAACAAAAACCTGGATCACCATTCGACAAAAACCAAGCCCTGATTTTCCGGCAAACCAGCTATAATACGCAGGTAGCCAAGTCCCCTGCACGCAGCAGCAGGCGTTTCCTGTTCTGGGTTTTCCACAGATTCGATTTCCGTTCCATCGCGAGGAGCGGGCCGCGGCAACCCTGACGGCGGACAAAAACGGGATGGCGGTGTTCCCCGGAGTGTGGCTATATGCGCGGTTTGGCTTTTCGCCCACCGGTATGGTATTCGCGGATGACGCGGGGGGCCCACGGACGGTACGGCCGCCACCATCGTTCTGCGGCGGGCATGCGTCCGAGGAGGTTATGGCCCGCCGCATTATGGTTGTGACCCGGTGCCGGACGAAAAACGCCGGGATATGCAGGATTTTCCGAAACAGTCGGGCATTTGCGCATGGGCCGGCCCCGACCAAACCGGCCGCGATGGCCCCGAACAATATTCGCATGCCGGCAGCGGGAGCGGCGGAGGGTTGCTGAAAAACGCCGCTCCCGGATTCCGTCCGCCTTTTCTACACGCGGCAAAAACAGCATCCCGGCAATCGCGGACAAGCGCGCGGAGGCAGGCCCCAAAAAATCCGCAGAGGGCTGTGGCCGAAATCCTGTCCGGATCTCGTCCGGGAGGCTTCCGGCCAGATCGGCCCGGACGGTTGTACGGCTGCCCGTATACCGGCCTGCCCAACGAACCGGGACCGTATGGGACGGGGCAGCGGGAAACCGAGGGGCGGTGTACAACATACGCCGCCTGCGTGCGGCAGGCGCGCGGCGAACGGGAGGAGCGCTGGCGGCCGGGCCGCCCGGACGCCCTGCGGCGGCTGCGTAACCGCCCGGCCTCCTCTCAGCAGGAACTGCTGCCGTCATCCTTCCCCGGCGGATACCCGGCGTGCCCGCGGAAGCCGGAAAAAACCTCTTGACAAACAAGGGCGGACAGAATATAATGGGTTTACCCTTTAGGGAGTGCAGCGGTGATGAGCCGTTCACACGGAGTTGGTGTCGATGGCGGTGAGGGTACACCCGTTCCCATCCCGAACAGGGTACACCCGTTCCCATCCCGAACACGGCAGTTAAGCTCACTTGCGCTGACAATACTTGGCTGGAAGCGGCCCGGGAAGATAAGCAGATGCCAACACAAAAGGAGCCGCCGGAAGACCAAGTCTTCCGGCGGCTCCTTTTGTGTTGGCATGCCCTGATGGGGACCGCGGCGGGGGAACGGGGCCTCCGCCGGCTATACCGCGTCCGCCGCCTTTTTCTTGTCCTGCACGATAAAGACCACGCCGCTCATCGGATAAATCCATTTTTCCTGCAGGTAGATGTCGCAGCTGCCGGTATTGCGCATGGCGTTCTGCACCAGGCATTCGTCCCCGTCGTTCAGGAAAGGGAACATGGTCACCTGCATGGTGCTCTCGGGGTAGGACAGCTGGATGTTGGGGGAATAGGTTGGCTCGTTGATGGACACCAGAAATTCGCTGTAGCCCTTGCGCTGCGGCATATTGAACATGACCTCGATTTTCAGCTCCTGTTTGCCGGCGTTGTGGCGGGAGGAGAGATCCACCAGGATGCCGTTCGGGTCAATGACAACATGTTCAAGCGTACAGGGAAGGTCGTCAATGAAAATCCGCAGGGACATTTCCTTTTCCGCGAAAGCTCTCTTTTCCTCATCGCTCCAGGCGGCCATGGCCCGCAGCTCCGCTTCGTCGATCGTCAGGTTCTCCCGGAAAAGGAAGGTCTGCTTGTGGAGCTCCCGGTCCAGCTCCGCGTTGCTGACAAAAAAACCGAGCTGAAAGCGCGGCGGCAGCGTGTTGTCCCCGATGTAGTGCTTTTTGTATTTCAGGTCCTCATAGACGCGCATGTACCTGTCGGAGGGGAACAGCGGGTTGTCCGTATAATCCCGCAGCGTAATGCTGTAGCGGAAAAACCGGCGGATGTTGTAGTGCTGGCTGAGGTACGGCTCGACGACGCCATATACCATCTCGCTTTCCTCGTCCCCCACCAGGGTCTGGATGGTGGCGCGGACAAAATCCTTTTTCGGCTGCTCGTCAAACAGGTCGATGGCCTGGGGATTGCTCATCAGGGTCTGGGTGATCTGCTCGGTCATCTCGTCGGCAACGTGCTCCTTGGTCAGGTACTCGTACAGGAAGTTGAACAGGATGATCGGCGGCAGGATGCCCAGGATATTGGCGAGGATGTCGTCGAACAGCGAAGCGAGATCCACCCCGGAAACGATGTGTTTGATTAAAAGGAGGATGAGCCACACCGCCGTGGTGATCAGCGCCAGCATGACGGTGATGGTGCGGAGCCCGTGGGTTCGTCTGTTCGGCTTTTCCTTATCCTTCATGGCAATCGTCTCCTTCCAAAAGGCCGGCATACAGCGCCGGCTTTCCGGTATAGTAGCTCCAAAAGGCGTCCCCGTAATCGTAATGCCACCATTCGGAGGGCAGGTTGGTGAAGCCCGCCGCCGTCATGCAGGCGTACAGCAGCCGGCGGTTTTCCCGCGCTGCGGAGGGCCCGCACCGCTCCAGGGCCGCAGTGTGGGCCGCCGGGGTGAAATCATCAAAGCCGGTGCCCATGTCCGGCTCCCGGCCGTCCGGGCCGATCAGGGTCAGGTCCACCGCCCCGCCGGTGTTGTGCACCGAAGGCCGCCGCCGGTCATAGGAGGGGATCGATACAAACTGCCGGATGCGGTCCAGCAGCTCTTCTTCGGACAGGCCCGCCCCTTCCGTTTCCCTGCGCACGCGGGCGGCGTAGGCATCGAACAGCGCCTGCTGGACGGCGATCGGCCGCCAGGCGTCGAACACCCGCAGGCCCCAGCCTTCCGGCAGCAGGCGGAGCGCTCTTTGCAGGCGTTCCGCCGCCCCCTGCCTTAGCCGGGCGGCGGGGATGGCGCCGGGGATCCCCTGCCGGTAATAGGACATCCGAATGTCCAGCCGGCCGCGGACCGCTTCGCGCAGGTCCACCAGGGGTTCGTCGGCCTCGCACAGGCCGGCCGGCTCCCCCGGGAACGGCCGGAGAGGAATGGGGGAGAGGTTCATACAGGCGCACCTTCCTTCGCAAGGGATGCCGCGCGGGGCTTTTTCTTGATTATAACGCCCCTGATCGGCAAAATCAATTCCGGTTTGACAAAAAGGGCCCGCCGCCAAAGGATTCCTTTGGCGGCGGGCCCTTTTTCGATCCGTCCGGCCCGTTCCGCCGGGTACAGGGCGTTCCGCCGTTCCCGCCGGCGGACAAGCCTACAGCAGCGGGATGCCCGCTTTTTCACATTCCTCGTGCATCCCCTCCGGCCAGACAGAGGACTGCACCTCCCCGATGTGCGCCTTGCCCAGGAAGAACTGGCACATGCGGGACTGGCCGATGCCGCCGCCGACGGTGAGGGGGAGCTCGCCGTCCAGCAGCGCCTTCTGGAAGGGGAGGGCGGCGCGCTCCTCACAGCCGGCCTCCCGGAGCTGGGCGGCCAGGGAGGCCGCGTCCACCCGGATGCCCATGGAGGACATCTCCAGCGCCCGGTCGAGGACGGGGAAATAGAACAGCAGGTCGCCGTTCAGGGCCCAGTCGTCGTAATCCGGCGCGCGGCCGTCGTGCGGCCGGCCGGAACGGAGCTTTCCGCCGATCTGCATCAGGAAGACCGCGCCGTATTCCCTGGCCGCGGCGTTTTCCCGTTCGGCGGGGGACAGCGCCGGATAGCGGTCCTCCAGCTCCTGCGTGGTTACAAAGGCGACCTCCTCCGGCAGAGAGCAGGAGAGGACGGGATAATGCGCGCGGATTTTTTCCTGTACGGCCTGAAAGGCGCCGTAAATTTTCCGCACAATCTTTTTCAGAAATTCCAGGTTCCGGCGGTCGGCGGTGATGACCCTCTCCCAGTCCCATTGATCCACATACAGCGAATGGACGTTGTCGGTCACCTCGTCCCGGCGGATGGCGTTCATGTCGGTGTACAGGCCGGTGCCGGGGGTGAAGCCGTACCGCTTGAGGGCGAAGCGCTTCCACTTGGCGAGGGAATGCACCACCTCGGCCACCCGGCCGCCCTGGTACTTGATGTCGAAGGAAACCGGGCGCTCCACCCCGTTCAGGTTGTCGTTCAACCCGGTTTCGGGCAGGACAAACAGCGGCGCGGACACCCGCGTCAGGTGCAGGGCGCGGGCAAGTTCCCCTTCAAAGGTGTCCTTCAGCAGCTTGATCGCCTTTTCGGTTTCGAGAATATCCATCGACGGGGCGTAGCCCTCCGGGATTTGGAGCCGGTATACGTCGGTTTCGGCCATGGAAACTCCTCCTTCCTGCGCCTGTCGGCGGGCGGGACCGCGCCGCCGGGCAGCCGCTCACAGGGTACTATTATACCGCCAAATTTCTGCCAAAGCAAGAAAAAAGAGGAAGGAGGCGCTTGAAGAGACATAAGGGGCGCATAAGGGACGCTTTGAAAGGAACGGCACGCCTCTTTGGGAAATCCTTTCCCTCCGCTGCCAATGGCATATAACCGCAGGGGAAGAAGGGGAGAGAAGGAGGAAGGAGGAGGAAGTCCCCTTTGGGGAAACCCGTGTTTGGGGCCGACCGGCTTCGGAGGGGCGGATTCCCCTGCCGACGGGCAAAGGGGGCCGTACCGCCGCCATGCGGAGGAGGGGACCCAGCAGCCGGATGGCCCGGGCGCCCAAAGGGCGACGGGTTTCCGGAATCTGCCCGGCTTCCGCGGCGGCCTGGCGGTGAAGGGGAACCCCGCGCCGCCGGGGTTTGCTTCGGGACCCGCCCGATCGTGAGGCGCCGAACGGACGAAGGCAAAAGGGGGCGCCGCCGCGTCCCCTTTACCGGTAAATATTTCTGACCGTCTCGACCGGCGGCGCCGGGACCTCTACCGCCCTGCCCGCGGCCAGGGAGGCGGGGACATCCAGCATCCGCTGGTTCCGGGAGCCGCGGAAGGGGAGCGTCAGCGTCTTCTGCTCCCTCAGGAAGGGGCCGTCGATCAGGATGTCGGTTTCCCCCAGCAGCTCCCGCCAGCCGTTTTCGGGGTCCATCCCCCGCAGCAGCTGCTCGAAGGTGTAGCCGGTAAACGTGACCACGTCCTTCCCCAGCGCGTGGATCCGGCGCGCCAGCTCCGCACAGGCGCGCGCCTGGGCAAAGGGGTCCCCGCCCGACAGGGTGACGCCCCGGAGCATCGGGTTTTTCCGAAAGGCGGCGACCAGGTTGGCGATGTTGCTGTCATAGCCGCCGGCGGGGTCGTGGGTGGTGGGGTTGTGGCAGCCCGGGCAGCGGTGGGGGCAGCCCTGCGTGAACACCACAAACCGGATGCCGGGGCCGTCCACAATCGACTCGCGGATTACCCCGGCCAGCCGGAGGACGGCAGGGGTCGCTGTTTCCGGCGATGGCATGACGGGTCCCTCCTTTGCTTTTGGCCTTGGCTTGCGCCGCGCGCGGCGCAAGCCAAGCGGCAGGCCGGCGGATTGTTCCCCGGCCTGCCGCTGTTGTCCTGTCTGAGAATCCGGCCTCTTTAAATCTGCTCCATCTCGCCCTTGCCGGTGCCGAGGGAGTGCTTCACCCGATCCCGCACCTCGGCATATTTGGCGTCGTTGAAACGGTCCAGGGTGCCGACCAGGTAGCCGGTGATCCGGCGGATGCGCTCAAAGTCGGGGTTGCCGTCCCCCTCGTGCCGGCCGCATTTGGGGCAGGTATCCTCGATGATGCCGGTGTAGCCGCAGACCGGGTCGCGGTCTACCGGATGGTTGACCGACCCGTAGCCGACGCCGGCCTCCTTCATCGCGCGGACGACCGACTCGAAGGCGTCGAGATTGGTGGTGGGGTCGCCGTCCAGCTCCACGTAGGTGATATGACCGCCGTTTGTGAGCTCGTGGTAAGGGGCTTCGATCGCGATTTTGTCAAAGGCGCTGATGTCGTAATACACCGGCACGTGGAAGGAGTTGGTGTAGTATTCCCGGTCGGTGACGCCGGGAATGACGCCGTACTTTTTCTTGTCCATGCGCACAAAGCGGCCGGAAAGGCCCTCCGCGGGGGTGGCGATCAGGGAGAAGTTGAGGCCGTACTGGCGGCTGGCCTCGTCCATCCGCTTGCGCATGTAGCCCACGATCTCCAGCCCGAGGTTCTGTGCCTCGCGGCTTTCGCCGTGGTGGGCGCCGATCAGGGCTTTCAGGCATTCGGCCAGGCCGATAAAGCCCAGGGTGAGGGTGCCGTGCTTGAGAACCTCCCGCACCTCGTCGTCGGGGCCGAGCTTGTCCGAATCCAGCCAGATGCCCTGCCCCATCAGGAAGGGAAAGTTGCGAACCTTTTTCTTGCACTGGATTTCGAACCGCTCCAGCAGCTGGCCGATAATCAGGTCGATCTTGCGGTCCAGGTCCTCAAAGAACCATTCCACGCTGCCGTGGCTGCGGATGGCTATCCGGGGAAGGTTGACGGAGGTGAAGGACAGGTTGCCGCGGCCGAACACCACCTCGCGGGCCGGGTCATAGGTGTTGGCCATCACGCGGGTGCGGCAGCCCATATAAGCGACCTCGGTGTTCGGCTCGCCCTCGCGGTAATATTTGAGGTTGAAGGGCGCGTCGATAAAGGAGAAGTTCGGGAAAAGCCGCTTGGCGCTGACCCGGCAGGCCAGCTTGAACAGGTCGTAGTTCGGCTCGCCCTCATTGTAGTTGATGCCGTCCTTGACCTTGAAGATGTGGATGGGGAAGATGGGGGTTTCGCCGTTGCCCAGCCCCGCCTCGGTGGCGAGCAGCACGTTCTTCATCACCATCCGCCCCTCCGGCGTGGTGTCCAGCCCGTAGTTGATCGAGCTGAACGGGATCTGCGCGCCGGCGCGGGAATGCATGGTGTTCAGGTTATGTACGAAAGCCTCCATCGCCTGATAGGTGGCACGGTCGGTTTCGGCCGCGGCGCGCTTGCGAACAAACTTCTGGATTCTGCCCGTCAGCCCAATGTCGCCCAGCCGTTCGGTCAGCACGTCGGCCTCCGCCTCGCGGAAGCCGTTGTCGTCCGCCAGGACGGGCTGGACGCCGCTGCGGTCGGCGGCCGCCTCAATCACGGCCCTGGCGTCCTCGTCGCTGTCGGCGGAATCCGCCAGCAGCTCCAGCGCGCGGGCCAGGTTCTGACGGTAAACGCGGCGGTAGGTCTTGGCCACCCCCTTGGCCATGGCGTAATCGAAGTTCGGCACGCTCTGCCCGCCGTGCTGGTCGTTCTGGTTGGACTGGATGGCGATGCAGGCCAGCGCCGAGTAGCTGGCGATGTCGTTGGGCTCCCGCAGGAAGCCATGGCCGGTGGAAAAACCGTTTTCAAACAGCTTTTCCAGGTCGATCTGGCAGCAGGTGGTAGTCAGGGTGAGAAAATCCAGGTCATGGATATGGATGTCCCCGTTGCGGTGGGCCTCGGAGTATTTTGGGTTGAGCACGAACATCTCATAAAACTGCTTGGCGCTTTCCGAGCCGTATTTGAGCATGGTGCCCATCGGGCTGTCCCCGTCAATGTTGGCGTTTTCCCGCTTGACGTCGTTGTCCTTGGCGTCCTTGAAGGTCAGATCCTCCAGGGTTTTCATCAGGCGGGTATTCATCTCCCGCACGCGGGAACGCTCCGCCCGGTAGAGGATGAATTCCTTGGCGGTGCGGGCGTGGCCGTTTTCAATCAGCACCCTTTCCACCATATCCTGCACCTGCTCCACGGTGGGGGCCTTCCCTCCGGTGGCGGCGGACAGCTCGTCCACCACCTGGCCGGCCAGGTCCTGGGAGGTGCGGTAGTCGTGGCCGCCGATGGCCTGCGCCGCCTTGTAAATGGCGCTCGCAATCTTCTCGGAATCAAAGGCGGCGGTGCGTCCGTCGCGCTTGACGATGGTGGTAATCATGGAATAGACCTCCTCTTTCTTTTTCAACATTTCAACGGGTTTTCCACCGCCAGCGGAAAGCCCGGGATATTCCTGTGTCTGGTTCAAGGGCAGGCAGCCGGAAGGAAAGGGGCCCCGCCGACTCAGCGGAACACCGCGATCACGGTCTGCAGGATGGTGCCCAAATCGTTCGCCAGGCTGAAACGGCGGATACTCTCCAGATTGTACTTCATTTTTTCCGGCAGGACGGTGGCGACATAAACCTCGTCCGGCGAGTCGGACGCTTCCAGAAGCCGTTCCTCGTCCTTGTATTCGATGCTTGCCCGGGAGGTCACGCCCGCCGGCAGAAGCAGCGTCGCGTACATTTCGTCCGTGTACCGCTCCACGTATTTGGGCACTTCCGGCCTTGTCCCGACGAAGCTCATATCCCCTAACAAAATGTTCAGCAGCTGGGGCAGCTCGTCCAGCCGGTACTTCCGCAGGAAGCGGCCGATTCCGGTCACCCGGCTGTCCCGGTTTGTCGTCACCTGGCTGCCGAGCTGTTCGGCGTTGGCAACCATGGTCCGGAATTTGTAAATCCGGAACGGCTTCCCGTACTGTGTGACCCGGACCTGCCGGAACATGACCGGCCCGGGAGAGCTCAGACGAACGCAGACGGCCAGTACGATGAGCAGGGGCGACAGGACCAGCAGGAGCAGGAGGGAGAACACCGCATCGAACAACCGCTTCAGGGCCAAACGGAACCGCTTTTTCTCCAAAACGGCGTAATACGGCTTCACCGCCTCGGTTCTCATCGTTTCCGGAAGCGAATCCCACTTCTTCAAAAGCATGCGCCTTACCTCCGCCCTACCCCTTCAGTTCTTGAGCAAACTGCTCGGTTACATAAGCGATCTGGTCGTCGGACAGGCAGGTATGCAGAGGCAGCGTGATTTCGTTTTGGTACATCTCATACGCATGGGGGTAGCTGCGGATGTCAAACCCCAGGCTGCGGTAGGCGGTATGCATGGGAAGCGGCTTGTAATGAACGTTTGTCGCGATGCCGCGCTGGGCCAGCCGTTCAATCATCCGGTTGCGGTCCTTCTCCTCCCTCCCCGGCAGGCGGACGAGGTACAGATGGCCGCTGGACTGATGGCGCGGCCCGTAATGCCGGATGACGTCGGCGTTTTCCCCTTTCAGGGCGTCGTCGTATAGGGAGATGATCTCCTTCCGCCTGGCCAGCAGGCGCGGATAGCGCTTGAGCTGCGCCAGGCCGATTGCCGCCATGATGTCCGTCATGTTGCACTTGTAGCCGGGGAAGACAATGTCGTATTCCCAGGCGCCCGCCTGGTTCTTCGTCAGGGCGTCCTTTGACTGGCCGTGCAGGGAGTAAAGCATGAAGAACCGGTAAATTTCCTCCGAATCGACGCCCAGGATCTCCTTCCAGGTCACCGCGCCGCCCTCGGCGGTGGTCAGATTCTTCACGGCGTGAAAGGAAAATGAGGTGAAGTCCGCGATTTCCCCGCAGCGCTTCCCGTCCCGGACCGCGCCGAACGCATGGGCCGCGTCCGCCACGACCGCTGCGCGGCCCAGGGCCTCCTGCAGCTTGTTCGCGGGCCGGAACAGCCCTCTTTTGGATTCGACCGCCTGATATATTTTTTCGTAATCGCAGAGAACCCCGGCCAAATCCACGGGAATCACCGCCTTGGTCCTCCCGGTGATTTTGTCCGCCAGCTGCGCATAGTCCATTTCATAGGAGCCGGGGGCCGTATCCACCAGGACCAGCTTCGCCCCGACATGGCAGACGACGCTGGCGGAGGCGGTATACGTATAGGCGGTGGTGATGACTTCGTCGCCCTCTCCCACGCCCAGCAGGCGCAGCACCCCTTCCAGGCAGGCCGTGGCGGAATTCAGGCATACGGCCCGGGCCGTGTGGCAGTAAGCGGCGATCTCCTTTTCAAATTGCTTCACTTTGGGGCCGGTTGTGATCCACCCCGACCGCAAAGCCGATACAACCTGTGCAATCTCCTCTTCCGTTATGTCCGGCGGCGAAAATGGCACTTGCACTGGCGAAACTTCCTCTCTCCATGGATTGCGGCACAAGCATTCCCGGCGCTGTTCCCGGGCGGCGGAGGGCGGAACGGCCCGGCCGGGCAAAAGACGAGCGCCCGCCCCGGGAAAGCCGCCGCCTGGTCTGTTTCAACATTTCCACAGCTTTTCCACCGCGGGAGACCCTGCCGCATACTATATATTGTGTCTCCCTTGGGGTACGCGGTCAATTATAGTCAAGATATGGTTGCTTGTCAAGGATAAAAACTGGAAAAAAGCAGAAATTCCTTTGGGAAAAAACGCATTTTCCGCGCTTTTAAAAATCAAAAAAATCAGGGCGGGCGTTTTGTCCATATAAAAAGGGTGGGAACGGCGTTCTGCCGTCCCCTTCTGCACGATTTGTGCCGGAAAGGGCCTCCCCTTTCCAGGACGTAAAAAATTTTTGCCGGCGCCGTTTCGCCGGCGGACCGTCAGGCGCCGGCGACCAGATGGACCAGATGGGCGATGCCGGGAATGCTCTCCCCCTGCTGGGAGGAGGTGGGGGACATCAGCGCGCCGGTGCCGAGAAACAGCACGCTTTTCAGCTCCCCCTGTTCCATTTTCCGGAGCAGGTAGGAGCAGAGGACCGCGGCCGAGCAGCCGCAGCCTGAGCCGCCTGCGTGGACGTCCTGCTTGTTCCGGTCGTAGATCAGCAGGCCGCAGTCGGTGTAGTTTGCGCCCAGGGGGTAGCCCTTGCGCTCGCTGAGCTGGCGGAGCAGGTCGCTGCCCACCGCGGCCAGGTCGCCGGTGATAATCAGGTCGTAATCGTCCGGCTTGGTGCCGGTGTCCTGGAAAAAGGCGGCCAGGGTGTCCGCGGCGGCGGGGGCCATCGCCGCCCCCATGTTGTTGGCGTCGGTGATGCCCAGGTCGGTGATCCGCCCGATGGTGGCCGCCGCCACCCGCACCCCGTTGCCGCCCATGCCCACCACGGCCGCGCCGGCCGCGGTCGCCGTCCACTGAGAGGTCTGCGGACGCTGCCCGCCGTATTCGAGCGGGAAGCGGAACTGCCGCTCCGCCGAACAGAAGTGGGAGGAAGTGACCGCACAGCAAAGGTCGGCCGCGCCGCTGTCCACGAAAATGGCGGAGAGGGCGAGGGTTTGCGCCATCGTGGAACAGGCGCCGAACTGGCCGAGCATCGGCACGCCGTATTCCCGCATCCCGAAGGTGGAGGCGATGCTCTGGTTGAGCAGGTCGCCCGCAAACAGGTAGTGGAGCTGGGAGGGGGACATCCCCGCCTTGTTCATCGCCCGGGTGAACGCCTCCCGCTGGAGGGCGCTTTCCGCTTTCTCCCAGGTTTTTTCCCCCAGGGTGGTGTCCTCGAAGATCATGTCGAAGTACCGGGCGAGCGGGCCCTCGCCCTCCCGTTTCCCCACCACGGCCGCATAGCCGAGGATGGTCGGGCGGGAGGAGAGGGTCACGGTATACTGTCCTTTGCGTTCCGGCATTGTTTTTCACGCCTTTCCAATCATTTCACGGAAGCCTTCGCCGCCCTGCCGAAAGGGCGGCGGCTTTTTACTGGAACAGCTTGAGCAGGTTGAGGATCAGGCCGTACACGATCGACGCGGTGATGCCGTAAACCAGAACCGGGCCCGCGATGGTGAACATCTTGGCCGCCAGGCCGACGATCAGCCCCTCGCTTTTGAACTCGATGGCGGGGGAAACGACGGCGTTGGCAAAGCCGGTGATGGGTACCAGCGTCCCCGCCCCCGCGTGCTTGGCGATGTTGTCGTACACGTTGAAGGCGGTGAGAATGGCGCTGGCCGCGATCAGGGTCACGGAGCAGACCAGCCGCGCGGTCTTCAGCTCCATCCCGGTGTTTTGGACCAGATTGACCACCGCCTGACCCAGCGCGCAGATCAGCCCGCCGGCCAGAAACGCCTTGACGCAGTTCTTCAGCACCGGCGATTTCGGGGCTGTCTGCTTGTTCATCTGCCGGTACTCCTGCCCGGTAACCTCCATGAAAAACGCTCCTCTCCCAGAATCATGATTAGCCCTATTTTTCCGCGTATTTGTTGATTTATGCAAAGGAAGAAAGGAAAGAAAGACGTACAGCAAAAACAGGGGCCGCCGCCGAGGCCGCGCAAAGGAAAAATTTCCTCTTGACAAAAGGGGTTTGTTGTATTATTGTATTATTAGCATAATACAATAATACAACAGGGAGGCGCGAGGATGGGGCCGTCGTATTCCGCCAAACAGTATGACAACAACAGCCCGATCTACCAGCAGATCATGGACCGCATCCGGCGGGAAATCGTGGCGGGCGATTGGCGGGCCGGCGAACGGGTTCCGCCCGTGCGCGACCTGGCGCTGGCGTTTGGGGTCAACCCCAACACCATGCAGCGTTCCCTCGCCGAGCTGGAGCGGGAGGGACTGCTGTACAGCGAACGGACCGCCGGCCGGTTTATCACGGCGGATGCGGCCCGGATTGCCCGGGTGCGGGAGGAGATGGCGCGCCGGCTGGCCGCCGAGTTCCTCCGGCAGATGGCGGGGATGGGCTGTTCCGCTGCGGAAGTCCGCCGGCTGCTGGAGCAGGCGGCGGTTCAAACGCCGCTGCCAGACGGTGCGGGAGCTGCACAAGGCGAAAAAGAGGAGCGGGAAACCGCGGAAGGGGGACAACCTGTATGAGCACTTTGCTGGAGACCCACGGCCTGAGCAAGCGGTACGACCGCCTGCCGGTGCTGGACGGCCTGAACCTGTCGATTCCCAGCGGACGGATCGTCGGGGTGGTGGGGCCCAACGGCTGCGGAAAGACCACCCTGTTCAAAATCCTCGCCGGGCTGATCGGGGATTACGAGGGGTCGGTGGCCATCGACGGACGCCGGCCGGGGGTGTATACCAAGTCGATCACGGCCTACCTGCCGGAGAAAACCTATCTGGAGGATGGGATCAAGGCCGGGGAGGCGATCCGGATGTTTGCGGATTTTTACGCGGATTTCGACGCCGCCAAGGCCAGGGAGCTGCTCGGCCGTTTCCGCCTGGAGGAAAGGATGAAGCTGAAGTCCATGTCCAAGGGGATGCAGGAAAAGCTGCAGCTTATCCTGGTGATGTCCCGGGCGGCCAAGCTGTATATTCTGGATGAGCCGCTCAGCGGGGTGGACCCTGCCGCGCGGGATTCCATTCTGGACATTATCCTTCACAATTACAGCGAAAACGCCACGGTCCTCCTGTCCACCCATCTGATTTATGATGTGGAACGGATTTTCGACGACATCGTCCTGCTCGGCTACGGCCGGCTGCTCGCCTGCGAAAGCGCGGATGCGCTGCGGGAACGCACCGGCCAATCGCTGGACGAGTATTTCCGGGAGGTGTTCCGATGCTAGGAAAACTGTTGAAATACGAAGCAAAGGCGGGGGCGAAGCCCCTTTGCGCCGTGTATGCGGGGATGGCCGGCGTCTTCCTGATCGGCCTGCTGGCCAGGGAGCTGCACGTCGTCCAGATCCAGGTCACCACGGCCTTCCTGTTGATCGCCGGCGGCGTGGCGGCGGTGGTGATGGCGGTGGTGATGGCCATCCTGCGGTATCACAGGGGGCTGTTCGGCGCGGAAGGCTACCTCACGCAGACCCTGCCGGTTTCCAAGGGGAAGTTGATCCTTGCCAAGCTGACCGCCGCGTATGCCTGGACGGCGGTCAGCATCCTGGCGGCGGTTCTGGCCGCCGCCGGCGTGATGTATCTGTTCCGGATGGATTTTGCGGGGATTGCGGGAGCGCTGATCGACCTGGGGATGGGCACGCTGCTGCTCGTTGCGCTTCCCATGTTCGCCATACAGCTTCTGGCTTTTTTCGGGGAGCTGTACTTTGCCATCACCCTGGCGAATACACGGCCGTTCCTGCGCAGCAACGCGGCGTTTTCCTTTGTGTTTTATCTCGCCGCCAACTTTGCGGTCGGCCTGCTGGAGCTGGTGGGAATGCTGGTCATCCCTCTCGGGCTGCACATCGGGGAAACCGGCGTGTATCTGACGGCGGAAACCATGCTGGGCTCGCTGCTGGAATGGACCTCCTTCGGCGTTCCGGCCCGCGGGTTCACCATCGGCATCGGCAGCGGCGTGGTGGACCTCGCGGTGGGGATCGGCCTGCTCCTGGCCGCCCGCTGGCTGCTGCTGCACAAGACTTCGGTGAAGTAAGCACGGCGGCCGGATAAACGGAGCCGCCGCCTTGCCGCAAAGGCGAAACCGCTTCGGGCCCTGGCGCGTGCCGCGCCGGCCGTATATGGATTGGCCTGGTTTGAGGACTGCCGCAACAGCCGTTGCGGCAGTCCTTTTCCGCTTGCAGAGGCAGGCGTTGAGCTTTGTCAAAAAATAGGCAGAATCTCCAAGACAAAATGTCCTAAAGTGCGGCTTGTTAAGATAGCAATATAACTTTAATTGTGGATAATATTCACGATTTATACGGTAAAAAAAAGAAGTATTTCAGTATATTGACATTTCTGAAGAGAATTAGTAATATATTTAATGAAAATATATTGTCGAAAATAGTATTTAAAAAGCTCATGGAAGCCCAAAGGCCCGCGCGCAGGGGAAGCCGGCAAAGCGTCCGTCGTACAGGAAAAAAGCCGGGGAACAGACGAAGCCGGCCGCCTTCATCCGGTAAGCGCCCGGACGACGTATTTCGGGCAGCGGGCGCCAAGCGAGGCAGGGAGACTGCCGGCGCGGCCTTGTACTATACCGGAGATGCCCTGTTCCCCTGCGGAGAGAAGGAAAGGCTCCCTGGGAACAACCCGCGGCGGTTAGGGCGGAACCCTTTTCCCGGCGGTTCGCGGGAATGCCGGCAGGGGGAAGGGAATGGGACAAAGCGAAGAAAGGGGGTGATGAGCCTGGATGCAGCGGCTATGGAGATCGATTTCTTCGCATTTCAGCCGGTTCCCAGGCCGAAGAGGCCGGCGGCCTGCCGTATCCTTCGGGGCAGGGCCGGCGGGCAGGCGTTCCTCAACAGGAGGCTGCCGGCGGGAACCGGCGAACGGGCGGTTCCCTGAAGCGAAGTCCTGCTTCGCGTCGGGAGGGCCGGCGGGCCTTCTTTCCTTATCCGCGCACTGTGCCCGGCCGTTCCTTCGCCGCGCGCGGAGTTCGCAGGGATACCCAAGGGACCCGGCCTTTGGTCAGGGGAGGCATTGCCCTCCCCGCCGACTATGCCGTTGAGTGGAACGGGAAAGCGCCGGCATGGGCCGGCGTGCAGAAAGGGGAACCGGTTCCGCCCTCTCCGGAGAGTTCCCTGAGGGCGGAAACGGAGGCAAGGACGAAAAGGGGAAGAAAATGAAGATCGAATGGAGCGAACAGAAATTTCAAATTGCGGACCGGTTGACCGCCGAAGCTGTACGGCGCTGCCGCGGCCGCATGGATGAACAGGACTTTACGGCGGAAGGACGGCGCGCCGGCCGGGAGGCTGCCCGCGTTTATCCGCGGCCGGCCGGCTGCCGCGGCTTTTCGGGCTGCGCGGCGTACTGTGTCCGGGAAAGCGCCGAATGGCCGCGCCGGAACCCAGACCGGCATTTCGCCGGACGCCGGCTGCCGCGGAGCGCTGCCTCCGGCGGCTGTTGTAAGAGGATGGAACGGCGGTATGCCCGCAAAGCGGGCGATTGCGCCGGGCCGGCGGCTTTTTGGCATGCCGCCCGGCGGCAGGGCGGAAAACGGTATGGGATTTTCCGGCAGACGGGCAGGGGCTGTGACGGTCATAAAATGGACAGGGGGACGCCGCCCGAACAATCCTATGGCCGGCCGGAGGGGCTACAGGTGGTGTTGCGGCAATGGCAGGCGATGTGAACCGGTCCGCGTCCCTGACGGCCCAGATTGACGAGAAGCTGCAGCGGTTTTGCCGGCGGGTATCCGAACGCAACCGGGAAGGGCTGCTGGACCTGACCCGATGGGGGGAAGATATCGTCTGCGGGCTGCTGAACCGGCTCTATGGCTGGGAGCTGGTGAACCTGAACCATCGGCGGCCGGGCTGCCCGGCGGTGGATCTGGCGGACGACGGCCGGAGGCTGTGCGTTCAGGTTACGTCGGGCCGGGAAGCGTCCAAGGCGGCGAAAACCGTGGAGCTGCTGCAAAAGCATTTCGGCGGCGCCTATCGTTTTCTTATCCTGTTTTACCTGCGCGGGAAGCCCCGCAAACCGGTGCCGCCTGCCATGGGGCCGTACCATCTGCTTGCGTGGGATATGGCCGATCTGATGGCGGCGGTCCGGGAAAGCACCGAAGAGGTGCAGCGGAATGTGCTGGCGCTGTTGAACAAGCTGGAGGACTCGGGCCTGCTGACGGACGGGCCGGCGCCGGCGGAGGACGATCTGTTCTTCACCCCCTCCTTTTTCGTGCAAAGGGATGTCCGCCTGAAGGATGATTTTCTGGTCTGTCAGCAGGAAGGGGTGCGCCTGACGGCGAACCTTCCCCGGGTCCCTTCCGGAGGGTTGTGCTGCCGGATTGAATTTTCCCTGCGGGGGGTTAAGAACTGCGGCGTCACGCTTTCCGAGCAGGATATCCGGGAGCGTCTGTTCCGCGGCCACCACGGACCGCTGGACAAACGGGGATTTCTCTGCGGATACAGTTTGAAAACGAACGGAGCCAATCTTCAAATCGGCAATTGCCGCGTGTATGCCGACCTGGACACGGCGGAGCAGCTGTGCGGCATGATCGACAAATTCCAGGAAGAGTACGCCGCCGGGCAGGCCCGCCTGGCGGAACGGTGGGGAACGGACGCCTTTTCGGTTCCCATGGAGGAGAACGGCGAACAACCCCTCTGCCGCATGCCCGGCGGGGTTTGGGACATGCTGAGGGATTATGCGTCCCGCTATCATTCGCTGGATTCCGTTTTGCTGAATGTCCCGTGGCCGGGAAATGGGCTCCAGCTTTTCAGCCGGACGGCGTCGGGCGGCGGGGGCAACCGGCTGGCCTCGCTGTGCATGAAGGAGGAGGCGGAGGGATGCCTCGTCTCCTGGAGGCGGGGGGCCGCCGATGGCTGCGCCGACTGGGAGGGCTTTGACGGCAGGACGAAATGGCGCGCGGATCAGACGCTTCACTGGCTGCTGGATCAGTTCCTTCCGCGGGCGGCGGAGCTGTATCGAAGCCGGTATCCCCGGCGCCCGCGGCTGCTGATCGCCCGGCGTCTGTCCGGGCCGCCGCCGCAGGAGGCGTTTACCGCCGATATTCTGCGCAGCGTCCGGCCGTTCTGGAAGCGGCGGGACGACGAGGCTTCGCCGGAACGGGACGCGTGAGCGAAAACGGCGCCGCCTCCCCGGGGGTGCATACGGGGGCGCATACGGGAAGGCGGCTGCTTGCGCGCTGCCCCCGCTTTATGCTATATTGGGGATAGAAATACCAAGCGGGGAACGGGCCCAGCCCGGCCGCAAGACGGAAAGGAATGATGGCGGTTATGGCTCAACAGCCAAACGTGACGGCGGAGGAATGGGGGACGGCGGACGGCGGCCCCGTCAGGCGGTTTGTCCTGCACAGCGGAGAGCTGCGGGCGGCGGTGCTTACCTACGGCGCCACGCTGCAGACGCTGGAATACGCGGGGAGCGACCGCATTCTGGGGTACGATTCGCTGGAAGGGTACCGGAACGGCGAATCCTATCAGGGGGCGGCGGTCGGCCGGTATGCCAACCGGATCGCCGGGGGGCGCTTTACGCTCGGCGGCAGGGAATACGACGTGGGCCGCAACGACAAGGGCGTGGGCCATCTTCACGGCGGCCGGGTCGGCTTTGACAAAAGGCTCTGGACGGCGGAGGCGGTGGACGACGGGGAAGGCCCGGCCGTCCGTTTTTCCCTGCACGCCGCCGACGGGGAGGAGGGATACCCGGGAAATCTGTCGGTCACCCTCACCTACCGGCTGGTGGGCGGAAACACCCTGCGGCTCACCTATACCGCGGAAACCGACCGGGACACCGTGGTGAACCTGACCAACCACGCCTATTTCAATCTTAACGGCCGGGTCGGGGACGGCGCCCTGCGGGACGACACGATTCTGGACACCCGTGTGCGGATCGCGGCTCAGGCGTTCACGCCGGTGGACGCCCGGCTGATCCCGACCGGGGAGCTTCGTGCGGTGGAGGGGACGCCCTTTGACTTCCGGCAGGAAAAGGCGATCGGCCGGGACATCGGCGGGGAGGACGAGCAGCTCCGGCTCGGCGACGGCTACGACCACAATTTCGTGCTGGGGACGGACCGGCGCTTCCGGCATGCGGCGTCCGCCTATTCACCCCGCGGCGGGGTGCGGCTGGACTGCTTCACCGACCTGCCCGGCGTGCAGTTTTACACCGGGAACGCGCTGGACGAGCCCGGCGGCAAAGGCGGCGTTCCTCTTCACCGGCGCCAGGGCTTCTGCCTGGAGACGCAGTTTTTCCCGGACAGCCCAAACCGGCCGGCCTTCCCCTCCCCGGTGCTGCGGGCGGGCGAGACGTTCGTTTCCGTAACGGAATATCGGTTCAGCCGCTGAGGGGCTTATGTAACAGGGCGGTGCTTTTGGCGGCAAGCGACCGGCGGAAAAGCGGCGGAAGGCATGGGGCGCCCGGCCGCCAATGGGAAAGGCCCGATTCCTTTGATGGCCGGGCGGCGTGATGGGGGACGCAGGGGATGGCCTGGCGGATAAAAATAGAGGAAGCCGTGTGGGGCACGCTGCGCTTTTCTTTTTGATTCCTGTCGTCATGAGTGCTCTTCGCCTCTATATTCTAGCGCAGCTTTGCGCAGATTTCGCAGGTTTGCGCGGGTTTGTACAGATCTGCTTATCCCTTCTTCCCGGGTGGCGCGACAGCATCGCCCCGGCCCTTTTCGGCCTGCCGTTTGCCGCCCGGCGATTGCGGGGCGCCCTGCTGGCCCTTGCGGCCGCTGTACGGGTGGTGAGGCACGCGGAGGGCCGGCGCCTGTCCAAAACCCTTGGAACGGCCTTCGGCATCCTCCGGCTTTTTATCCCAATCCCTGCGGCTTTTGCCGGGGAAGTCACCGCTCAGTCGAAAAGCGGGAGGATTATACCCGCTTTCGGCGTGCATCGACACGGCGACCAACCCTCCGCGACGGTTCTCAGCGCGCCGCAGCGGACGGAACGCTTCCTCCGCCGGCTGGGGGACGCCCTGCCTCTGAAACAAGCGCGAAGGGTTTCTTCCGTGCGGGAGATCGAGCCGGAATCCCTCAGCATGCGGGTTTTGACGGACTTTGCGATTATACAACCCTCCCTTCCGTAAGCGCCGGACGGCCGCGTCCGGGCATCGTCCCGTCCCCGCCGCAAAGCGCCGCGGCCGGACGGAGGAAAAAAGGAGCTTGCGGGTAAAGGATCGGAAAAGGGAAGAAGCAGGCGGGAAGCCGTGGTAAAACCCGGCTTCCCGCCTGCTTCTTGTATACAACGGTATCCAAAGGGAACGAGAGGGAACGAGAGGGGACAAGAGGGGACGAGAGGGGACGAACGCGCCCCGCATTTTCCCGCGTCCCACCCGGCTGCCGGCTTTTCCCTCCATTTCGCCCGTCCGCCGGGGGAGGGGCCGGACGGGGCGATTGCCCCGAAGACGGCGAACAGGCCCCGAACCGCTCAACAGAGGCGCCGCACAGGCGGAGCGGGCGAGGGGGATGGGGAGGGATGGGGGACAGGAGGACAGGGGGACGGCAGGCGGCACAATCAAGGGTTCGACGTTCCTCCCCGCATAGCCGGAAAAAGGGAGTGAATCGCTCCCCCTTCTTCCCGGAACTTGTGCCGGCCGGAACCCGGGGTGTGCCCGGAGATTGCCGTCGTGAATACGGACGCCCCTATCTCCGTCAGCGCCTGCGCCGGCTTGCCGCGCACGATCCCGTACTGACGGGCCGCAGCGGGACGGACAGCCTGCTTTTTCCGGCGCGCTCCTGTCGGGAAGGCGCCCCTGCCCAGTAAGCGGGGCACCCCGTACTCGTCGCAGCCGATGGTCAACGGCGGCAGGGCGCGGCCGTCCGGCGGCGCCGGCTCGAACGCGGGGGCGCGCGGGGCGGAACCGATGCGGCGGCGTTGACGCGGTCTGGCCAAGGCAGCCGGCCGCCTGCCAAGGATAGGGCAGCGGCAGAATTATGGGCATATATCAATCCTTCTGGGAAGAGGAGGAAGGGGGATGAGGGAGGATGAGGGAGGATGAGGGAGGATGAGGGGAAAAGAGGAGGGATGGGGAAGGATTGGGGATAGGGGAGGGAGAAAAATCCCACTCCCGTTCCGGACGTTTGACGGAATTCGACATAAGCCGGCCCTCGGCGGGCGCGCCGGCGGGTATGCCGGCCGTCCAACACCGGCTTTGGATCTGCCGGCACGGCAAAAAAACAGGGCCCCGGAACGGCCGGGGCCCTGTTCGGCAGGAACGGATTATTCCACGTAATATTCGATGCGCTGCACCCGGTTGTCGTCCGTGAGGAAGAATTTCAGCTGCATCCCTCCGCCCAGGGAGTAGTAAACGCCGTTTCCGGCGTCCAGCCCCTCGGCGCCTTCCCCGCAGGCGGCCTTCACCTCGTCAAGCGTCATGCCGACCTTCGCCCCTTCCGGCGTGGGATAGGCGTCGCTGCGCACCTCGATGCTGTACATAACGGACTTGTCGCCCTGCATATAGGTGTAGACGCTGAAATCCGCGTAGGTATAGATGTTGTCGGTGCCGTCGTAATGGCAGCTGGGGGCCTGCTCCACCGACGCAGGTTCGCCGAGGGCCGCCTTGATTTCCTCGGTGAACTCTCCGCCCAGCTGGAGCGAGGTCCCGCCGATGGCAATGGCGGAGGAGGGGCCTTCGCCGTCTCCGCCGCCGGAGCCTTCGTCCCCCTTTCCGCTGCAGGCGCACAGGCCGAGCGCGATCGCCAGAGCCAGCCAGAGGGAAAGCCATGCGTTCCTTGTTTTCATACGGTTACTTCCTTTCTGCATTCCTTGGTTATACTATTGGAGGACGGTATATTCGAAATACCCGCCGCCGGTCTGTACGACGACCGAAACCACCGCGCCTTCGCCTTCCTCCTCAGGCAGGTAGGCGGAAAAGCCGTTAGCGCGCACGACCGTTTCGGTTCCCTCGTCCAGCAGGGACGACTCATAAATGGGGAAGGCTTCCACATACCGCGTCTCCCCGTCCCGCGCCAGCTTCAGGTAGATGTGCGAGGCGTCCTGCACGGACTCCTCATCCAGCGCCCCGTAAACATGGAGATAGCCGTTCCATTCCCGGCTTTCCACCATGGCGGATCCGGCCGGGACGGGGTCAGCCGCGAGCTGCCGGGAGGGGGCGGGCATCACCGGCGCGGCGGTGAGCAGGTTGCGCAGGTTCCGCTCCACAATCTCCACCACCACGGTGTCGCAGGGGGCTTCCTCCAGTTGATACAGCGAGAAGGGGACGGAGCGGGAAAAGGTCGTTGTCCGGTACGCCTGCGCCAGGAAGGGGAGGAGCGCGTTGGAGAAGGAATCCCGGAAAATGAGAAGGGAACCCTCCCCGGCCTCGTTTTCCGTGGTAATCAGCAGGTCTTCCTCGCTGTGGAAATTGGAGGTGTATTCATAGGTCCAGTCCACATCAAAAACCGCCTGCCTGTCCTTGTATCCCAGGGAGGGGAAGATCATGGCGTCCAGGTCGCCGTCCCAGGTATATTCCCAGGTCCAGAGGATGTCCGCGTAGGTTTCGTGCGGTTTGCCCGCCGTATCCAGAAGGACGTTGTAGCCGCACACCGCGCCCAGGTTGTTCCAATGGGAGTCCCGCGCATGGTAGGCCGTCTCCTCCATTTCCCGCAGCGCGCCCAGCAGGTCGGCGTAATAAGGCCGTCCGTCCAGCGCCGCGGCGACCCGATCGAGGTTGGTGGCCTCGCCGGTGCGCCGGTAATAGTCCGGCATGTACCCGGGATAGACGGTGTTCTTGTTCGGGGCGACGGCAAAGACAAAGCGGCCGCCCTGTTCCGTCACGTATTCGTTCATCAGCTCCACCGCTGTGACGATGCGGGCGATCTCCGCATCCGACAGGCGGTTGAGGCCGAGGTAATCGTCCGCCGTCTGCGCAAAATACAGCCAGTCGTTTTTCCCCACGATCACCTGGTCTTCGTCCGAGGCGGCGAACAGCTCCGCCTTGAGCAGGTTGTTCGCCGTAATCAGCGCGGAACGGAAGCAGAAATGCTCGGTAATCCAGGTGTCCAGTTCGGAGGGGAAGGAAAGATTCAGCTTCCCGTCCTCAACCAGGGAGGGGAATTCGGATAGCTGCCGCTTCTCCGCCGATTCCCTTTCCCCGAACAGGGGGAGGAGCGCCAGCGGCAGCGCGAACACGGCCGTTAGGAGCAGGACGTAGGCCCGTTTGAGTATTTTCCGCATGCTGTCCGTCCGCCTCCTTAAAACCGGAAATAGATGAAGGGATTATAGGTGTCCGCCGCCAGGGAAAGGATGCACAGCGCGAACAGGGCCAGCGACAGCCCGTAGCTGACCGCGGCGTACGCCGTCGCACCCGCGGCGCTGCGGCAGAGCCGGCTTTCCAGCGCGGGCGCCACGGGGAAGGATACCACGCAGGCGATCGCCAGGACAAAGAGGAACCACGGCGTCAGGTAAGCCAGCGCCCCGGCCGCGTCGGCGGCGGCCCCGGGACCGCCGGTAAACATGGCGCCCAGATACTGCACCGCCTGGGTCATGGTGTCCGCCCGGAAGACCGTGAACCCGACCAGCACCACGAACAGGGTATAAACCCGCGCCAGGAACCGGGCGGCCGGGTGCTTTTCCGCTTTCCTGACCGGAAGGATGCCCGCGCTTTCCAGAATCAGGAACAGGCCGTGGAACAGCCCCCACACCAGGAAGGTGACGTTCGCGCCGTGCCACAGGCCGGTGCAGGCGAACACGATCAGCTGGTTGAGGTAGGTGCGCGCCTTGCCCTTCCGGTTGCCGCCCAGCGGGATATAGAGGTATTCCTTGAACCACGTGGACAGGGAGATGTGCCATTTGCGCCAGAAATCCTTGATACCGACCGCCGCGTAGGGATAACGGAAATTTTCCTTGAAATCAAAGCCGAACGCCTTCCCCAGGCCGATGGCCATGTCGCTGTAGCCGCTGAAATCGAAGTAGATCTGCAGCATGTAGCTCACCGCCCCCAGCCAGGCGGCGGGCGCGGTCAGGGAGGCGGCGGGCAGGCCGAACGCATAATCCGCCGTCACCGCCATCACGTTGGCGATCAGCACCTTTTTGGCCAGGCCGTAGAGAAAGCGCCGGAAACCGCCGGCGCAGCGGTCGAAGGAAAAGGTGCGCCGCTCCAGCTGGTCCTTGATGTCGTGGTATTTGACGATCGGCCCCGCGATGAGCTGGGGGAAGAAAGAGATGTACAAAAGCAGCCGGGGCAGGCTCTTCTGCATGCTGGATTTGTCGCGGTACACGTCGATGACGTAGGAAAGCGTCTGGAAGGTGAAAAAGGAGATGCCGATGGGAAGCCGGATGGCGGGAACCGGCAGGGACAGGCGGAACAGGGCGTTGGCCGTCTCCGTCAGGAAGCCGCTGTACTTGAACACCACCAGCAGGCCGATATTGAGGATAACCGCGGCGGCCGCGACCGCCTTCCGGCCGGTGTCCCGCCGGCCCAGCGCCAGCGCCAGCAGCCAGTTGAGCACCACCGACGCGAGCAGGAGCAGGATGTATACCGGCTCCCCCCAGGCGTAGAACACCAGGCTGGCGAGAATCAGCAGGGCGTTGCGGAACTTTGCGAAGGGGACGGCGGCATACAGCAGAAAGGTCACCGGGAAGAACAGAAACAGGAAGCTCAGTGAACTGAAAACCATAAGCGTCAGAATTCCTTACATATAGTTTGTGGACGTGCGCTGTGTTTATTCCGGTTTATTCCGGCACGCGGCTGAGACAGTCGTCAATGTAAAAAACCTCGGTGGTGTAATGGCTGCCGATCGCCTCTTTGGCCTCCAGGTCGTTGAAATGCCACCATTCGGAGGCGAGGGGAGACAGGCCGGTGTCGGTGCAGTATTTCTGGAGCCGCAGGGCGTCCTCGGTCATGGAGTCCGCCGGGTCGGCGCTTTTCCATGCGGTTTTGGAGTAGGAGTTCACCGGCTGCTTGAGGCAGACGGCCGCGGAGCTCAGCTCATGCATGGCCGTGGGCATCCCACACAGGGCGGCGTCGGTCACCACCGCATAGCGGTACCCACCGGAGAGCCGGACCTCCATCCGGTTCACCCTGGCCAGGCTCACGTCCATCGCGCACCCGATCTGGTGGGTGGAAAGCTTGCTGGCGATGAACCAGCCGATTCCCCAGGGGCTTTTATCGATGCCGGCCTTCACCCCGGCATCCTCCGCATACAGCGCCTTGAGCTTGCCCGCAACGTCCAGCTGAACGTCGAAGGGGCGGAAGGTTTCATTGATGACCAGGGTGTAGCCGTCGGCCAGGGCGGCTTGCTGGGCGGTGTAGATTTTTTTCACCATGATGTAGTTGGCCGCCACCACGTACTGCTCTTCCCCCAGCCGCTCGTTCCAGCGCCTGGAATCGTACAGCTTCTCCCCGGTGATGCCGGGAATGCTTTTGCCCGAGGAAACGAAGACAGAGGAATAGGCGTTGGTATTGTCAAACACGATCGAAGGGACCACGTCCGGGATGTTGAGATAGCAGTATGTGCTGTCCACCCAGCCGGTCCAGGCGTCGTCCTGCGTCACCCGCCACCAGCGGCCGTCCTTCTCTTCCAGGATGGTGAAGGCGTCCCCCGGCGAGAGGGAGGCGACCGTCCCGCCCGCCCCCTGAGGGGCTGCGGTGGCGTCCATGGCGACGGGGGCAAAGCCTGTAGCCCCCTCCAGCGGCAGCTCGAACCGCTCTGCGGTTTTTCCCGTGAGGTCGTTGTTGTCATAAGCAATGCCGGTCTGCGGGTCGCGGTATACCGTGGTGGTGGAGGTGGGCGGGGTGGATGGAGCAGAAGCAGCAGAAGAAACGGAGGAAGGGGTCGTGGAACCGGTGGAGGCGGCGCCCGTCCCGCTTTCCGGGGAGGGGGCCGCTCCGCAGCCGGTCAGCAGCAGGGCCGCGGCGAGCAGCAGGGCCGCCGCGGGCCGCTCCGCTCTGCGCCGGGAATGTCCCCCGGCGTCCCGGCCGGCCGACGGCGGCAGGAAAAGCCGGGAAACCAAAAAACAGCGTTTCATCTCGACAAATCCAGCCCCCTTCCGCTGAAAAATCCGCGTCCCATAAATGCCGGCGGGCGCTCGCCCGTCGAACTGCCGGATGCCCTGAATCCTCCTTGCCGCGACCACGGCGGTAAACACGGCAAACACGGTAAATACGGTTACCACAATACCCATGCCGGCCAGGCCAACCGCTATAGCCTGAATAACCGACGGCCGGGGGAACCGAAGGCCCCCGGATTAACAAAGAGTAAATTTATAGCCTGGTTATACGAAATTTATATAACCGGGACCACGGCGCGGCCGTTGGCCGGCCGGTGTGCCGCCCTCAGCCGGGGAGGCCGCTTTGGTCCCACACGTAGCCTTTTTCCCTCAGCTCGGCGGCGGTCAGCTTGGCGGAGCGGACGTACAGGGAATCCACGTAATACCAGCCGCCGTCGAAATAGGCGAGGCACCAGCAGTGGTAATCCCCGGGCTGCCAGCCCTTGCCGGTCACATAATACACGTCGTAGCCTGCCCGCTGGAAGAGCAGGTAGGTCAGCGAGGCGAAATTGTAGCAGCTTCCCGTCCCGTAGTCCAGCATATGCTGCGCGTTTTCCGCGATGGAGCCTTCCGGCGCATAGCGGTAGGTGTAATGGTCGTGAACGTAATCGTAAATGGCTTCCGGCGTGTCCCCGTAGGTCGCGAGGATGTCGTCCAGCTCCCGCCCCAGGGAATCCGGCACCGTGGGGTCAGGCTTGACCGGCGGGCGGGTGGTCGCGGTGGATTCGGAGCCGGACGTGGAGGTGGAGGCGGGCAGTTCGGCGGCAACCCCGTCGTCGTCAATGGCTACCCCGTCCACCGTGGTGCTGCGCGCCAGCGTGCCGTCGGGCTGGAAATAATAGGCGCTGCCGTCAATTTCCTTCCATCCGCGGTAGGAAGCGCCGGTCTCGTAATCGTAATAATACCGCTGGCCGGAAAAGGGGCTGTCGTACCAGCCGACGAACATGGTGCCGTCGGCGTTGATATACCGGGTGAGCCCGTCGATCACCTGGGTGCCCTTGGACAGCACGCCGCCGGAAAAATGATAGCGGATATTGTCCACGTTCGCCCAGCCGTCCAGCAGGGAGCCGTCGTCCGCAAAGGTGCATTCCGCGCCGTCAATGGTATGGACGCCGGTATAGGGGCTTCCGTCCCCGCCGAGGTAATACGCCTGCTCGCCTTCCACCACCCAGGTGCCGTCCGCCGTGTCGGCGGCCGGGCCGGTTGCGGCGGTGGTGCCTGTGCCGGACGTGCTCTGTGTGGCGCCGTCGCTTTCTTCCGCGGGAGGGGCGCCGCTGCCCCGAACCAGAAAGACGACCAGGGCGACGGCCCCCGCGGCCAGCAGCGCCGCCGCCCCCAAAAGGAGCCAGCCGAGCGGGCGGAGCCGCCGTTTCCGCCGTTTTCGTGTGGAATTTGTCCGTCTTTTCGGTTCCTGCATGTTTCGTTCCCCCAGACTTTTCCGCCGTATCCTTTTTATCTTACTATAGCGGCCCGTTTTTTTCAACTTTTTTGTCTTGTCCCATTTGGTCCCATTTGATCCCGCCCGCAAATACGGGGAATCCGGCCTTGGAGACCCCGAGAACCCTGGGCAATCAAAAACAGTATAGTCCGCGGCCGAGGAAGGGGAGTGAGTTTTTCCCTATAAATTCCTTAAAGAAATATAAAAACCCGTTTGGGGGATGGGACGAAACGTCTCCGCCGCCTGGGGAAGAGGAAAAGGAGCCGCAAAAGGGATACGCAGGGCCGGGATTCCGGTCCGCCGGCAGGGTGTGGAAACGCCCGGTTTATGCCTGCCGGCAGGCCGCGGGCGGCGTTTCCCCGCGTATTTTTCCGCGGGCTGCGCCGCCGGGTTGCGTCCAGGCCGCCGCTCCTCTATAATTAGCTTAGGGAGGAGGGAGGAGGCGTCCGCCGCGGGGAAAGCCCTCTGCCCGCCGCGGCGGGGCGGCGGGCTCGCTGCGGGAAGGCGGCCGGGGAGGAAAAGGACGATGGAAGGAGGCGCTTGCGTTGCTGGGCGCGATTTTAGGGGACATAGTGGGCTCCGCCTATGAGCGGCGCCCGACCAAGCGCGTGGATTTTCCGCTTTTTCTGCCGGAAAGCCGTTTTACCGACGATACGGTGCTCACGGCGGCAACGGCGGAAGCGCTTATGTGTCAGGCGGCGGCAGGCCCCGCTTCGGAGGAGGAGCGGGCGGAGCGGTACGCCGCGCGGTACCGTCGGTACTATTTCCGGTATCCGGACGCCGGCTTCGGCGGAATGTTCCGGGCGTGGTGCCGCGCGCCGGGGCTGCCGGTGCAGGAAAGCTATGGGAACGGCGGGGCGATGCGGGTCAGCCCCATCGGCTTTGCGCTGGACACGCCTCAGGCGGTCCTGAGGGAAGCGGAAATCAGCTGCCGGTTCACCCACCGGCATCCGGAGGGGACGGCCGGCGCGCAGGCGGCGGCGCTGGCGGTTTTCCTCGCCCGCACCGGCTGCTCCAAGGAGGAGATCGCCGTCCGGATCCGCCGCCGCTTCGGGTACGATTTGTCCCGTCCGCTGCGGTCGATCCGGCCGGGTTTTGTCTTTGATTCCCGCGCCGGCTACAGCGTGCCGCCGGCTATCCGGGCGTTTCTGGAATCGGACGACGTGGAGAGCGCCATCCGCCTGGCGGTTTCCCTCGGCGGGGACAGCGATACCATGGCCTGCATCGCCGGCGGGATCGCCCACGCCTATTACGGGGCTGTTCCGCCGCCGCTGGCCCGGCAGGGGCTGGCGAGGCTGGACGGGTCCCTGCGCGGCGTGGTGTGCGCTTTCTGCACGCGGTACCGCATCCCCGGGGCGGAGGCATGGGCATAACAGGCGGGAGACGGCCGCGCGCCGTTTGGATCGTTTCCTCCTGTCTGCTCCTGCCTGCTTCTGTCTGCCTCTGTCTGCCTCTGTCTGTCCCCATTTACTTCGTTTGTTCCCGCTTGCTTTTCGCTTGCCTCCGCCTGTCCCTGCCTGCTTCTGCCTGCCCCTGCCTGCCCCTGCCTGCCCTGCTTGCACCCCGCTCTCTCTGTTCTCTTGCTGTATACTCTGTAGCTCTGTACTCTCTCTTCCCTCCTTTCCCCCTCAGCCCCTCCCCCGTTTCCTCCCCATTTCCTCCCCGGTTCTGCCCGCCCGGAACGCCTGCCGGATTCCGTCCGTGCAGGCCGGCGGCGCGACAGACGGTGTGACCGGCGGGCTTTGCGGCCGCCTCCGTCCGGGTTGGGCGGCGTTTCCGCTTGACAAAGCGGGGAAAGCAGTGTATATTTTAATCATATCAAATCACTAGGAAAACTATGAAATGGAGCGAAGGCGATGGAAAGAATAGCGAAAAGCCTGACGGAGCTGATCGGGAATACCCCGCTGCTGGAACTGAGCAATTGGGAGAAAAAGGAGGGGCTGAAGGCAAGGCTTCTCGCCAAGGTGGAGGCGTTCAACCCGGCCGGCAGCGTGAAGGACCGGGTCGCCCGGGCGATGATCGAGGATGCGGAGGCGCGGGGGCTGCTGAAGCCGGGGGCGGTGATTGTCGAGCCGACCAGCGGCAACACCGGCATCGGGCTGGCGGCGGTGGCGGCGGCCCGCGGCTACCGCGTCATCCTGACCATGCCCGAGACCATGAGCATGGAGCGGCGCAGCCTGCTGAGGGCTTACGGCGCGGAGCTGGTCCTCACCGAGGGGGCGAAGGGGATGAAGGGCGCCATCGCCAGGGCGGAGGAGCTGGCCCGGGAAATCCCGGGAGCCTTTATCCCCGGCCAGTTTGTCAACCCGGCCAATCCGGCGGCCCACCGCACCGCCACCGGCCCGGAAATCTGGCGGGACACCGATGGGAAGGTGGACATTTTCGTCGCCGGGATCGGCACCGGCGGTACCATCACCGGCGTGGGCGAGTACCTCAGGGAAAAGAAGCCGACCGTCCGGATAGTGGGGGTGGAACCAAAGGATTCCCCGGTTCTGACCGAAGGGAAGGCCGGTCCCCACAAGCTCCAGGGGATCGGCGCCGGCTTTGTGCCGGAGGTGCTGAACACGGCCGTTTACGACGAAGTGATCCCGGTGCGCAGCGAAGAGGCGTTCCGTGCCGGCCGGGAACTGGCGCGTTCCGAGGGGCTGCTGGCGGGGATATCTTCCGGGGCGGCGCTCTGGGCGGCGCTCCAGCTCGCCCGGCGGCCGGAGAACGAGGGGAAGACCATTGTGGCGCTGCTGCCCGATACCGGCGACCGTTACCTTTCCACGCCGCTGTTTGAATAAAAGCGCCGCCCGCGCCCCGGCCGCCGTTGCAATTGCCGTCCGCCTGCGCTATACTAAACCCAACGGCTTTTCCGGCCGGCGAAGGAAAGGACGGTTGACATGCGGGACAGAGAAGCGGGAAACGGCGCGGTGCAGCGGATTTATTCCAGAAATGCGGCCTTTCAGAAATTCGAGGTGCTGAAAACCAACCGGAACAAACGCCACCGGTATGGGGAATTTTTCGTGGAGGGCGTGCGGAACCTGAACGAGGCGGTTCGCAGCGGATGGACCGTCCGGTCCTTTCTCTATTCGTTTGAAACGCCGCTCTCCCATTGGGCGCGGGAGATGCTCGGCCGGGTGCGGACCGAGCGGAATTACGAGCTGACCGACGCGCTGATGGCCGGCCTCAGCGGGAAAAACGACGCTTCCGAGCTCATGGCGGTGATCCGGATGCGGGAGGAGGATCCCGGCCGCCTTGCGCTGGGCGATAATCCGTTGCTGGCGCTTTTTGACCGGCCGTCCAACCGGGGGAACCTGGGCACGATGCTCCGTTCCTGCGACTCGCTGGGGGTGGAGGCGCTGGTGCTGACCGGTCATGGCGTGGACCTGTATGATCCGGACGTGGTGGTGTCGTCCATGGGCTCTTTTTTCCGGGTGCCGGCAATCCATATGGACTCGAGCGGTGAGGTGGAAGCCTGGATTGCCGCCCTCCGACGGCAGTATCCGCGGTTGAGGGTGGTCGGCACCACCTCCCACGCGGAGCGTCCCTTATTCGAGATGGACCTGTCCGGCCCGGTCCTTTTCCTGATCGGCAACGAAACGGAGGGGCTCTGCGCCCGCTTCAAGGAATGGAGCGACGAAATGGCCACCATTCCCATGGCGGAGGGGTGCTGCGCCTCGTCCTTCAACGTGTCCTGCGCTTCGACCGTGCTGTTTTACGAAGCGGTGCGGCAGAGGCGTCTCGGCCCGCCCGGCCCGGCACAGGAAAGGGGAGCGGGGCCGCTGTCCGCCGGCGATCCGCAGGAAAACCTGAGGGGATAATGAAAAACGACGGCAGGCCGTAAAAATGGCCTGCCGTCGTTTTTTCGGCGGCGCGGAAACTTCCGCTTCCGCCATGCGGTACGGTTATTTTTTCATCAAATGGTCCGCACACTGCTGCAGCTGCTGCTTCGAAGTGATCTCCACACCCGACTGGTGAATGGTTTCCTGCACATAGGCCGGGAGGGACTGAAAGCACTGCCGGATCTCCGGGTCCTGTGTCAGCGGGTTGCACTGCGGATTTGCGCTGGGCATAGCGTTCTAGCCTCCTTCGACAATGGAGCGGGAGATTCAGGAGCGCAGCCCCAGATCACGGACATACCGGATCATTTCCTCTTCCGAATGGAATTCGTCCGCATGGGCGTTCAGCTGCTCCTGCACTTCCTCGGGCAACGAGTAAAAATCCTGCTCCCGCCGCTGCCGCCAATCCCTGATGGCGGCGATGCTGAGCGGATTCACGCCGTTGATGCCTTCGATCATGGATTTCCCGCCTTTCTGCACAAACAATCGAAAGACACGCCTTGGGCGGTCTTCCGACAATAGTGTGCGAAAAAAACAGGCGGATAGACAGGAAAAACCCGGCGGAAAAAATTAATGACGGCGCGCCTGCATGGCGTTTTTCGCTGTACGCGGATGGCCGGTTGCGCCGGCGCGCGTTTTCCCGTTTTTCGGCAAAGCGGCGGCCCGGACCGAATACGGTTTAGCCGCGAAAGCGTTCCCGCCAAAGACGATGGAGCGCGCCGCGCCGGGGCAAAGAGGCCGGCTGCCGCGGGCACGGAATACGGCGTGCCGGATAAGCGCAGTTGCGATTTTTACGGCTTGGCCCGCTCCCGCTTTTCGTTTCAAAATGCGGCGGTAAAAACCGTATTCCTGTCCGCACCGGGCAATACCGCTTTAAAAAAGCGCCTGCCCGCATACGGCCGCCGTTATCCGGCGCCTTCCGGCAGACGGGCGCAGGCACGGAAGCGGGCGGTATGGAATTTGACATGGAGCAAGGCCGTTTCTCTCCCCGGCTGCCGTCCCATACGGCGAGGGGCGGCAGGAAGCGGCGCGGCTGTTTGCCGGGGACAACGCCGCCGACAGGGAGAAATAATGCAGAACGGTTCCCGGCTTTATGCTCTGCTTTTCCTGGAGTAACCGGGCGGCCGACCGGAATTTATGGGGGCAGCGAAAAAGGGGCTTGTTTTTATGCTTGTCATAAGGATTCCGGATATTCTGGGATGGAAAACAAAGATGGTTTTCGGAATGGATGAAAAAACAGGGCCGTTGAAATTCCTGAACGAATGGGAAGAGTGGGCTGTTTTGGTTTTATGATACTTCTTATTCCATGCTGCGGATTGTGGTTTTACCGGGCGGATATTCGCGGGGTATCGGATAGCGGCCGCCATGCCGATCGAGAAATATTATTTCATTTGGGCGGTCTGTTTTTAGGGGTACAATTTGGCATGATCTGTTATTTTGTCATCTCTCTTTACACCGTGCCGCCTTGTCACCGGTTATAAGAGGCAACAATCGAAAGGAAATCTTAACCGCCCTAACGCATCCAGCCAGGAGCCGCGCTCACAAAGCCGAGAGAAAACCCGCGGGGAATTGGCCGCCGGCACAAAGGGGACTTCCTTCATCTCCCCCAATGAATAAATCGGCATCCGGCCAGGCTGGCCCTGTTTCCGGGACACGGAAGGGGCGGGAGTACGGCTTTAAGCCTTCCCCTCCATCACGCAGATCAGCTTTTCCGTCAGCACGCGGAAATCAAAATTTTCCGCTGCCCGGCAGGCGTTTTGCTCCATGAGCCGCCTGCTTTCCGGGTCGGCGTTCCGGACCCGCTCAATCGCGTCCGGGATATCCTTGGCGTCCTTAAAACAGAACCCGGCCTTCCACTGCTCCACCGGGTTGTAGCTGGCTACGATATCCATGAGGATTGGTTTCCCGGCCGCCAGGCAGTCAAACATTTTGTTGAAGCTGATTCCAAAGCGGAACAGCGAATCCCCCTCGCTCCCGCTGTGGATCAGGTTGAGATCGGCGCAGCTGACAATATAAGGAATATATTTTTTGTCCACCCGGCCTTTGAATTTCACATTGGGTATCTTTTCATCCCGCACCCGCTGTTCCAGCGCGGGCCGCTCGTCTCCGTCGCCCCAGATCAGGAACCGGATGCGGGGGTCCTCCACTTTTTTGGCCGCGTCCAGCAGCCCCCCCAGATGATTGACCTGGCGGACAGAGCCCACGTACACCACGCGGAAAATGTCCGGGTCGGTTAAGTCCGGGTCGTCAATCCGGCAGTGCTCCCGGTTATGGCGAAAAGCCTCCAGATCGACGCCGTTATTGATATAATGGACCTTTGAGCGGGGAATGCTCTTCCCCCATCCCTGCTCAATAATGTAATCGTAGGCGCCTTCCAGGGTGAAGATCAGGGAATCCGCCTTTTTGTAAATCCATTTTTCAAGCCCGCGCAGCGCGATGACGGCAGGGTTGTGCGGCCCGGCGACGCCGTAGGCAACAATGGATTCGGGCCACAGGTCGCGCACTTCGGCAATCGACCGGCAGGCGTATTTTTTCCCCAGGCGGATGGCGAGCACCGCGTCCAGGGGATGCGGGGAGGAGCCGAGGATAACGTCCGGCCGGCCAAAGTGCGCCGCCGCTTTTTTGGCGTTACGGTAAAACTGAAGCATCGACCAGACCCGCTTGAGGAGGCTGCCCTCATAGTTGCATGTCCGGACATACACCCAGGGGAACGGCTCGGCCTGCCCGACCCGGTACGCCTCCCGGCCCTCGATCATCTGCATGCTGGTGTTATGCGGATGGCTCCCCGTGAATACCACCGGCTCGTGTCCCATTTTCTGAAGCTGCCTGGCAAAAAAATAATGCCGGTTTAATCCGCCCTGATCGGGGAGATGGCTGTAGTTGTTGAAAATCCATATCTTCATTTTACGTCAACCCTTTTGCTCTAAATCCTGTTTCAATCCCTTTTCTGTCTTCCGTGTTTATTGTGTTTATCGCGCTTTTCATGCCGGTCGTGCCCCGTTTTCGGTTCTCCGCCCTTCCCGGAGCGCCGCCCTCCGTTCGGCCAGGCAGGCCGCGGGCCCGGGTACATGCGGGGCCGCATAATTTAAGTATACGGCAGTGCCGGCGCCGCTTAGTCACAAGCCGCTGCGATTTTATCACGGCCTGCCTGGGGCGGAGGGGCTTTGCCGGGCGGACCGTCCGGCGCTCCCGGCTGCCGTCCGGCGCCGGCCGCACAATGGACACCCGGCCGCCTTCCGTCTTCGCGCCGAACCCCGCCGTCCCGCGGCGGCAGGCAGAGCGGACGGCTTGAACGGCCTTCCTCCGCGCCGGGACAGGCGGGACGGAGGGCCGCGCGGAAGCCGGGCGGCGGGCGCTGCGCGGACAGGCCCGCGTCACCGCTTCAGCCAGACCGTTTGATTGACGATTTTGGTATAGCTCTGGATCAGCTTGACCACCTTGGCGGAGACATTGGTGTCGGCGTAATCCTCCGCCATGGCGGTTTCCTCCCCGTTTTCCCGCATGGCGACCGCCAGCTCCAGCGCCTGCTCCACGTCCTCGCCCTTGATGCCGCCGATCACGACGGTGCCTTTGTCCAGCACCTCCGGCCGTTCGGTGGAGGTGCGCAGGAGCACCCCGGTGAAGTGCAGCATGGCCGACTCCTCCGACAGGGTGCCGCTGTCCGACAGGACGCAGTAGCTGTTCATCTGCAGGTGGTTGTAGTCGAAAAAGCCGAAGGGCTTGAGGCTCCGCACCAGCGGATGGAAGCTGAAGCCCCGCGCCTCGATGAATTTTCTGGAGCGGGGGTGGGTGGAATAGATCACCGGCAGGCGGTAGGTTTCCGCAATCCGGTTGATCGCGTTCATCAGGTCGAAAAAGTTTTCTTCGTTGTCGATATTTTCCTCCCGGTGGGCGGACACCAGGATATATTTCCTCTTTTCCAGCCCGAGCCGCCCGAGCACGTCGCTTTGCTCAATCCGTTCCCTGTGCTCGCGCAGCACCTCCCGCATGGGGGAGCCGGTGACGAAAACGGTCTTCCCGTCGATTCCTTCGGACAGGAGATAGCGGCGTGAATGCTCGGTATAGGGGAGGTTGATGTCGGCGATATGGTCCACGATCTTGCGGTTGATCATTTCGGATACGTTCCAGTCCCAGCAGCGGTTGCCCGCCTCCATGTGGAAGATCGGGATCTTCAGCCGCTTGGCCGAAATGGCGGAAAGGGCGGAGTTGGTATCCCCCAGTATCAGCACGGCGTCCGGCCGTTCTCTGGCCATGACCGCATAGGATTTGGCGATGATGTTCCCCATGGTTTCCCCCAGGTCTGCCCCCACGCTCTCCAGATAGCAGTCCGGAGCGCGCAGGCCGAGGTCGTCGAAAAACACCTGATTCAGGGTGTAATCCCAGTTCTGGCCGGTATGTACCAGGATATGGTTGAAATACCGGTCGCAGGCCCGGATGCAGGCCGAAAGCCGGATGATCTCCGGCCGGGTGCCGAGGACAGTCATCACCTTCAGCTTTTTCGTCGCGTTCATCGTATGATCGTTCATGTCCTGCCGCCTTTCCCCGTTGCACGGAAAGCCCTCCCCGCTTGTCATACAGGGAGGGGATAGGTGTCCGGATGGTCGGGATCAAACGGTTCGTTGGCCCACATGAAGGTAACCAAATCGTCTTCCCCGATGTTTTGGATGCTGTGGGTATAGCCGGTGGGGATATCCACCACCGTCGGATTTTCGCCGTCCACCGGGTATTCGAGCACCTGCTCGGAATCGATGCGGCGGAAGCGGATGATCCCCTTGCCGCTGACCACCAGGAACTTTTCATTTTTGCTGTGGTGCCAGTGGTTCCCCTTGGTGACCCCCGGTTTGGCGATGTTGACCGAGAACTGCCCCCGGTCCACGGTGCGCAGAATCTCGGTGAAGGAACCCCGCGCGTCCGCATTCTTTCTCAGCGGATAGGCAAAGCCGTCTTCCGGAAGATAGCTCAGATAGGTGCTGTACAGCTTTCTGGTCAGCGGGTCGCCCATATCCGGCACGGCGAGGGTGCGGCGGCTTTCGGGAAAAGAACGGAGAATATCTGCGATTTCTCCCAGAGAGGCGGTGTGAGTCACCGGGATCACGCAGAAATCGCCCTCTCTGGTTTCCTGCCGCTCCAGCGCGCGGATGAGCTCCTCCACCAAGTCGTCGATATAGACCAGCCGGAGAAGGACGGAGGGGTCGTTTACCGTGATCGGCAGTTCCCGGGCGAGGCTGTGGCAGAAGGTGGCGATCACGCTGTTGTAATGCGGGCGGCACCATTTGCCGAAAACGTTGGGAAAGCGGTAAATCAGCACGTCCGCGCCGGTTTCCCGCCCATAGGAGGACAACAGCTCTTCTCCGGCCCGCTTGCTGCGGCCGTAAGGGTTGTCCAGCGCCGCCTGGATCGAGGAAGCCAGCATGACCGGGCAGGTGTTTTTCTGCCGGCGCAGCGCGTCCAGCAGGGAGGAGGTGAAGCCGGCGTTTCCGGCCATGAATTCCGCTTCCTCCTGCGGGCGGTTTACCCCGGCGAGATGAAAGACAAAGTCGCAGTCCGCCGCCCAGACGTAAAGCAGCGAGGGGTCGGTGTCCGTGTCAAAGGCGCGGATGTCCGTGTATCCGCGGTTGCGCAGCTCGGCGGTAAGGTTTCTGCCGATGAACCCGTTGGCGCCGGTTATGAGAATCCGCATGAAGTCCGCCTCCCCGTTTTACCGCTGCGCTTCCCAGACGGCCAGCTCGTTTTGGATATATTCGAGGCTCAACAGCTTTGCCTTGACCTCTTCCACGGTCAGCAGCTCGGTGTTGTTTGAATCGAACTCCTCCAGCAGCAGACGCTGCTGGGTGCCGTTGATGAAGTATTTGTCATAGTTGAGGTCCCGTTTGTCCGCCGGCACGCGGTAGAAGTTGCCCAGGTCGATGGCGCTGGCGCATTCCTCGTTGGTCAGCAGGGTTTCAAACATCTTCTCCCCGTGCCGGATGCCGATCACCTTGGTCGGATGGTCCTCCGCGTGGAAGATCTGCTTCACCGCATCCGCCAGCACCTGAATGGTGCAGGAGGGGGCCTTCTGCACCAGGATATCACCGCTCTCCGCGTGCTCGAAGGCGAAAAGCACAAGCTCCACCGCCTCTTCCAGGCTCATGATGAAGCGGGTCATCGCCGGTTCGGTAATGGTGATCGGCTTGCCGGTCTTGATCTGTTCGATGAACAGCGGAATCACCGAGCCGCGGGAGCACAGGACGTTGCCGTACCGCGTCCCGCAGATCAGGGTCTTGTCCGGGGAAACGGTGCGGGACTTGGCCACAAACACCTTTTCCATCATCGCCTTGGAGGTGCCCATGGCGTTGACCGGATAGGCGGCTTTATCGGTGGACAGGCAGATCACCTTCCGCACCCCGGCCTCAATGGCGGCGTTCAGTACGTTTTCGGTGCCGAACACATTGGTCTTGACCGCCTCGATCGGGAAAAATTCGCAGGAGGGCACCTGCTTGAGCGCGGCGGCATGGAAAACGTAGTCCACCCCGTGCATCGCGTTTTGGATGCTGGCGGGGTCGCGGACATCCCCGATGTAATACTTGATTTTGTCGTTGTGGTAGGTATGGCGCATGTCGTCCTGCTTTTTCTCGTCCCGGGAGAAGATGCGGATCTCCCCGATGTCGGTCTGCAGAAAGCGTTCCAGCACGGCGTTGCCGAACGAGCCGGTTCCCCCGGTGATCAACAGTGTTTTTCCGGTAAACAGCATATGCGTTTCCTCCTAAAAATTACCCGGCTTGTCCGCCGCGCTTTTCTCCGGCGGGGAAGGACCCCTTCCCGGGGCAGCGGCGTCCGCTAACGTGTTTCGGCCAGGCCGTCTTCCGTTTCATGGTACCGCCGGCCGCAGTCAGGGCAGGACAAATCCCCGTTCAGCACGGCGCCGCACTCGCAGGCCCAGCCAATCTGCCGGGCGGGGACCCCCGCCATCAGCGCGTGGTCCCGCACGTCTCTGGTCACCACGGCGCCCGCGGCGATCAGCGCGCATCTGCCGATAGTATGCCCGCATACGATGGTGGCATTCGCCCCGATGGTCGCGCCTTCCCGCACCCGGGTTTTTTTGTAGCCGGCGCTGCCTTTGGGATAGCGGCTGCGGGGGGTGAGGTCGTTGGTAAACACCATCGACGGGCCGCAGAACACATAATCCTCCAGCTCCACCCCCTCATAAAGGGAGACGTTGTTCTGCACCTTCACATGGTCGCCTACCCGGACGTTGTTGGATACGTTGACGTTCTGGCCGAAGGAGCAGTGCGCCCCGATGACCGCGCCGGTCTGGATATGGCAGAAATGCCAGATCTTTGTGCCCTCGCCGATCTCGACCCCTTCGTCGACATAGCTGCTTTCATGCACAAAAAAGCGGGAGGCCGTTTCCGGCCGGTTTTCCTTATTCATGACCGAACCGCCCCGCAAAATCCATGGTCGAGCAGGCGTCCAGCGGCAGCTTTACCGGCCGGTGCTCCGCCGCGGAAAGGTAAATCGCCAGCACCAGCTCCAGCGCCCGCCGGCCCGCCCGGGCGTCCACGTAGGGCCTGCGGCCGGTTCGGCAGGCGTCGATGACGTCCGCATACAGCGGGTTGTGGCCGAAGCCGTAGACGTTCGGCGGGTTTTCGTGGAAGCGGGCCTTGATTTCCTCCGGGTCGTCCTTCCCGTCCCCGAACAGCCACTCCTCGATGATGTTCACCGACTTGCCGCCCGCCTTGACCGTCCCGGTTTCCCCGAAGAGGTACAGGGTTTCCTCCAGGTTTTTCGGGTAGATGTTGGTGGTGCCTTCGATCATGCCGTACGCGCCGTTCCTGAACCGCACCACCGCGATGCCGAGGTCCTCCGCCTGGATGTAGCCGTGGTTGAGGTTGTCGGTGTAGGCCATGACCTCGTCCACCTCGTCGCCCATCATCCAGCGCAGCAGGTCGATGTTATGGATGCATTGATTCATCAGCGCCCCGCCGTCCTGCTCCCAGGTGCCGCGCCACGGCGCCTGCTCATAGTAAGCGGGGCCGCGGTTCCACCGGATGTGCGCCGCGCCGTGGAAAAGGCGGCCGAAGCGCCCTTCTTCCATGGCCTCCCGGATCTTCTGGATGGATTTGTTGAAGCGGTTCTGATGGCAGGCGCAGACATTCACGCCCTTTTCCTCCGCCCGGGCGATGATTTTGTCCGCATCCGCCAGCGACAGGGCGATCGGCTTTTCGATAATCAGGTTCACCCCCGCCTCGATGCAGTCCAGCGCGATGGCGGCGTGCTTCCCGCTTTCGGTGGCGATGGCGACCAGATCGAGCTTTTCGTTTTTCAGCATTTGACGGTAATCGGTATATTGTTTTACCGTGTCGGGAAGCTGGAACCGCTGGATCTTTTCCTCCATGTGGGCGGGGATCACGTCGCACAGCGCGACGATGTTCAGCTTGTTTTCCAACGCGGCGGCCACGTGGTTGAACGAGATGCGCCCGCAGCCGATCAGTGCGTAATTCATCAGCAATTTCCTTTCTTGTACCAGTTTCTTTCTGAGAGGCGGTTCAGCCGGCGCTGTCCAGAATTTCCAGAATTTGTTCCGCCGCCCGGCCGGCGCCATAGTACGGCGGCCGGTTTGACCTGTCGATGACGGTATGGCGGACCTTGTCCAGAATATCCTGCGTCTGCGGCCGGGCGAGGACGTTATGCCCGCCGTTCAGGGTTTCTACCCACTCCGTTTGATCCCGTACGGTAACGCAGGGGGTGTCGAGAATATAGGCCTCTTTCTGCAGGCCGCCGGAATCGGTAATCGCTTTGACCGCATTCCTGGTAAAATAGAGCATGTCCAGATAGCCCATCGGCTCCGTGAACAGGATGTTGCCGTAGTCGTGCGCGGCGCAGAGCTCCCGGACCATGCCCTTGGTGCGGGGATGGACGGGGAAGAGCACCGGGGCGTCCAACTGCTCAAAAGCACCCAGAACGCTGCGGATTTTTTCCAGGGAATCGGTGTTTTCCGCCCGGTGAATCGTGGCAAGATACCAGCGGCCAACCGGTTCGATCGGGTGGAACAGTCCCTGTAGGCGGCCAAAATAGAAGGCGGAAGGGTTCTTTTCCATTTCACGGGAATAATACAGCACCGCATCGCACATTACGTCTCCGACATTGTATACCCCCCGGGTGATCCCCTCATCCTTCAGATGGTTTACCGCCGTTTCGGTGGGGCAGAACAGAAAACGGGAAATGCGGTCGGTCAGGATGCGGTTCTGTTCCTCCGGCATCGCCATGTTGAAGGAGCGCAGCCCCGCCTCCACATGGATAACCGGGATAAGGATTTTAGAGGCGGCGACCGCCCCGGCCAGGGTGGAGTTGGTATCGCCGTAGACCATCAGATAATCCGGCTTTTCCTTCAGCAGAATTTCTTCAATCCCCACCATCATCGCCGCCGTCTGCCTGGCATGGCTTCCCGACCCGACGCCGAGATTGTAGTCCGGCCGGGGGATATGCAGTTCTTCGAAAAAGATGTCGGACATGTTGCCGTCATAGTGCTGTCCGGTGTGAATGAGGATTTCCTCATGTTTCTGCCGAAGCACGCGGGAAACCGCCGCCGCCTTGATAAACTGCGGCCGGGCGCCTACCACGGTGACAATTTTCCAATGTTTTCCCATAGCGTTTCCTTTCTTTGGGGCGCAGGGAGCAGAGACAACAGCGTAAAATGGCTCAGATGCGCAAAAAGGCTCAGCCAAATTGGCTCATTGGCTCAGAGCACGTCGATGTTGGAACG
>CAJFTG010000020.1 GCA_904419875.1 Candidatus Avimonas caecicola | reverse complement strand
GCACGGATATATCCGTGCGGCGCTTTCCGTTGGTCGTGTTGATTATTCCGTCCATTTCACCGGGCGGCCATGCCAGATCTGCTCCGAATAATCGCGGATGGCGCGGTCGGAGGAAAAGATCCCGCTTTCGGCGGTATTGATCATCGCCATGCGCGCCCACTTGGGCCGGTCGGCATACGTCTGGGCGGAAAGCTGCTGCGCGCGGGCGTAATCCTCGAAATCGGCCAGCACCATATACGGGTCGCTGCCGGTCAGCGAGCCGGCCACCTCGCCGTAAGCCCGGCCGCCGAAGCCGTGGAACATATAATCAATCGCGCGGTGGATATGCGGATTGCCGTTGTACAGGGACTGGGGGTTATAGCCGCCGCGCTTTTTGATCTCCTCTACCTCCTGGGCGGTCATCCCGAAGATGAAGATGTTGTCCGGCCCCACCGCATTGTAGATCTCGACGTTCGCGCCGTCCATGGTGCCGAGGGTCACCGCCCCGTTCATCATCAGCTTCATGTTGCCGGTGCCGCTCGCCTCGGTGCCGGCGAGGGAGATCTGCTCGCTGATATCGGCCGCCGGCATCATCAGTTCCGCCAGCGTCACCCGGTAATCCTCCAGGTAGACCACCTTCAGCTTATCCCGGACCGCCGGATCGCTGTCGATTTCCTTGCCCAGGGCGCAGATAAAGCGGATGATCTCCTTAGCCAGGTAGTACCCCGGCGCGGATTTCGCGCCGAACAGGTAGGTGCGGGGGACGAAATCCATGTTCGGGTTGTCCTTGAGGGTGAGATAGGTGTGCAGGATGTGCAGCGCGTTGAGGTGCTGCCGCTTGTACTCGTGCAGCCGCTTGACCTGCACGTCGAAGATCGAATCCGGGTCCACCACGACGCCGTTGTTCTCCCGGATATAGTCCGCCAGGCGCACCTTGTTCTCCCGCTTGATTTTCAGAAATTCCTCCTGCGCGGCGGGGTCGTCCACATAGGGCCGCAGCCGGGACAGCTCCTCTGCGCGCAGGACAAAGCCGCCGCCGATGCGGTCGGTGATGAACCGGGAAAGGCCCGGATTCGCCTGACAGAGCCAGCGCCGGTGGGCGATGCCGTTGGTCACGTTCTCAAATTTTTCCGGCGCCATGGTGTACTGGTCGTGAAACACGTCGTTTTTCAGGATCTCGCTGTGCAGCTTGGACACGCCGTTGACCGAATGGGCCGCCGCCACGCAGAGGTTGGCCATCTTGATGACGCCGTAGCTGATAATCGCCATCCGGCCGACCTTCTCCCTGTCGCCGCCGGTCTCCTCCATCATCCGGGCGCTGAAGCGGTCGTTGATTTCCCTCACGATCTGATAAATCCGGGGCAGGCGCTGGGAAAAGAGGTCCTCCGGCCAGCACTCGAGCGCCTCGGCCATCACGGTGTGGTTGGTATAGGCGACGGTACGGGTGACGATCTCCCATGCCGGCTCCCAGCCGTAGCCGCACTCGTCCAGCAGAATCCGCATCAGCTCGGGGATGGCGAGGGTCGGGTGGGTGTCGTTGATATGGATCGCGGTCATTTCGGGCAGGGTGTCCATGGAGCCGTACTGTTCCAGATGGCGGCGGACGATGTCCTGGACCGAGGCGGACACCAGGAAATACTGCTGGGACAGCCGCAGGGATTTCCCCTCCCGGTGGTTGTCCGCCGGATACAGCACCTGGGTGATGACCTCGGCCATCGCCTTCTGCTCCATGGCGCGCATGTATTCCCCCTGGTTGAACAGGGACATATCCATCCCCGGGGAGGTCGCCCGCCAGAGCCGCAGGGTGGAGACGCCGCGGCCGTCCTTGCCGGCCACCATCATGTCGTAAGGCTGGGCGATGACGATGTTGGGGTTCTCATGCTCCACGTGATGATAGCCGCCGTCCCACCATTCGCGGATATGGCCGTCGAATTTGACCTGCTTGGCAAGCTCCGGCCGGGGAAGCAGCCAGCTTTCCCCGCCCGGCAGCCAGAAGTCAGGCACCTCGGTCTGCCAGCCGTCCACCAGCTTCTGCCGGAAGATGCCGTATTCGTACAGCAGCGAATACCCCACCGCGGGGATGGATTCGGTCGCCAGCCCATCCAGGAAGCAGGCGGCCAGGCGGCCCAGGCCGCCGTTGCCCAGACCTGCGTCCGGCTCCAGCTCGAACAGGGAATCCAGTTTCACGTCGTATTTGGCGAGCACATGCCGGGCTTCCTCCGTCAGATTGAGGTTGTACAGCGTGTTCTTCAGGCTGCGCCCCATCAGGAATTCCATACACAGATAATACACCTGCCGGGCATTCTGCTTGTGCGTCTTTTCAATATACTCGACACGGCGGCTGCGCATCAGGTCGCGGAGCACCAGCACCAGCGCGTTATAAAAGTTCTCGTTTGTCGCGCCCTCCGGCTGCACCGAAAAATTGTGCAGCAGCTTGGAAGTCAGCCGGTCGGCCAGCCCTTGTTCGGTGATGACAGGCTTCCCTTCCGTCTTTTCCGCCTGGGCCGGTGCAGAGCTTGTCTTGTCCGCTTTGGTCGTCTTCTCTGCCATGCGTTTCTTCCTTTCTTCAAACCATTCCACCGGCCGGCCGGTTTTCAGGCCGGCCGTGCCTTGGAATCTACAGTATTCCCCGGTCGCCTTCCATTATATAGGATGCGGCGTATATTTGCAACAGTTCAGAGCATTTCAATAAACAATTTCCACAAATGCATATTATTGGCAGGTGTTTTTGGCAACCAATACAAAAACAAGCCGTTTTTCACCGATAAGGGGTTCTGCTGAAAGCAAACGAATGTAAACTTTAAAAAAAATAGTCACTTGACACTCTAAAGTGAATAGGCTATAATAAGGCAAACAACCCATCCCGCCGCCCGGCAGGGGCGGCTTTTGGAAAGGAAGCCGCCTATGAAGAACGCCTATTCGCTTCCCTGCAACATCGCGCAGACCCTCAACCTTATCGGGGACAAATGGTCCCTGCTGATCCTCCACCGCCTGCTGATCGGCCGGGGGACATTCAAGGAGCTGCAGGACAGCCTGGAGGGTATTCCCACCAACCTGCTTTCGGAACGGTTGAAGACCCTGGAGGGGGACGGCCTGGTGCACAGCGAACTGTATCAGGAGCATCCGCCCCGTTACCGTTACACCCTCACCGAGAGCGGCGGGGATCTGGAGGATGTATTCAACGCCCTGGTCCTGTGGGGAGAAAAGCATCTGACCACCTGCTATAAAAAGCTGGTTCACGAAGCCTGCGGCCATCCGGTCGAGCATTTTTACTACTGCCCCCACTGCAAAAGCGCGGTGGGCGGCGACGAGCTGGGGGTCCGCGAGGCGGACGCGCCCCGGCGGAAGGAGGCGGAGCCCCTTGGATAACCGAACCGATATTCTGATCGTCGGCGCCGGTCCGGCCGGGCTGTCGGCCGCCGTCAACGCCGCGGCGCGGGGGAAGGCCGTGCGGGTGCTGTCCGGCGAGCACACCATCCTCGCCAGGGCGGAAGCCGTCGACAACTATCTGGGGCTGTATCACCTGTCCGGCCCGGAGCTGATGCGGCGGTTTGAAGAGCATGCCGCCGCAATGGGCATTGTACCGGAAAAGGGGCGGGTGTCCAACATCCTTCCCTTTAACGGGTCCTTCATGGCCAATTTCAGCGGCCGGATTGTGGAAGCGGGCGCGGTCATCCTCGCCACCGGCGCCGCAAAGGCCCGCCCTGTCCCCGGGGAGGCGGAGCTGCTCGGCCGCGGGGTGAGCTACTGCGCCACCTGCGACGGGATGCTGTATCGCGGAAAGCGGGCGGTGGTCTGGGGCCTGGCTCCCGATGCGCCGGAAGAAGCCAATTTCCTGCACAGCATCGGGGTGGAGGTCACTTATGTCGCCCGGGGGGAACGGCCGGAGGTGCTGGCTGGGGAAATCCCCTTCCTGTCCGGCCGGATCGAGGCGGTAGAGGAAACCGGCGGCCGGGTTTCCGGCGCGCGGGTTTCCCGGCCGGAGGACGCCGCGGCGGAGAGCGGCCCTCCCGTCGAAGGCGGGCGTCTTCTTCCCGCTGACGCGGTGTTCATCCTCCGCGCCGCCATCGCCCCCGCCGCCCTGATTGACGGGCTGGCCATGGAGGACGGCTTCGTCCGGGTGAACCGGCAGATGGAAACCAACATCCCCGGCCTTTTCGCGGCCGGCGACTGCACCGGCGCCCCCCTGCAGATCGCCAACGCGGTGGGCGACGGCCTGGTCGCCGCCCAGCAGGCCGCGCGGTATCTCGACCGGCAGGCAAAGGGCGGGGAATAGACGGGGCCGCCGCATGGCCCCCGTCCCCCGGCCATATATATTAATCAGATAATCTATATAATTTATCATACAGAAAGAAGGACGATGGTATGTCAACAGCAATTCTTCATCCGAATGTCAGCGAATTCGACGAACTGCTCGGCGGAGATCTGCCGGTGCTGGTGGATTTCTGGGCCGAATGGTGCATGCCCTGCCGCATGCTCGCCCCGGTGATCGAGCAGATCGGCGAACAGTACGCAGGCCGCCTCGCCGTGGCGAAGGTGGACACCGACAAGCACCCCGAGCTGGCGCAGCGGTATGGGATTCAGTCCATCCCCACCGTTATCCTGTTCGACAAGGGCCGCCCGGTCAGCACCGAAATCGGCCTGCGCTCCCTCGACGCCTATACCCGGAAGATCGACGCGCTGCTCGCGTAGGCCGTGCCGTCTCACAACATACGAAAAAGGGGCCGCTGCAAACGGTTTGTTTGCAGCGGCCCCTCGCGCCAGGAGGCCGTGACGGCCTCTTTCTTTTGCTGGACGGGCGCCATGCTCTCCCCTGCGCGGCAAGCCGGCGGCGCCGGCGTTTTTACTCCGCAAGCAGCGCCTCGATCTGCCCGAGGCTGTATGTCTCCTCTTCGTTATCCTCGCCGGGCAGCCGGGTAAAGGAATCGCCGTCGGCCATAAATTGGGAGGCCGTCCCCCTCACCCGCTCATACGCGCCGTCCGGCAGCGGCGAGTTCGCCCGCGTTTCGGCCAGATAGAACAGATACCGTCCTCCCGCCTCCGGCGGCGATTCTTCGCCATCCACGACCTCATGCACGACCGTGTTTTGGATCTCCTCCTCGGTCATGTCTTCATAGCGGAACCCGTCCTGGTAATAGTCGATCATGTCCTCCAGCGCGATATAGCCGCCAAGCGTGTAAATCTCGACGGCCTCCCCCGGCTGCATCGAGCCCTTGAGCACCTGCTCCGGCTTGAATTCCACAATCGTCCAGGCGTGTCCCTCAACCTCCGTGTAGGCGATCCCCTCCACCGTGCCGACCACAATTTCCGTGGCGCGCTCCGTCAGCGTCTCCATCGAGGTGTCGTAAGCCCAGTCGCAGATGCTGGGCACCTCCATGATCGTTTTCCCTTCCAGCCAGTCGTCCGCCGCCGAAGGATCGGCAGGGGCGGCCGCTGCCGAAGAATCGCCCGCCGAAGGCTGCGAATCCGCAGCCGGGCCGGCCGGCTCTCCCGTGCAGCCGGCCAGCAGAAATGCGCAGGCGGCAAGCCCTCCCACAAGGGCGATTGTTTTTTTCATGGTCACAGCTCCTTTCTCCCACAATCCTCTGCCGGCTTGTATTACAGCCTGCATTACAATAAATACCGGGTTCCCCGTATGCCCGCTATCCGTACAAATGATTGATGGTCAGCAAATCGGTCCTGTCCGCCCGGACTGCCGTGCGGCCGTATCCCGTCTGGCACATGATGCTGGCCCTGCGATTGTTCTGGTGGGACAAACCCATCGCGTGCCCAAGCTCATGCGCGATGGTCGATTCCTTCTGACTTCCGTTCTGGCTGCTGGTCCCGCTGCCGTTGAGCTCCGGCACCGATATATCACAGCGCGCCCAGCCGTAGTTGGCCGTCAGGGCGCCCTCGCTGTTGAGCGGGACCCTTTCGTCATACATATAAAAGGACGTCATGCCGAGCACGCCGAGCCCCAAATCCCTGTTCACAAACTCAAACAGGGCGTTTTCGCGCACGCTGGTCTCCCGGATGGAAATGGAGGTCGTAACCCCGACGGCATCGGTGGTGTTCACCCATTTTTCCACCGCGTTGCGGATATACCGTGCATAAAAAGAGTCAAAGCCGCCCATCCAGAAGTACCGCCGGTTGTTCCCGTAATTCCCAACGCCGTAGTTCATCACCTTGTCGCCGAACGTCCGGTAGCCGTGGACGCATTCATACCCGTCGGCCGCCGCCCCCATGCAAAAGGCTATGGCGCAGAAAACGGCCGTAATCAGGGCGGAAGCCCTTCTTTTTGTTTTTCCGAGCATCTCCCTATATCCTTCCTTTGCGACTGTTTTCTTACATCCGCAGGAGGCGGATGTTTTTTGTCTTATGTTACCGCATGGGAATCCTCTTCTCTCTTCTTCCTGACTTCTTTTTTCCTTTTATTTCCATCCTCATTATATTTTAAAGACATATACTTTGTCAACTATAATTTTGATTTTTTATTATTTGACTATATAAGTGAAATAACTTGGAATTTGTGTGCGTTCCCAGGCAGCCGCGGCTTCCTTTTCGCCGTTCCTTTTTGCTTCCCTGTTTTGCTTCCCCGCGTCGCCGCGTCGCCGCTTTTCCGTTTTGCCTCTCCTTTTCCCTCTTTCCTTCCTGCCATCTCCTGCCATCTCCTGCCTTCTCCTGCCTTCTCCTTCCTTCTCCTTCCCCCGTCTGCCCCCTTCCCCGTCCCGGCCTTCGCCGCTTCCCGCACGGAACGGGGGACAGCGCCGCCAAGGTCGCCGGCAGGTCTCGTCCCGGCCGCCGAAGCGGCGCCGATGCGGCCGGAAGGTCACCGGGACCACCAGGGCTGCCGGGGCCATAGAACCACCGGGATATCCTTCGGCTGCCGCTGCTCCTTATAGGAACAGCGGCTGGGCCATTCCCCGTTTTCTCTCACCCCGCCGCTTGCCGGGCCGAGGATGCCGTGGGGCGCGGCGGCAAAGGGCCCGCCTGCCGCCCGGAGCCGCTCCGGGAGGGCGCATCCCGCCCCGGCAGCGACGCCCTGCCCTCCTGATTCCGGCACAGCGCGCACCGAAATTTCCGGGCTTCTCCGCCGTCCGCATGAACGCAGCCGACAGGGAAGCCGCCCCCCTTCCGGCAGGCCGCGTACCGAAGGCCCTGCGGCCTTCGGCAACCGCCCCGATCGAATCGCCAGGGAAAGGCCGCCGCCTCCTCCCGGCTTTGCAGGGGGAAACCAGGGCGGGAAGCGGTTCGCCCCCGGCCATACACGGCGCAGCCGCTTCGCCATTTCGCGGCGCAAAATGCCGCAGGAACCGCCGCGCGGTTTCCGGTCAGGGGAGATTGGCCTGTCCGTTATCCGCCTGACGGCCTGCTCTTTCCCGGCTGTGCGGGCGTCCGCGCCCCGGCGCCCCCGTTTTCCTCGTCACCGGGCTTCCCGTGCCGGCGGGGAACGCCGTCCGTGCGTTACAGGATCTACGGGACGGCGCCGGAGAGACGGCCGGAAAAGCAGGAGGCCGCTCCCCCCACATATTTGTCCGCCCGGCGGCATAGGCTGTACCGGAAGGCCGGCCGCGCAGACCGGCGTCCGGCCCGGAGGCGGCAGAAAGGACGGGGCGTGATTTATGTGGTTTGACACCGGCATCGTGGTGGCGTATCTGGGGATTCTGATCGGGATCGGGCTGCGGGGCGGCAAAACCGTCAAAAAAGCGGGGGACTTCACCGCCTCCGGAGGGCGGTACGGCACCTTTGTGATTTTTGCCTCCCTCTCCGCCTCCTACATCGGCGGCGGATACTCCTCCGGCAATGCCGCGCACGCCTTTTCCGAAGGCATCGGCATGACGGCCGCCCTGCTCGGATTCAGCCTTGCCACCATCCTGATCGGCAAATTCCTGGTTCCCGGCGTCCGGCGGTTCGAAGGGGCGGGCTCAGTCGGAGGGCTGATCGGCCGGGCCTACGGCCGGGCGGCGCAGGTTCTGACCGGGTTTTTCTCCTTTCTCTGCTGCGCGGGGGTGGTCGGTGCCCAGATGGGGGCGATGGGGATGGTGTTCAACGTCATCCTCGGCATCCCGCCGAAGCTCGGCATCCTGATCGGCTGCGGCATTATCCTGCTGTATTCCACCACCGGCGGGCTGCAGTCCATCATTATTGCGGATATGGTGCAGTTCGTGATGCTGGCGGTGGGGATGCCGCTGCTCCTGGTGATGGCCCTGGCCCGGGCGGGCGGGCCGGGCGCGGTGCTGGAGGCCGTGCCGCCGGAATACCTCCATCCCCTCAACGGCAGCACCGCCGCAGGCTTTGTCTCCCTTTTCCTCACCATGATGTTCGGGGAGGCCCTTGCGCCGCCCTATACCCAGCGGCTGCTGATCGGGAAGAATCCGGAGGGCACCGCCCGGGCGACGGTGCTCAGCGGCCTGTTTTCCATCCCCTTTTTCCTCATCACCGGCATGATCGGCATGACCGCCTACGCCCTTCACGTTACCACTGACCCGGCCGCGGCCATGCCCGCTCTGGTGCAGGAGGTGCTGCCGGTCGGCATCCGCGGGGTGGTGATGGCCTCCATGGTTTCCATCATCCTGTCCGCGGCAGACGGATTCCTCAACGGCGCGGCGGTGGGCCTGGTGTGCGACACGGTGCTCGTCCTCCGGCCGGGGATGAGCGACAGGGCGCAGCTCTGGTCGCTGCGGGCGGTCAATCTGGCCACCGGGGCCGCAGCGGTGGCGGTCGCTTTCACACTGCCGGACATTTTCAATATTCTCATCCTCGCCTATTCCTTCTGGTGCCCGCTGATTCTGGTCCCCCTCGCCGCGGCGCTGCTGGGGATCCGCTCCAACGGGCGGGCGTTCCGGGGGGCGCTGCTCGCGGGGCTGATTTCCTCCCTCGTATGGAATTTCCTGCTGCATAAGCCCTGGGGAATCGACGGCGCCATGGTGGGCATGGCCTGCAACCTGCTGGTCTTCGTCCACCGTACCCGCCAGTTCCGGCAGCACTGCCGGCAGACCCTGTCGGTTTGGGACACCCGCCGCGCCCCGCTCCGTCCCGCCGGCGGCCGCCGGCCCCGGCACGGGTCCCGGAGCTGAGGCGCCGTTTCCCGCTTTCCGCTTCTCCCCGCTTCTCCCCGCTTCCCCCCTTTCCCGCCGTCCCCCTCTTCTCCCGTCGTCTTCCATGCGGCTGTCCCGGGAGCCGCCGCGTCCTCTGAGCTCACGGAGGATACCGGCCGCGGGGCGGGAGCGGCCGGCATTCCTTTCCCATCCGGAACCAGGGACACGGGGCGCAAAGGCGAAAACCGCCGGCGTGCCGGCGGTCAAAACAGGCCCCGGAAGGGCCATATACGGGCTTGGCCCTTGGACGGGCAGGCCGCATTGCCCTCTCAGGCGGCTTTCCCCGGCACTTGCATGCAGGCATAATGGGGTTATCCGCATCCCCGCCGGGGATGCGCGGGTTCCTGCATTCCCTCCACACTGAAAACGATGCTTTCGCCGGGGGAAGGCGGCCGCCGCCTTTTGCTATGCCAATCCGGCCTTTTTGGCTCAAGCCTTTCTCCCCTGGCCGACCTCCCTCCGCCTGGCTCCCCCGGACGAAGCGGGGACCTTTTTGCAGCGGCAGGGCAAAAACGGCGCCGCGGAAAACGGTGCCGTTTTTTGCTTGTTCCGGTTATTCTATTTTTGTGCCGACGCCTGTTTTGCCTGCGTCTTCCCTGCGTCTTCCCTGCGCCTTGCCTACTCCTCCATCTGCCGCCCGAGGAAGGCGGCCGCCACCTGGGCAAGCTTCACATCTCCCTCGCCGGGGACCGCGCCGGTGTCCGGCAGCAGCAGACAGACCGCGCCGATCACGTCGCCCGCCGCCATGATGGGAACGGTGACCGCCGCATAGCGTTCGATTCCTTCGACCGGCTGGGTGCGCTTTGGGTCGCCCGCCGCCGCCACCTGGGTACGGCGGGATTCGATGATTTCCTCGAGCTGTGCCGAGATGCGGCGCTCCAGAAACTCCTTGCGGGAAACGCCGGCCGCCGCAACCACGTGGTCGCGGTCGCAGATGAGCACCGGCATACTGCAGGCGCGGGACATCACGTCCGCGTACGGGGCGGCGAAGGGGGACATTTCGCCCACCGGCGAGTATTTTTTGAACACGACCTCGCCGTCGTTGTCGGTGAAAATCTCCAGGGGGTCGCCCTCCCGGATGCGCATGGTGCGGCGGATTTCCTTGGGAATGACGACCCGCCCCAGGTCGTCGATACGGCGTACAATTCCTGTTGCTTTCAAATCCAATTCCTCCATATAACCGCAGGGAACAGCCGGTCAGCGGGTAAGCCGTCCGCTCCCCTGCAACCTTGATTTGTGCCCTGTTATTGTTTGCAAGCAAAGGAAATATATACGCGTTTTTCTCCTGCCTTTTCTCCTTTTCTTTCCGCCGTTTTTTCCCAATCGGTAAACGTTTTTTATCTGGCTTCGGCGGCCGAAGGCGCCCTCACGCGGAAAAGAAGGACCGACGGCCGTCGGTCCTTCTTTTTATGGCAAATGCCGCTTTCGCGCGTCGTCGTTCCCGGCCGCCGCCTGCGCTGCCGGGCGCGCCGCCTGCCCTTATTCGGTACGCAGCGCGGTCACCGGATCCTTTTTCGCCGCCTTCCGGGAGGGGATCAGGCCGGCGATCAGGGTCAGCGCCATGCTCAGCGCCACCAGAATCACTGCGCCGGGCAGCGGCAGGGACGCATTCACCACATCGGTGCCGGCCAGCGCATGGATAATGGCGTTGATCGGGAAATTGAGCAGGCAGGTGACCCCGACGCCGATGAGGCCCGCGCACAGGCCGACGATAAAGGTTTCCGCGTTGAACACCTGGGAGATGTTCCGTTTCGACGCGCCGATGGCCCGCAGAATGCCGATCTCCTTGGTACGCTCCAGCACCGAAATATAGGTGATAATGCCGATCATGATGGAGGATACCACCAGCGACACGGCGACAAAGGCGATCAGCACATAGGTGATAATATTCACAATCGTGGTGACCGAAGACATCAGCAGGCCCACGTAATCGGTGTAGGTAATCTGATCCTCGGCCGCCGCCGTGGAGTTATACCGTTCGATGCAGGCCGAGATGGAGTCCTTGTCTTCAAAGCTGTCGGCGTACAGGCTGATGGAGGAAGGGGCGTCCAGGCTGACGTACCCGAACGTTTCCATATTGCCGTCGTAGGTGCCGGGGGAGATATACGCATCGTAAATCATCAGCAGCACGTCGTCCTCCGGGTCGAGCAGGTACTGATCCAGCGCGGCGGCGAGCTGTGTCTCGCTCATGGAAAGCATCATCTCGGCCCTTTGGGGATCGTCGCCGTACATCGCCCGGACCATATCCGCGCACAGGGCCGCCTTATCCGATACGCTCAGATTCGTAAGGTAGGTCTTGGCGTCGGCGATTCGGTCCGCGTCGTCCGAGGGGGCGAAGCGCAGCCCGCTGAGCACGCTGACGTCGGGGCTTTCCTGCTGTGCCCGGACGACCGGGCTTTCCGCAGTGTGTTCAATGAGGTAATCGGTCAGCGCCCGGGTGTAGCCAACCGGCCGGGTGACCGGGGTGGCGGAGGCGTCCTCCGCCGGGCGGACCACGCCGACCACCTTCAGGGTCAGCGCGCCGTCCACCAGCTCCCGGAGGGTTTCCTTTTTCTCCGCGAGGTTCCGGAACGACCCGTCCTCCTGTTCCTCGTAGTAGTCGCAGGCAGGCACCAGCCGGAAGGTTTGGGAGCAGATTTCCTCGTAGCTCCAGGAGTGCTCCTCCAGCTCCACCTCCTCCCCGTTTTCGATTCTGGCCATCAGCTCCTTGTATTCCCCGGAAGGGAGCAGCCCCAGCTCATACAGGGCGGAGGCGGAAATTTCATTGTTGGCGTCCAGCACCAGAACCACCTCGTCGTAGCTCTGAGGCCAGCTGCCGTACAGCAAATCGTAATTATCGGTGACCGCCTTGCTGATGAGCGCGCCGTCCTGGCCCGGCAGGATTTCATCGAAATTGCCGGAGGGGCCCATCATCCCGCCCATGGAAGCCATTCCGCCCGCGGAAGGCCCCTGCCCGTTCTGCAGCGTGCTGCCGTCGGTGTTGACCAGCTCGCCCTCCGGGTCGTAGGCATAGGCGTCGAACTGTACGTCGTACGAATAGACAACGCCGTTTTCCCCCAGATACTGACGGATTTCGCTGTCCGGGTCGTCCAGATATTTCTTGAACGCAGTCAGGTTGTTTTCGGTGATGCTCGCCGTCATGCTGCTGACCATTTCCAGGCCCAGGCTGTTGGAATAGACCGCGTCGAGCGCGTGGTCCCGCTCGGCGGTGCCCGCTTCCATCCCCAGCTCCATCATGCTGCTCAGGTCGAACGACTGGGCGTCGATGGTGATGGGATAGGCGGTCATGGTGTCCTTCTGAATGGCGGTGATATAATTGTTCACCCCGGTGGAAATGGACAGGATCAGGGCGATGCCGATGATCCCGATCGACCCGGCGAAGGAGGTGAGCAGGGTGCGCGCCTTTTTGGTCCGCAGGTTGTTGAAGCTCAGGGAAAGCGCGGTCAAAAAGGACATGGAAGCCCGGCCCATGTTCTCATGCTTCGGGGGCGCCATCTCCTGCTCGTTGACGGCGAAGGGGTCGGTATCGTCCAGGATCTTCCCGTCCTTCAGCCGGACGGTGCGGGTGGCATAGGTCTGTGCCAGCTCCGGATTATGGGTGACCATCACCACCAGGCGGTCCTTCGCCACCTCCTTGAGCAGCTCCATGACCTGGATGCTGGTTTCCGAATCCAGCGCGCCGGTCGGCTCGTCGGCCAGCAGGATGTCCGGATTGTTGACCAGCGCGCGGGCGATGGCCACCCGCTGCATCTGTCCGCCGGACATCTGGTTCGGCCTTTTGTGCGCCTGTTCGCCCAGGCCCACCTTTTCCAGCGCCTCCCGCGCCCGCTTCTTCCGTTCCCGTTTGGAGATGCCCGAGATGGTCAGCGCCAGCTCCACGTTCGCCAGCACCGACTGATGGGGGATCAGGTTATAGCTTTGGAAAACAAAGCCGATGGTATGGTTCCGGTAGGAGTCCCAGTCCCGGTCCCGGTACCTTTTGGTGGAGATGCCGTTGATAATCAGATCGCCGTCGTCGTAATGGTCCAGCCCGCCGATGATGTTGAGCAGGGTCGTTTTCCCCGACCCGCTCGGCCCCAGGACGGCGACGAATTCGTTGTCCCGCAGATTCAGGCTGACGCCGTCCAGCGCCCTCTGCGTCAAATCCCCGGTCTTATACTGCTTGGATATATTCTTGATCTGAAGCATGCCGCGACTCCTTTCCTTCCTGCGCGGAATCCCAAGGCGGGCCGGCTCCCCGCCGGCCCCCGCCATAGATCGGAAAACCCGCCGGCCGCAGGCGGCATCGTCACGCGGCCGATGGGTTTTGTCAGGCCCGTATCCGGCTTTTCCTGCTTTTTGCATTATACCTCTGCCGGTCAAAAAAATAATGGAGAATTTGTAAATTTTCCAATTTACAAATTCTCCATCAGCGTTTTCCGATTTGTCCGGCATCCACCCGCCAAGAGCCGCACGGAGCGCCGCCCCTACGGGGGGCTTTCGCCTTCCCCCTCCCCGGCGCCGGTCCACTCGAGGAGTGCCGGCGCCGCCGCCCGTTCCCCCTGGAACAGCCATACCTCGGCCCGCCAGGCGGGGGGCGTCAGCGCCCAAATCCGGCCGGCCCATTCCTGCACTTCCTTCGAAAGGGGCACCACCCGTTCCCGGCCGAACAGGCTGAGCAGGATCTTCCCCTCCTGCGTGGTCACGTCCAGGCGGAGGCTGCCGTTCCCGAAGCCCATCTGCCGCGTGTTGTAATCCGCAACCAGGAAGCCCGCCCCCAGCAGCAGCAGGGAAAAGGTCAGGGTGAACGCTGCGCAGAACGCCCGCAGCCGGCGGTATTTTTCCGTCTTCCTTTGCATATCCTCCGAACGGCCCGCCCCATGAGCGGCGCCTATTCTCCTTTCAGCGAATTGAGCACCTGCGCCAGCGTTTTCCCCAAAATCTGCCCGCTGTAGCAGGCTTCCTCCACCGTGTTCCCTTCCGCGCCCATCTCCACCAGGAGGGAGCCGTTGGTCAGGTGCTGGTTATACCGGCTGTTCACCACATACAGCGGCCGCACAATCCCCTCATACTGGGTGTGCAGGGCGCTTTGCAGCCGCAGGGCCAGGCGCATATTCTCCTGCCAGTTGGGATGGGGCTGGGCGGCGGAATCGTTGGCGCTGGCAATAATCATCATCTGCGCCGCCTTCCGCCCATTGATGACCGTCGTGGGTTTGAGCTTGTTGGTGGCCGACTGGTTGATCGCATCCCGGTGGATATCCAGCACCACCTTGATGGTGGGATACTCGTCCAGGTTCTTCTGGATGGTTGCGGCCGAACGGTCGTACGCCCCGGTATACTTGGGGCTGTCGTGGACGGTGGTGTCGTGGATGACGCCGATCCCCGCGGCCCGCAGCTGGGCGGCGATCGCCTCTCCCACGGCCACCACGTTCCGGGTGTTGTCCTGAGTGCGGGATGGGTCGTCGGCATTATAATACCCCGCATCGTACGCCATATACGCCTCGGTGGTATGGGTGTGGACGATCAGGACCTGCGGCTCCGCGGTATCGGTCAGGCCCAGGTCCGGCGCAATCTTCAGCTGTTCGGCAATGTTGATCGCGGCGCTGCTGGCGTTTTTAATGGCCACTCCCTGCACAAACGTGCTCCCCAGGGTGAGCTGCGTTTCGGTAATCTTCCCGCCGTCCCCCGCCTCGGGCGGGATTTCCGCCGGCGCGTCCGCCGCCTGATCCGGCCCTTCCTGATTGCCGCTCCCCGGCTCATAGGGCAGCGTCGGGCCGGCGGCGTCGGATCCCTTGATCGGCTCGGATCCGCCGTCCCCCCCCTCGTTGGCGGCGGGGGAACGGTCCAACCGGCCATTGAGCGCCTCGGCGCCGCCCTCCGGCTGCATGATGCCCACCGACAGCAGCGCCATCCGCTGCCCGAAGGCGAGAAGCTGGTCGCCGGAAAGCCCGCCGAGCGCCAGCGCGGCGCAAAGGGCCACCGTCCCCAGGGCCAGAAGGGGACGGACGGCGCCGGAACGCCCCTCCCCCGTATGGCTTCGTATCGATCTTTTCCGCATCGTCATCACCGTTACCAGCCTATGCGTGCGGGAAGGGGAATATGCCGCTCTTCCGGCCGCTTTCGGGGCCGCGGGGCGAAGGCCCGGACGGCCTTCGCCTCCCGCCCGTCTCTCCTCCGGCTCTTCTCCCCGGCTCCTACCCGGCTCCTACCCGGCGGCGGCCGTCAGGGAAAGCGGCGAATACGCCGGCTGCAGCGCCGCGTTGACGGCCATGGCCACCAGCCGGGAGGCCCGGCCGATGAGAAGGTCGATCTCCCGCGGGGTGACCATCATCGCCTCCCCGCGGGGAGAGAGCGCCTGCGCATCCTCTTCCCGGCCGGTCATCTCCCAGGCGATGGTCTGGGCGTCCACCACCGTGGGAACCCCTACGCCGATCACGGGGACGCCCAGGGCGGCCCGGTTGAGCTCCATCCGGTTATTGCCGACCCCCGACCCCGGCGCGATGCCGGTGTCGCAGAGCTGAACGGTGCAGCCCAGCCGGGCCACGCTGCGGGCCGCCAGCGCGTCCACCGCAATAACCGCCCCCGGGCGGACCACGCCGCAGATCCCGCGCACCATGTCGCCGCTTTCCACCCCGGTCTGCCCCAGCACGCCGGGCGCAAAGACGGCCACGGGCCGCAGGTCGTCCAACCCGGCGCTGCGGGCGAACTCCCCCTCGATATGCCGGGTGGCCAGCACCTGCCGGGCCGTCTGCGGGCCCAGCGCATCCGGCGTAATCCCCTCGTTTCCCAGGCCGACCACCAGAACCGGCCCCTCCGAAGGCAGAAGAGAGCGCAGCTCCCTGCCGAGCCGCCGCGCCTTTTTCTCCAGGTCTTCCTCGTCGTCGGTCAGCGGCGGCAGCTCCGCGGTGATGTATTTTCCCCGCGGGCGCCCCAGCGCTTCTTCCCCTTCCCGGCTTTCGATCACGATGCGGGTAAAGGTCATCTCCTCTTCCGTCTCGCTCTCCTGCCGTACGCCCTCCAGACGCCCGGCCCTGTCCCGGCCGTCCCGGGCGAGCGCGGCGGCCTCCAGGGCCAAATCGGTGCGGATCTGCATATTTCCTTTCTCCTGCCCTTCTTACATTCTCACGGCCCGGCGCAACGGCGCATACTTCCCGCTAAAGCCGGGACCGGCAGCCGGCGGCATACGGCCCGTCCCCCGGCCGTCCCATTCCCGCCGGACGGGCGGACCGTTCCGGCCGCTCCTTTTACAAGGATTGCCCGTTTCCCCGCATTCTACGCAGGAGGCGGCATGGTTTTCCGAAGATTCCCCCGGATAAGCCCGCGCCGTGCGCAAAAAACGGCGGAATTCCGCTTCCGGCTTAAAAAACTGTTGCATTTTTCCCGGATTCATGGTAACATAGCTTTTGCGTGATTTAGGAATACTTGCCGCAAGGGAGGTGTGACCATGCCCAATATCAAATCCGCAAAGAAGCGCGTTCAGGTGATCGCCGTGAAGTCGGCGCGGAACCAGGCCAACCGTTCGGCCCTGCGCACCCAGATCAAGAAGGCGAACATCGCGCTGGAAACCGGCGCCGCCGACAAGGACGAGGCCGTGCGTGCCGCGGTCAAATCGATCGACCAGGCTGTCGCCAAGGGTCTCCTGCACAAGAATACCGCTGCCAGGAGAAAGTCCGCCCTTGCCAAGAAGGCCAACGCCTGAATATCGGCCCTGTGTCTGTAAAGCCTCCGCTTTGGCGGGGGCTTTTTGGCGTCCCTTTTTCAGCCTTCACCCCCTTCCGGCCTTTCCTCCTCCGTCCTATCCCTTCCCATCCCTTCCTACCCCTTCCTACTCCGTCCTATCCCCTCTCTATCCTCCCCTGCCCTTTCCCGCCCCTGCCCCCTTGCTCCCCCTGCTTCCCCCTGCTTCCCCCTGCTTCCCCCTGCTTCCCCCCTGCTTCTCCCCTGCTTCTCCCCTGCACTGCGCACGGCCCGTTTACAGGCCGTGCATGGCATGGGAAGGAAAGGAAAAGAAACAGGGAAAGGGAAAGGGGAAAGGGGAAGTGTTGACAGGGGGACAGAGAGGGACAGGAAGAGGGGGCGAAGCCGCGGCTTCGCCCCCTCTTCCTTCTCTATCCGGTTCCCAGCGCGTTTTTATCCGGCGCGGTCTCCATGACCGCCTTCCTCCGGCCGGCGGGTGAGCGTGGGACGGCCTCCGTCCAGCACCGCGTCCCCCCGCATGGAGCAGATCAGGTAGCGGGGCCGGCCCTTGACCTCGTCGTAAATCTTGGCGATGTACAGCCCGATCACGCTCAGGCTGATCATGACGGCGCTGCCGATGAACAGCAGCAGCAGGATCACCGTGGAAAACCCGGTCGCCGCCTTGTGGGCAAAATACATATACAGCGTCTGGACCGCCATAACCACCGCGCCCACACCCATCAGCACCCCCAGCCAGAAGACCAGAAAGAGGGGGGCGGCGGTATACGCGGTGATTGAATTGACCGCCAGCCGGACCAGGGCCTTGAAGGTCCACTTGGTTTCGCCGCCGGCGCGGGGCGCCACCCGGAAGGGCATGGCGTACCGTTTATAGCCCACCCAGGCGGAAAGGCCGCGGAAAAAGGTGTTCTTCTCCGGCAGGGTCTTCCATGCCTCCACCACGCTGCGGTCGAGCAGCTTGAAGTCGGAGGCCACCCCGATATCGATTCCCGTGGTTTTGCGGAAGGTGCGGTAAAAAAGCAGGGCGGCGAGCTTGCCGGCCAGGGATTCCCTTCCCCGGTCGGTTTTGACCCCTTCCACCACGTCGTAGCCCTCGTCCCGCCACAGGCGCACCATCTCCGGGATGCATTCGGGGGGGTGCTGCAGGTCGGAGTCCATCACCAGCACCGCGTCCCCCGCCGCATTCTCCAGCCCGGCGCACAGGGCCGCCTCCTTCCCGAAGTTGCGGGAAAGGCGGAGGAGGGATACGTTCCCGCGGTCGTCCGCCAGCCGGTTCATCTCCCGCCAGCTCGTATCCCGCGATCCGTCGTCCACCAGCAGGAACTGGTGCTCAATCCCTTCCCGGCCCAGCAGATCGTCCACCGCCGTCACGTTCTGATAAATAAAGTCGCCCTCGTTATAAACCGGCATCAGAATGGTTATCACTGTCTGGCCCCTCTTTTCCGCCGTTTGTATCCCGTTCGCCGTCCGGGCCTTCCTCTGCGGGGCCGGCCTCCTCCGGGGGAGCCGGCTCCGGCGCGGCCTCCCCGGGCAGCACCGGCGAGGCGACGTCGCTCAGGGCGACGCCCGCTCCCCCGCTCCACGGCTCCGCGGCGCGCCGGGCCGGGCTGCTGAACAGCCGGCCGAACGCGCGGAATTCGTCGTCCGTCGGGTCCTTCGGGCGCACCGTCTTCTGGATGAACCAGAGCAGGAGGACCAGCAGCACAAGGCTCACCACGCTGATCACAATGCCGGGCAGAAGCCCCACGGTGAAGAAGGTGATCTCCACCGTATGCTCGCCGGCCTCCAGGTCAAACGCCAGCATCGCGTCCCCCGCGGCGAAGGTATCCACCTGCCTGCCGTCCACCTTGACCGTCCATCCCGCGTCGTAGGGGATGGAGGTGAACAGCACGCCGTCCTTGGCCGCGTTTACGGTGCCGTACAGACGGGTATCGCCGGATTCGGTCACCACCAGGGGGCTCTCCTGCAGGGCGGCCAGCTGCCGCTCGAACACCTCATCCCGCAAAGTGGCGACGTAAATATTGCCCGAGCAGCTCATTTCGGAGGTGACCGTCACGGTGACCACGTCCCCTTCGCTTAAGGTGCCGGCGTCGATGATATACGGCTCGCTGGGGCTGGAACTCCAGGTATTGCCGCCCCCGCTGACGCTGATGCTTTCGGCCGCGCCGCAGTCCACATAGACGAACACCTGCCCGGTTTCCGCCACCGTAGCCTCAAAGGAAGCGCTGGACTGTCCGCCGCTCACGCTCATGGAAAAGCTGCTGCCGGTGCTGCTGCCCACGCTCCCCGTCCCGGTCAGATCTGCCGCCAGCGTCGCCATGGTATACAGCTCCTCCGCGTCCCCGGTCATGCAGGAATACAGGTTGTTCTGCGACCGGATGGGATTGTACTGGGTGGGATTCCAGTCCTTGATCGAATCCTCCACCAGGAAGCCGACCGGGAGCGCCGCGGCGTTTTCATAAATATAATACGGGTTCTCCGCCGTCCCGCTCTGTTCCAGAAGCGTCAGCTGTGGATGACTGCCCAGACGGCTGCTCAGAATCACGTACTTCAAGCCGAACAGGGAGTCGGCGGCGGGCACAAAGCTGCGGTACAGGTAGCTGTTCACCCCGTTGTTGGCGTAGCCGAGGTAATTCATGAATTTGGTGACGCTCTGCGGGTTGCTGGAGGCGAAAACCGTCATGCCGTGGTAATCGTACAGGGCGGTATCCACCGTGGTGCGGCGCGGAAGGAACTCCAGCCGGTAGAAGGCGCCGTCCGCCGCCTGGTCCCCGATCTCCTCGGCGCGGTCCACCGCCGTGTGGAGCGCCTGGGTGATGTCGTTGGCCACATAGTCCTTGCGGGCAGTGAAATATTCGTTGGCGTTCAGCGTCTTGAAGGTGGCGCCGCCGTTGGTCACCATTTCGATGGTGACCACCAGCAGCAGCCCGCAGTACGCCGTCCGCGCCGCCCGCCGGCGGGTTCCGAGCAGCAGCACCCCGGCGTACAGCGCCGCAAACAGCAGGCTCGCGTAGATGCTGATAAAGCTGTACTCGCCGCTTTTGGCCGGCTCCGCCAGCGTCTTGAACCGTTCGGCCAGCATCAGGTAGGCGAGCAGGCCGAGCAGCGTCCCCCCCACCTGCCGGAAACGGATCTCCCGCAGATGGCCCAGCGTCTCAAACGCGATCAGCAGCAGGACGAAGGAATACAAAAAGGAAAAGCGATAGGGCAGGTCGTTGGGGGCGTGAAGCCCGTGCCAGATCAGGTCGGGCTGGTTGAGAACCAGGCTGAAAGCCATCACCGCCACCAAGCCCAGGTAGGCCAGCCGCCGCCGCAGAGGGATGGAGCGCAGGGTGGCGAAGATCGGCAGCAGCACCACTGCGAGCAGGCCGCAGTAGATATTCGGCAGGTTGCCCGACCGGATGGTGGGGGTGCTCTCATACAGATGCCGGCCCAGCAGGTCGAACATGGCGAAGTTGCTGGTCAGCTCCCGGAGTTCCCCCCCTGCCGCAGAGGTGTGCGCCAGGGAAAGGAAGGTGGGCAGCAGCAGGAACATCGTCAGCCCGCCGCCCAGCAGCGAGCCGATGGAGAACCGGCCGAAGCAGCGGGCCCGCTCCTCCGCCGACCGGGGGCGGCGCACCCAGTACACGATAAAATACAGAACCAGGAACAGGCAGAGCATAAAGCCGATGTAATAATTTGCATACAGCGCATAGGCGAGCGAGAGGACATACGGCAGATACCGGCCGGTGCGCATCAGCTTTTCGAAGCTCATGACGACGATCGGCAGAATCATCACACAGTCCAGCCACATGATGTCCCAGGAATAGGCGATCAGGTACATCATCATGGAATACAGGATGGAAACCGCCACCACCGAGGGGTCCCGGCGGCTGTATACATACTGCACGCAGGCCGCGAAGCAGAAGGCGGTGAGCGCATTTTTCAGCAGGGTGACGACCAAGATCCCCTCGTTGAGCATGCTCTCGGGGAAGGCCACCAGGAGCAGGTTGAAGGGGCTGGAGAGATAATACGCGAACAGCGGCAGAAAGCTCCCGCCCAGCCCTACGTCAAAGGAATACAGGGCGCTGCCGCCGTGGAGGATCATATCCCGCAGCTGCGCCAGCAGGGGGGCGTACTGGTGGTGCATGTCCACCACCATCACGCTGCGGTCCCCGACGGGCCAGACGCCCAGGTACATATACGACAGCCCCATGCAGGCGAAGCCCAGCAGTCCGGCCATCGCGGGATAAAACCAGCGCCCCCTGGCCCGGGGCGCCCCCTCTTCCAGATACACGGAGAACAGCAGGACGATCAGGCCGGCCAGCAGCCCGCCAAAGCCCAGCGGATACAGGATCTTCTGCGCCGTATGGGTCAGCTGCTTATCCGACTGAAACACCAGGTAAAACAGGCAGGTCAGCGAAAGGAATATCACCGCCATCACAATGGTGCGCAGGAGGTTCGAACGTGCGTTAGCCTTTTGATTCATCGGCGTCTACCCTCGCCCTTCTTCAGATTCCGGTTTTCGGCCCGCAGGCTTTCCAACAACATGCGGCCGGCAGCCGCCGCCCACGGCCGCGGACACAAGTCATTCTAGCATAATTTTGGGAAAGTGGCAACTGTCCCCGGGCCTTTTCCCTTCCTGCCCACGAACCACCCGGAAAGACCCCGGCGAATAAGGCGAAAGGCCGCGCCGCGGGCCGCCGGACCGTCAATGCAGCCGGAAGCCCGGAGCAGGGCGGTGGAAGAAGCCGGCCGGCAACCGTGAAATGCGTTCGCTTGAAACGGGAACCGCGGAACCCGAAGGCCCCACCCCGGAGGGATGCCGCCGCAAGACGAGAAAACGGGGGTCCGGCAGAAGCCGTGCCGTATGGCGGAAGGGAAAACCGGATCTGGCGAAACAGAACCCGCCGGCATGCCGTCCCCTTCCGGCGCCCATGCAAGCACCGCGGCGGCCGGCGACGCCCGGTTCCGCGAGCGCTTCCCCTGTCCCGTTATAGGGGAAGCCGCCGGGTTCCCGGCGGCCGGACATGGCCCAGGCCGGGAGCTCCGGCCGCCGGGCCGCCCGGTGCGCCGTACCCGCCGCCCCTGTCCATTTCGGCAAATGGCCCCACGGCGCTTCCGGCGGCACGAGGGGAGGAAGGGGTGCGCGCCGCTTTCGGCATTCCGCGCGGCGGCCCGGTTCAGCCAAGCCCCTCCACCGCGTATTCCGCGCCGCCGATGAACAGGGTGCGCTCGTCCTTCCAGCAGACGGACAGGGTTTCCGCCTCTCCCCAGTCTCCTACGTACACGCGGACCGAAGGCCGGATCAGCCGGCCGACCAGCAGGTCCACGTCCCGCTGCGGCTCCCGCACGTTGACCAGGGTGTCCCCGCCCATCGCCCCCTGGTCGCGCGCAGCCACCTCGGCAATATACCGCCCGCCGGGGGAGGGAATCTCCCGCACCGTCGTTTCCTCCGGCAGCAGCAGGCCGAACGTCATCCGAAAGAAGGACAGGAACGCAAGCAGAAGCAGCAGGAGCAGAACCAGCAGGGCCGTCAGCGCCGCGAAAACGGTTTTCAGCCCCCGCGGCCGCACAAAGCCCGCCAGCACGGCGACGGCGCAGCCGCCGTTCACGAGCAGGAGCGCCAGCGCCAGCCCCTCCTGCGCCGTCCCCAGGAAGCACAGGCCGTTCACTATTGCCAGCAGAGGCAGCAGCGCGCACAAAGCCGCCGGCGCCCGGCCGAGCGGGCAGCCGGACCGGAACAGCAGCAGCGCGAAGAGCAGAAGGGCGGCGGTCTGCACCGCGAGGACGCCCTCCCCGCAGCGCAGGGAAAACACATACCCGCCGGCCGCCGCCGCGGCGCAGCAGGCGGGCAAAAAGGCGTACAACGCGCAGAGAACCGCCGGATACGCCGCAAGAAACCGTTTCAACGTTGTTCCCCCCTTTCATCCATCCGCAAGGGCCATCCTCACGGAGAAACCGCCGGTATGGCCGCCCGCCATAAAATGCGCAACACCGCCCGGAAAGCAGCCTCCGGGCGGTGTTTGATTGTTGACGGACGATGCGGCCGCGCCCCGGCGCTTACCGCTGTTTGCCCATGAAGAACAGCGCGATGGTCCCCGGGCCCGAGTGGGAGCCGATGACCGCGCCGATATCCGAAATCAGGATGTTTTTAATCCCCACGCCCTTGCGCAGCTTGTCGGCAAGCAGCTGGGCCTCGTCCAGGCAGTCGCCGTGGCTGATGAAGACCATCTGGTCCTGAATATCCGGGTTGGCGCTCTCCTTCAGCTTCTGAACCAGCGCGTCGATCGAGCCGACCCGCCCGCGCGCCTTGGACATCAGGATCAGGTGCCCTTCGTCATCCACATGCAGCACCGGCTTGATGCCGAGCAGGGAGCCGAAAATGGCCGAAGCCTTGTTCACGCGGCCGCCGCGGTGCAGAAACATCAGGTCGTCCACCGTAAACCAGTGGCAGAGGTGCAGCTTATTCTTCTCCAGCCAGTCGGCATTTTCCTGCAGGGACATCCCTTTTTTGCGGTTTTCATCCGCGTAATAGGTCAGCAGCCCTTCCCCCATCGAGGCGCAGAGGCTGTCGACCACCACCACCGTGCGGTCGGGATACTTCTCCTTCAGCTCTTCCGCCCCGCGGCAGCAGGAGGCATACGTCCCGCTCAGGCCGCTGGAAAAGGCGACGTGCAGCACATCCTCCCCCGCCTGGAGAATCGGCTCCAAAAAGGCGACAAAATCATAGGCGTTCACCTGCATGGTGGAGGACTGCTTCCCCGCGCGCAGCTGGTTGTAAAAATCCTTGGAGCTCAGCCCGGTTTCCGTCCCCTCCTTGTATTCCTTCCCGTCGAGCTGGAACGACAGCCCAATATAGGGAATCCCCCGTTCCCGGTAAAACTCCTGCGGCAGGTCGCAGGTGGAATCGGTTGTAATACGGTAGCTCATTCCCTCATCCCTTTCCGCGGGCGGACCCGCGTTCTCTTCTGTTTTCCCCAAAGCCGGCCGGGATACCTCCCGCCGTTCTCTCTGGAAACAGAGCGGCCCGGCCTTGCGGTTTCCGGACTTCCGCCCATCTGGTTTTCGATACTATGTTACCGTATTTCCCTTTGCATGTCAAGAAGGATGTTTCGACAATCCTTTGATTGGCAAAGAAAATCGGCAAAAACGGCCGCGGCGGGACAAGCCGCCGCGGTCCCGGCCCCTTTCCCGCACTTTCGGCGTCATTCTCCGGCGGCGTTTTCCGACGCTTTTTTGGGGCGGCGGAGCCGGTGGAGCCGCCGGAGCAGGAGGGCAAACGGAGCGGCCTCCCGCAGGGGCTGAAGCTCCCGGTCAAGGTACAGCTTCATCGCCGCATCCCCCAGCCCGAGGACCAGCAGGAAAAGCCCCACCAGCTTGGGGGTGAACAGGGGGAAATCCACCATGCCGTCCAGGCAGAAGCCTGCCGTGAAGGCGAGGAAAACCACCCCCATCATCCGGGAATCCCGCGAATGCTGCAGCATATCCAGCCCGCCGCGCAAGAGCTTCCAGCCGGCAAACAGCATAATGCCCAGGGCGATCACCCCGCCCTCCACCAGCAGTTCCAGGACGATGTTATGCATATGCGGCGCGTTGATCCCATTATGAACCAGGGTGTCCCACGAATTGAAAATACCGCCGCCCAGGCCGAAAAGGGGGTCGCGGCCGATCGTTTCCACCGCGATTTCCCAGATGCGGAGCCGCTCATTGGTGGAAGCATCCATGCCGGTGACGGAAAACAGACGGGCCATAACCGACTCGGGCACCAGAAGGAGGGCGGAGGCGGCCGTCACGATCATCAGCAGGATCTTGCGGATGTTGGCAATGCAGAAGATCAGCGCAATCACCAGCAGGGCGAGGTAACAGCCGCGGGAGAAGGAAAAAGCCACGCCGCCGGCCGCCGCCAGCAGGCAGAAGCGGCAGAGGGTCCGCGTCCCGGTACGCCGGCCGCTGAAGGCATAATAGGAGACAAAGGGAAACACCATAATCAGCGATTCCGCAAAAATATTCGGGTTATTGAAGGTGGAGGACACCCGCAGGTCGGTGGTGATCGGCAAAAAATCGATCGGAAGCCATTCAAAAACAACCTGGTCGGCAAACCGCCAGAACTGCAGGGTCAGATCCCATCCCAGGAAAGCGCGGAGCACATATTGGATGCAGCCGATGGCGCCGATCAGCCCCGCAACCAGGCAGAGGCAGAAAAGCGCCGTATCGTACCGCTGCCGGTCGGTCAGCACCGTGACGACCGACAGGTAGCCCAGGAACATGACCGCCCACATCCCCAGCGTTGCCAGAGTGGAGAAAAAATCCGGGGTGTACAGCAGGCCGAACGCCATATACGCCATATACGCCAGCATGATCTTTCCCAGGACGCCGACCATAATCCGCCGGCCATTCCGCTTGGCGTCGAAATGGGCCGCCAGCAGCGAGGCGCCGGCCAGCGGCGGTGCAAAGTATTCCGGGAAAACAGGGATGCAGGCGACAAACAGCAGGGCCAAAAGCCACGGCTGCTTCAAGTCGCCGAGGATCTGCCTGCCCCTTTTTCCGACCCTGTCGCGGATTCTCCCGCGAAGGGGCCCGCTTTCCGCGCCGGCCATGCGCCCCCTCCTTTCCGTTTGGCTGATCTGTGGACCCCGGGCGGCTTCCGCCCGCGTTCTTCGCTGCTTAAGACTATACCATACCCCGGCCTGTCCCCGCAATTATTGTTACAAACCTGTTATAAAAATTTCATAGGCCCGGCCCTCTTTTCCTCTCCGCGCCGGCCCGCCGCCCGGCACGGGCGGCGGCACAAAAGCGCCCCGGCCGAAGCCGGGGCGCTTTGCCCGCGGAAAAACTACAGAAGGTGCGCCAGGCGCATCACGCATTCCGTCAACAGCACGGCCGCCGTGGATGCCAGCGCCACCGGGAGAAGCTGCCGGCCGAAAAAGGCCATCCCCAGCGCCACCGCCAGCCCGACCGCCGCAGAGACCGGGGTATCGGTGGCATACAGCGCCGCCGGAAAGGTCATCGCCCCCAGCACCGCAAACGGCATGTAATATAAAAACGAACGGAGAAACGGGCTTTCAATCCGCCGGCGCACCAGCGTCAGCGGAAGGACGCGCGGTATATAGGTGACCAGCGCCATCACCAGGACGGCGGCCAGCCAATAAACCCAGCCGGTCATACCGCCTGCCCTCCTTCCGCTTCCTCTCCCACCGGGAAGAGCAGGGCGCCCGCGGCCGACGCCGCGACCGCGCCGACGATCAGCGCCCAGCCGGAGGGGATCAGCCTCAGCCCCGGCACATACCGGAACAGGCAGGAAAGCAGCACCGATCCGGCCGTCACCACCGCCACCGCGCGGGACTTTTTGGCCGGGGGGATGACAATGGCCACGAACATCGCGTACAGCGCGATCCCCAGCGCGGAAGACAGGGCATGGGGAAGCACCGACCCGGCCAGGCCGCCCAGAAGCGTGCCGCCCACCCAGCCCAGATACGGCCCGGCGGCCAGCCCGGCAAAAAACCAGCCCGAAACCTGCCCCGGCTGCCGCACCGCGAGAAAAAAGATCTCGTCCGTCACGCCGTTGGCCGCAAGGAGCCGCTTGAAAACCGGCATGTTCTGGAACTTCTGGGAGAGGGACAGGGACATGAGGAAATACCGGATATTGATGATAAACACCGTCAGCCCGATCTCCGGCAGCGGGGCTCCCGTGGCCATCAGGTTCGCGCCGGCCACCTGCCCGGCGGAGGTGAAATTGCTCATGGAAATCAGCAGGGCCACCGGCCAGGGAAGCCCACCGGCCACCGCCGACACCGCAAACGCAAAGGACACCGGCGCATAGCCCAGCATCACGGGCGCGCCGCAACGGAAGCCGGCCCAGAAACGCCTGCGCCGGGAAGAGTCCTGATTCATGGGAATTTCCACCTTTCCGGGAATGGAATCGCCGCCGGGGCAGGGAGGGCGACCGGTACGGGGCAGAGGGTACAGGGGGTACAGAGGGGGCAGAGAGAACAGGGGGAACAGGAGTGACGGGGAGCGGCAGGGAGCGTTAAGGAGCCGCTGGAAGCAAAAGGGGCAGCGCAGGAAACAACAGGAAACAGCAGGAAACGGCAGGGAACAGCGGAGGGCCGCAGGAGGCAGCGAGGGGCGGCGCGTCCGGCGGTCAGGCTGTGGACGGGCAAAGTCTGGCGGAGGGAAGGGGCGCGGGGAGAACAGGGAGAGCGAAAGGAGCAGAAGAACCCCGTGAAAACGGGGCGGGCGCTGCCGCGCCGGCCCCGTTGAACTGCTGTATTGTTGGCGGCGTCCGGGCCCTATGCCCCGAGATAGGCCCGGCGGACCTGTTCGTTGTCCAGCAGGTCGCCGGCCTTTCCCTCCAGCACGTTGACGCCCGTTTCCAGCACATAGGCGCGGCTGGAGACGGACAGCGCCATTTTGGCGTTCTGTTCCACCAGAAGGACGGTCGTCCCTCCCTTGTTGACGTTCCGGATGCAGTCGAAAATTTCCTGCACCAGAATCGGGGAAAGCCCCATGGAGGGTTCGTCCAGCAGCAGCATTTTCGGCCGGGACATCAGCGCCCGCCCGATGGCCAGCATCTGCTGCTCGCCGCCGGAAAGGGTGCCCGCCTGCTGCCGGCGGCGCTCCTTCAGCCGGGGGAAGCGGGCGAAGACCATCTCCAGGTCCTCGGCAATCCCCGCCTTATCCTTGGCGCTGCGGATAAACGCCCCCATCTCCAGATTTTCCTCCACCGTGAGGGACGCGAACACCCGGCGGCCTTCCGGAACCTGAGCCAGCCCCATACGCACAATTTTGTGCGGTTCGGTTTTGGCGATGCTCTGCCCCAGGAAGCGGATATCCCCGGTGCGGGATCGGAGCAGGCCGGACACGGTGTGCATCGCCGTGGTCTTCCCCGCGCCGTTCGCGCCGATCAGGGAAACGATCTCTCCCTCCTCGACATGGAAGGAAACCCCCTTGAGCGCGTGGATGGCGCCGTAATAAACATTGATATCGGTAACGGACAGCATGGTTCCACCCTTCCTTTCGCTAGCCGCCGAGGTAAGCCTTGATAACCTTGTCGTTGGTGCGGATTTCCTCCGGCGTGCCGTCGGCGATCAGGGTGCCGTAATCCAGCACATAAATCCGTTCGCACACCCCCATGACCAGGCTCATGTCGTGCTCGATCAGCAGAATGGCCACCCCGAACATCTCGCGGATTTGGCGGATGGTTTCCATCAGCTCGCGGGTTTCGGTCGGGTTCATGCCGGCGGCCGGCTCGTCCAGCAGCAGCAGCCGGGGATGGGACGCGAGCGCGCGGAGGATTTCCAGCTTGCGCTGCTGCCCGTACGGGAGGTTGGCCGCCATCTGATCGGCGGTATCCTCCATGTTGAAAATCCGCAGCAGCTCCCGGGCCTTTTCGGTCACCCGCGCTTCCTCTTTCCAATAGCGGGGAAGGCGGAAGACCGCCTCCGCAACCGTATATTTCATGTGCTGGTTCATCGCCACCTTGATGTTGTCCAGAACGGAAAGGTGCTTAAACAGCCGGATGTTCTGAAATGTGCGCGCGATCCCCAGCCGGTTGATCTGATACGGCTTTTTGCCGATGATGCTTTTTCCGCAGAAGCGGATGGCCCCCTTGGTCGGGGCATACACCCCGGTGAGCAGATTGAACACCGTGGTTTTCCCCGCGCCGTTCGGCCCGATCAGGCCGATGATCTCCCGCTCGTCCACCTTCAGGTACACGTCGTCCAGCGCCTTCAGGCCGCCGAAGACGATGCCCAGATCCTTGGTTTCCAGCAATGCCATCGGTTACGCCTCCCCCGTCTTTTCCGCCTTTTCCGCCTTTTCCACCTTGCCCTTCCGGTGGAGCAGCCGGTCCGCCAGCTTCGGCAGAGAAATCTCATAGCGGCCGAGCAGGCCGGACGGCCGGAACAGCATCACGCAGATCAGGATGACCGAATACAGCAGCATCCGGTAATCGGAGAAGCCGCGCAGCAGCTCGGGCAGGAGGGTGAGCACCGTCGCCGAGATGACCGAGCCGGAAATCGAGCCCATGCCGCCGAGCACCACCATGATGAGGATTTCCACCGACCGGTTGAAATCGAACTTCGCCGGGTCAATCATCCCGATATGGTGGGCGTAGAGGGCCCCGGCCACCCCGGCGATAAACGCGGCCAGCACAAACGCGAACAGCTTGTAATAGGTTGTGTTGACCCCCATGGCCTCGGCCGCGATCTCATCCTCGCGGATGGAGATGACCGAGCGCCCGTGGCGGGAGCGGCCGAAGGTGTAGCTGATAAAGATAACCAGTACCATGACCACAAACGCAAAGACAAACATCGCCCCCGGGTCGGTCCGGCTGCTGAAGATCTTTACCGAAAGGCCCATCGCGCCGTTGGTGATCGGCTGCAGGAACTCCGCGTTCGCCATGACCCGGATGATTTCGCCGAAGCCGAGGGTGATAATCGCCAGATAATCCCCCTTCAGGCGCAGCGCCGGGATGCCGATGACCACGCCGAACACCGCGGCGACAAGGCCGCCAATGAGCATGGCGACCGGCAACGCGGCGTACAGCGACATCGAGCCGTTGGTCACAAACGCCCTGGTAAAATTCGCCGCCGCATAGGCGCCCACCAGCATAAAGCCGGCGTGGCCCAGCACCAGCTGGCCCAGGATGCCGGTCACCAGATTCAGGCTGACCGCCAGGATGACGTTGATGCACACCAGCACCACGATGCCGCTCCAGTAATTGTTCAGCGTCCTTCCGGAAATCAGAAGGAAGAATACCGTGAAAAGGACGGCGGTCAGCACGGCGTTCACCAGGTAATACGCCCCGGTCTTCTTTTTCAGCCCTCGCTTGTTTCCCATGATACCCCCGCCCTTCTCTTATGTTCCGCGCCCGCAGTCCGCGCGCCCCGCGCCGCCGGGCGTTTTGAAGCCAAACGCTCTTTCACCTATACCTTCTCCTTCCGGTTCCTGCCCATCAGCCCGGCCGGCCGGACCAGCAGCACCACGATCAGGATGGCGAACACCACCGCATCGGTCACCTCGGTGGTGATGTACGCCTTGGTCAGCTGCTCCAGCACGCCGAGAAGATAGCCGCCCAGCATGGCCCCCGGGATGGAGCCGATGCCGCCGAGCACCGCCGCGACGAATGCCTTCAGGCCGAGGAGGTTGCCCATCGTCGGGCGGATCTGCGGGTAGGTGTTGCAGTACAGCACCGCGCCGACCGCCGCCAGGATGGAACCCACGGCAAAGGTGAGCATAATGATGTTTTTGGTGTTAATACCCATCAACTTGGCCGCGCCGGCATCCTCCGAGGTCGCCTGCATCGCCTTGCCGATCTTGGTCCGGTTTACCAGCAGCTGCAGAATGACCATCATCACCACCGAAACCACAATGTTGATCAGCGTCGAGGAGGCCACCGACAGCCCGCCCAGCTCAACGCTGTTCGAGCCGAACATCGGCGGCACCGTTTTGGCCTCCGAACCGAACACGAGCATGAACAGATTCTGCAGGAAAATACTCACGCCCAGCGCGGTAATCAGCAGGGAGATACGCTCCGCGTTGTGGGTCAGCAGCCGCTGGTAGGCGAGCCGCTCGATCAGCACGCCGGCCAGCGCGCACACCACAATGGGGACCAGCACCGCCAGCCAGAGCGGCATTCCCGCCATCGACAGCGCCACATAGATGGCATAGCCGCCCACCATGATGATATCGCCGTGGGCAAAGTTGATCAGCTGCACAATGCCGTATACCATGCTGTAGCCCAGGGCAATCAGCGCGTAGATGCTCCCAAGCCCGAGCCCGTTGAGAAGCTGCGTGAAAAAGTCCATCGGTCCTACCCACTCTCCTTGTCCTTGCACATGCCGCGGCAGAATTGAAAAAGCGAAAAGAAACGGCCGGGAACGATCAAAACTCATGAAAAGCCACGAACAGACGCCGGGAACCATAAATCCGAAAAAAGGGCGGTATACGCCCTTTTTTCGCCGTTATCCGGTTTTCACAAGCGGGAACCCGCTCGTTGCCTGTTTATGCCTGGTAGGTCTCCAGCACCTTGTAATTGCCGTTCTCAAACGTGGTGATCACCGACTCGCGCACCGGGTTGCGGTCCTCGTCGAAGGTGGTGGTGCCGGTCAGGCCGGCGTATTCGGTCTCGCTGAGCGCCTGGATGATCGCGTCGGCGTCGGTGGACCCGGCGCGCTCAATGGCGTCGGCCAGAATATACATGGTGTCGTAGCCCAGCACGGCAAACATGGTGGCGTCCAGATTGTATTTCTCTTTATAGGTGGTCAGGAAGCTCTGCAGCTTCGGGTCGTCCGAGGACGCGGAATACTGGCTGCAGAAATAGGATTTGGCGAGCAGGTCGTTCAGGCTGCTGTCGCCGTCGAGCTGCGGCACCACGCCGTCCCAGCCGTCCGCGCCGAGGAACTGGCAGCCAAGCCCCTGCTGCTGCGCCTGCCGGAGGATCAGCACCACATCCTGATAATACACCGGGAGCATGACCACGTCGGGATTGCCGGCCTTGATCTTGGTGAGCTGGGCGTTGAAATCGGTGCTGCCGTGGGCATAGCCTTCCTTGTTGGTCACGGTCAGCCCCAGCTCCCTGGCGGTTTCCTCAAAAGCGTCCGCAATGCCGGTGGAATAGGAGTCGCCGCTGTCATACAGCACGGCCACCGACTTGGCGCCCAGCTCCTTGGAGGCGTAGGTCGCCATCAGCTTGCCCTGGTACGGGTCGATAAAGCAGGTGCGGTAAGCGTATTTCCCCGTCTGGGTGATCTCCGCGTCGGTGCCCGAAGCGGTGATGATCGGCATGCCGTCGTCGTTGGCCCTCTGCGCCACCGCCTTGGACGGAGCGGAGGTCACGTCGCCGACAATGGCGACCACCCCTTGGCCCACCAGCTTGTTGTAGGCGTTCATCGCCTCGGTCACGTCGCCCTTTTCATCCTCGACCATATAGTCGATCTGCTTGCCGAGCACACCGCCGTTGGCGTTGATCTCCTCCACCGCCATCTTCAGGGCGTTGTTGACCGCCACCCCGTACTGGGACACGTCGCCGGTCAGCGGCGCCAGGGCGCCGATCTTAATGGTGTCTCCTTCGGCGCCGCCGTCCTGGGTACAGCCGGCCAGCGGCATGACAAACAGGGCCGCGGACAGCACCGCAGCCAGCACCTTTGCCTTCTTACCGTTTTTCATAATAAACCCCTCCGTCATCCCCGAAGCCGCGCCGACGCGCAGACGGGAAAGAATCGTCCTGAAAGCCAGCGCAGGCCGCCGCTCCGGCAAACCCGCTTGCTACATATTATACTGTCCGGGTCTTCACATTGCAAGGACTATTTCAAATTTTCCGGCGAAAAAGCCGCCTTTTTGCAGGCTTTTCCCCCGCATGCTGCAATTTTTCCCGAAAAAAAGAAAGCGCCGTCTGCTTTTCTAATGGTATGACGGGTATGATGGGTATGACGGCCATCGGGTCCGCCGCAAAACCGCGGTTTTGCGGCGGACCCTCCTAATCGCCCGGCGGCCCGCTCCTCCCGACGGCGGCCCGCTTTTCGCGCCAAAGGGAGGCGGGGCTGCATCTTTCTACTTTTTGCCCCGTCCCGTGTGCCGCCGCGCGCCGCGGGCCCTGCGGAACCCCGCGGCCCTCACAGGGGAAGGCGCACCGTAAAGGCCGACCCTGTCCCGGCCTCGCTTTCCACCTGGATGTCGCCGCCGTACAGGCTGACGATGTGCTTGACAATGGACAGGCCGAGCCCGGTGCCTCCCTGCTCCCGGGAACGCCCCTTGTCTACCCGGTAAAACCGCTCGAAAATCCGGCCCAGGTGCTCCGCCGGGATGCCGATGCCGGTGTCGGCCACCCGGATAACCGCCACCCCGCGCTCCTTTTGCGCCGTGACCGCGACCGACCCGTTGTCCCGGTTGTATTTCACCGCGTTTTCCATCAGGTTCTTCATCAGCTGATGGAAGCGGCGGGGGCTGGCGCCCACCCGCAGGCCGGGCTCCACCTGCAGGCGGAAGGCGATGCCGCGGCCCTCCGCTTCCGGCCGGAGGGATTCACAGATCTGCCCAAGGGCTTCCTCCACCCCGACGGATTCGTTCTCCCCTCCCCGCGCGCCGCTTTCAATTTCGGAAAGCTGAAGAAGGTCGTCGGTCAGCTTCTGCAGGCGTTCCGCCTCGATCTCAATGATTTCATAAAACGAGCGGGCGGTCTCCTCGTCCCTGGGCCCGCTCTTGAGCAGCTCGATATACCCGCGGATGGAGGTCAGCGGCGTTTTCAGCTCGTGGGTGACGTTGGCGACGAATTCGCTGCGCATGATTTCCAGCTTGCGGATCCGGGTCACATCGGAGAACACCGCCAGCGCGCCGCCCTCCCGCGTCTCCTTCACCCGCGCCGCATACACCTGCAGGATGCGCTCCGGCGGCCCCGCCAGGGCCAGCGTCTCCCGCACCGGCTCCCCGCTCTCCATCGCCCGCTCCAGGAGACCCTGCACCGCCAGATAGTTCCCCCCGCACTCCTCCAGCCGGGAAGCCTCGGAGGGGACCGCGCCGAGCAGCTCCCGCGCGCGGCGGGTGAGCAGGGTGATTCTCCCGTCCGCGTCCAGCGCAATGACGCCGTCGTCCATCCCCTGCAGGATGCCGGCCATCCGTTCGCTGCTGTATTCCAGCTCGGCGTGGGCGGCGGCCAGCCGTTCGGTCATCCGGTTGAAGGCGCCGGACAGCTCCCCCATCTCGTCCGGCGCGGCGGCGACCCGGACGCCGGTCTCCCCCGCCGCGATCCGCCGGGCAGCCCCCGTCAGCTCCTGCAGCGGCTCCATCAGCCGGCCGGCCGAATAATGGGCGGCGAACAGGGCCGCCACCAGCCCCATGAACATGCCGATCAGCCCGCAGCCCCACAGGGTCGCCTGCATCCTCCCTTCCCCCTCCAGGGACAGGGAGGCGCGGAAAACCACCCGGCTGCCGTCCGGCATGGTCTGCGTCACGGCGCGGTACATCTCCCGCTCGCCGGTGGTATCGCTTCGGCGGATATCCCGCCCTTCGCCGGTTTCCAGCGCCTGCCTCACCTCGGGCCGGCCGGCGTGATTGGCCATCCCCGCCGGGTCGGTTTCGCTGTCCCCCAGCACCGTGCCGTCCTCCGCGATCAGGGTGATGCGCAGCTCCTCCCCGGCCAGCCTGGCGGCGGCGTCCTCCGCCAGCCGCTCATAGGGCTGTTCCCCTTCGGGCAGGGAATAACCGCACACCAGGGCCAGCGCGGTGTCCAGCCGCTTTTCGGTTTCGTCGGTGTAAAGCTGCCCCATCAGCGGGACCGCAAAAAGGAAGGCGACCACCAGCCCCGCCAGAATCGCCAGGGTAGCCGCCCGGAAAAACCGTCTGCGCATGGTGTCCGCCTCCACTATTTCGTATATTTCTGACTATTTATAACGATTAGTATAAAATAGGTCATGTCCGTGCCGCCGCATCCTCCGCAAAGCGATAGCCCACCCCCCGCACGGTGAGGAGGAGGCGGGGCGTGTCGGGCTCGTCTTCGATCTTCTGGCGGAGATAGCGGATGTGTACGTCCACCGTGCGGGTGTCGCCGTAAAAATCCACCTTCCACACGGTATCGAGCAGCATCTCGCGGGTAAACACCCGGCCCGGGGCTTTCATCAGGGTGTACAGCAGCTCAAATTCCCGCTGGGTCAGTTCGACCGGGGCTCCGCCCTTGGTCACCCGCCGGCGGGCGTAGTCCAGCGTCAGCCCCCCGGCGGAGAGCACCTCCTCTTTCGGGCCGCTGAGGTACTCCTGCCGGCGGATCACCGCCCTGGTGCGGGCGGCCAGCTCCTTGACGCTGAAGGGCTTGGTCACATAATCGTCCGCCCCCAGGTCCAGGCCGAGCACGCGGTCCGCCTCGTCCGACCGGGCGGTCATCATGATGACCGGCACGGGACGGGTGGCGGGGTTCTCCCGGATGGCGCGCAGCACGCTCATCCCATCCTGGCCGGGCATCATCCAGTCCAGCAGCACGGCGTCGGGCAGGGCCTGATTCATCGTGTGCAGAAGCACCGTGCCGTCCGAAAACTCCGCCGTTTCAAATCCGGCGTCCCGCAGGCCGATCGACGCCAGCCGCCGGATATGCGGCTCATCGTCCACAATGTATACCAACGCCATTGCTTCTCCATTCCCTTCCTTGCGGCGCGTATTCCCTAACGGCATTATACCGTCCGCGGCCGCCCTTGTCCAGCCCGCGCGTTTTAGACCGGCTGCGGGTCCTGGGCGGTATTCAGGTCGGGATGGGCGCCGGTGCGGATAAAGATTGCCCATTCCGCGATGTTGGTCGCATGGTCGCCCATCCGTTCAATATACTTGGCAATGAACATGAAATCCACGTTTTCCGGAACGGTGGATTCGCTGCGGCTGATCTGTCCGCAGAGCTCCAGCACCGTGGTGGAAAAAAGGGCGTCCACCTCGTCGTCCTCCCGGCAGACGCGGCGCGCCTGCTCGACGTCCTCCTTGAGATAGGCGTCCAGCGCGCTGGAAAACATCCCCCGGGCCTTCTCAAACATCTGCATCAGCCGGGCGGTCGGCCGGAGCGCGGCCATCCCCGCCACGGTGGAGAGGATTTCGCAGATATCCGCGCACTGGTCCGCAATCCGCTCCATGTCGGTGATGATCTTGAGCGCGGCAGTGATCCGCCGCAGGTCGTGCGCGAGGGGCTGCTGCAGGGCGAGCAGGTTCATGCAGCTCTGCTCGATGCTTTTCTCCATATTGTTGATCTCCCGGTCCCGGGGGAAGATGGTGCGGGCCAGCTTGATGTCCATGGACTTCAGGCACTGGATGGTCCCCTGCATGCCGGCGTCCACCCGGCGGCCCATTTCCGCCAGTTCGACGTTCAGGCGGGCGAGCTCCTCTTCAAATACTTTCCTCGGCATAACGTGTCGTCCCTTCCTTCCGTGCGCTTTGGCCGGTCAGCCGAAGCGGCCGGTGATATAATCCTCGGTGCGCTTGTCGCGCGGGGTGTTGAACATGGTGACGGTGTCGTCGTATTCGATAATCTCCCCCAGGAGGAAAAAGGCGGTTTTGTCCGCAATGCGGCCGGCCTGCTGCATGTTGTGGGTGACGATGACCACCGTGTATTTCTGCTTGAGCTCCTGCATCAGGTCCTCGATCTTCAGGGTGGAGATCGGGTCCAGGGCGGAGGTGGGTTCGTCCATCAGCAGGATATCCGGCTCCACCGCCAGCGCCCGGGCGATGCACAGGCGCTGCTGCTGGCCGCCCGACATCCCCATGGCGGACTCCTTGAGCCGGTCCTTCACCTCGTCCCACAGGGCCGCGCCGCGCAGGGAGGTCTCCACCAGCTCGTCCAGCCTGCGGCGGTTCCGGACTCCGTGCACCCGGGGGCCGTAAGCGATGTTATCATAAATGCTCATGGGAAAGGGGTTGGGCTTCTGGAACACCATCCCCGCCCGGCGGCGCAGGAGGGTCACGTCGGTGCGGGGGTCATAGATGTCCTCCCCGTCGATCTTCACCTCGCCGGTGATCCGGCAGCCGGCGACCAGGTCGTTCATCCGGTTAAAGGTTTTAATGCAGGTGGACTTTCCGCAGCCGGAGGGGCCGATGAAGGCCGTGATGCGGTTGCGTTCGATGTCCATGGAAACGTCTTTCAGGGCGTGGAAGTCCCCGTAATACAGGTCGAGATGGTTGACCGCGATTTTTGCGGCGGTTTGTTCGCTCATCGTTATTCGTCCTTTCCGGAAGATTACGCCCGGGCCTTGGCGCTTCTGTCAAACACGCGGGAAAGCAGGCTGGCCAGCCGGTTGAGCAGGAAGACCAGGATCAGCAGCACCGAGGCGGTGGCATAGGCGATGTGGAAGGCGTTGGGGTCGGTCGCCTGGCTGGCCGTCTGGTACAGGTGGAGGGTCAGGGTCCGCCCGCTCTGCAGGATATGGCCGAAAAATTCCTTGGGCATGTCGTAAGCCATGCCTGAAGTGAAGATCAGCGCGGCCGATTCCCCCACGATGCGGCCCATGCCGAGGATGAGGGCGGTCAGCACGCCGGGCATCGCGCAGGGGAGCACGATGCCGAGCACCACCCGCAGCTTGCCGGCCCCCAGGGCCAGCGCCCCTTCCTTGTAGCTGTCCGGCACCGCGAGGAGTGATTCCTCCGTGGTGCGGATGATGGTGGGAAGGATGCAGATGGTCATGGTCAGGCAGCCGGCCAAGATGGAAACCCCCATACCCAGCATCACGCAGAACACGGTGTATCCGAACAGGCCGAAAATGATGGACGGCACGCCCGAAAGGACCTCGGTGGTGAAGCGGATCGCCTTTACCAGCTTCCCCTGCCTGGCGTACTGCGTGAGGTAGATCGCCGCGGAAATCCCCACGGGGGTGACGATCAGCAGGGTGATGACGACAATATACAGCGTGTTGATAATCATTGGCAGAATCCCCTTCAGGGATTCGTCCCGTGCGGAAAAGGCGGTGCTCAGGAAGTCCCAGGAGATGTGGGGGACCCCCTGCACCAGAATATAGGCGATCAGCCCGACCAGCACGCAGACCGTGAGCGCGGCGCACAGGTAGATCAGCCCGGCCAGCACCCGGTCCTTGGTCCGGCGGCGGCTGCGGTGAAGGCTGGGAAAGCCGCCCCCCGTCGTAGCCGGCTCCCTTTTACTCGCGACCATCGATCTTCACTCCTCTCCGGGAAATCATGGTGAACGAGATGTTGACGATCATGATGAAGACAAACAGCACCAGACCGATGCTGAACAGCGCCTGACGGTGAAGGCCGTAGGAGTAGCTCATTTCCAGCACCACGCCGGCGGTCAGGGGCCGCACGCTCTGCAAAAGCTGGGGGAACTGCACCACGTTGCCGCACACCATGATGACCGCCATCGTCTCCCCGATGGCCCGCCCGACGCCCAGAATCACCCCGGCGAGGATCCCCGACTTGGCGGCGGGCACCAGCACCTTGAAAATCGTGCCGATATGGGTGTTGCCCAGCGCCAGGGACGCCTCCTTATAGGAGACCGGCACGGCGCGCAGGGCGGTCTCCGACACATTGACGATGGTGGGTAGCACCATGATCGCCAGAATCAGAATCATGGCCAGCAGGCTGTAGCCGAAGGTGTTGGGAAACACCGCCTGGATGGCCGGGATGATGATAATCATGCCGAAAAAGCCGTAAATGACCGACGGGATGCCCGCCAGCAGCTCCACCGCCGGGCGGACTACCGCCGCCAGCCGGCGGGGAGCCAGCTCCGCGAGGAAAATCGCCGTAAACAGCCCGACCGGCACCCCGATCAGAATGGCGCCCAAGGTGCCGAAAACCGAGGTCAGGATCATGTACAGGATCCCGTATTTGCCGGAGGAAGGGGCCCATTCCGTGCCGAACAGGAAATTTCCCAGCCCGATTTCCGCAATCGCCGGAGTACCGGCGGCAATCATGTAAATTGTGATGATCGCCACCGCGCCCACCGACATGCACGCAAACACCAGGAAAACCGACTCGGCCAGCCGGTCCGCCCCCTTGGTGGCCATGGAAAGGACGGCGGCAAGCAGCCCGGCAGCCAGCATCCCCGCCATGGCCGCATGATAGGACATCTCCACCCGGCTGACCCCCAGGTCAAGGAAGGTGGAGCTGGCGGAATTGCCGGTCATCATCACCGCCAGGGGGGCGATGGCCGCGAGCATGAAGCAGCCGGCGGCCGAGCGCGGCTTTTTCAGCAGGATCAGCACCCCGCCCGCCAAAAAGGCCGGCGGGCAGACCGCCGCGGCGATTTTGGCGATTACCGGCAGCGAAACCGCCGTGCCGTTCACATTGATATAACCGGTAACCACCTGCAGGGAGGTGAAGGTATAGTTCATCTTCCCCAGGCGGAAGGTCACAAACGGCAGGAAAAACAGCGCCGCTCCCGCCAGGGCGATCACCGCCGCCGCAATCGAGAAACACAGACGGCGCCGCTCGGCGTGCCGGCGCTTTTTTTCATTGTTCATGGTTTTTTCCAGAGCCTTATTCAATGCCTTTTCCATTCTTTGCGCCAGTCCTTTCCGGGAATTTCCGCTCCGCCCCCTGAAAATCCGGGTAAAAAGGGCGTTGTGCGCTTCGGGTTCCCATCCGGCCGCCCCGCGGCGGCCGGCGCCGGAGAGCCGGACAGCCCAAAGGAGGTGCCGCAAAGCCGTTGTTTTGCGGCACCTCCCGGGCCGTCGCTTCCAAGGGGGCCGGCCCCCAGAGACGGGAGCCGGCCGGAGGAGGGAAGGGAGGGGGTGTTGAAGGGGTGTTGAGGGGAGGCGTGGAGGGCGTCGGGGGGAGTGGGGAGGGAGCGGGGAGGGGGCGGGGTGAAAATGGGACGGGGAGGGGATTCTTTGATGAAGCGTCCCGGGGATACTCCCCGGTTTTCGGAAAGCCGGAAGCTTCGAACCGGAGCCCCGCTTTTTGCGCGGGCCGCTTATTCCTCCCAGAACTTCACCGGAATCAGCTTTTCGCCCGCGATGATTTCCTGCGCCGCATCGGTCTTCAGAAACTCGATATAGGCGTTCACCAGTTCATCGTCGGTGCCCGCGCGGTAGGCGTGGACAAAGGGCCGCTGGAAGGCGTACGTACCGTCCTCAATGGTGGGGTCCGAAACCTCGACGCCGCCGACCTTCAGGGCCTTGACCTGGTCGTTGACCGAAGCGTAGGAGATATAGCCGATCGCCTGTTCGTTGGAGGCCACACTGGAAACCACGTCGCCGGTCTCCTTCTGCTGCACGTCATACTTGCATTCGCCCTTGACGCCGGCGATTTCCTCAAAGCCGTCGCGGGTTCCGGAGCTTTCCTCGCGGCCGACCACCATGATCTCGCTGTCCGCGCCGCCGACCTCGCTCCAGTTGTTGATTTCGCCCTTGAAGATGCTGGCGATCTGCTCCAGGGTCAGGTCTTCCACGCCGTTCGCCGGGTTGACCACAACCGCAATGCCGTCGATCGCCATGGTGATTACTTCATATTCCCCGTCCGGATTCTCCTCGTCCTTGACGGCGCGGGAGAGGTTGCCGACCTGGCAGGTGCCGTCGTTCAGGCCGGTGATCGCGGAGCCGGAACCCTGCTGGTCCACCGTGGTGGTCACATCCGGATGGAGGCTTTTGAACTCCTCGGTCAGCGCGGCCATCACATCGGCCATCGAGCTGGAACCGGCGAATTTCAGATCCCCGCTCAAGGCCGGGGAGGTGTCGCCGCCGTTTGACTGAGGCTCGGAGGTTCCGCCCACTTCCCCGCCGCTGCAGCCAGCGAACATCACCGTGGTCAGCGCCGCCGCGCAAAGAAGGCTTGCCAGTTTTTTCATCTTGACCGTTCCTTTCTCTCGGAAACCGTTTCGCTCCGCCGGGGCGGGACGGTTTCGCTTTCATCTTGTTCGTTTCTCTTGGTTCGTGTGCTATCTTACCGGCGGATTGTTAACGGCATGTTAAAAGCACTTTATATTCTGTTAAAAAACACGGCGTTTTATTAGAATCCGGTTAGAAATTCGCTGTGCGGCCGGACAGCCCCGCTGTTTTCCCCGTCTTTTTCCCGGAAAACGGCGCATTATGGAGCATTCGCCCTTTTCCGCCCGGTCAAACCGGTCGGCGCCTTTGCGCGCATAAGAAAAAGGGCCGCTGCAAATCGGTTGATTCTGCAGCAGTCCTTTGAAAAACGCGGGGACTCCCCGTGATTTGGTATGCTGACGTCTTCCGGCGCAAAGCCGCGCCGTTCCCGCAGGCGATTTTACGGCGAGGCTCCATCGATGCCGGGCGTTCGCGGCGGCCGGTCCCGCCGCGGGCGGAAGGCCGCCGGCAAGCCGTCTCCCGCCCGGACCGTATTCCCGCGGCCGCCCGAGGCGGCCTTCTCCCCCCTGAACCTTCCGGTATCTTGCCGCTCCCTCCGGCTTACCTCCTGCTCCCTCCGGCTTGCCTCCCACTTCCTCCTGCTTCCCTCCTGCTTCTCCTGCCCCTTTCTGCTCTTTGCGCTCTTTGCCGCTCTTCATCTCTCCCGCTTTGCTGCGCGCCTGCCTGCGTTCGGCTTCTGCCTTCCCCTCCGCCTTACCGCGCTGCCGGGCTTCTATCCGCGGGGTCCCGGCGCCCCGCTGTATTCCGCCGACAGGCGGGCGAACTCCTCCGTCACCCCCTGCAGCCTCAGGACCAGCTCCTCCTGCCGGCGAAGCAGCTCGGCGCAGGGGGATTCCTCCAGCCCCAGCAGGTAATCGGCGGACACATGATACAGCCCGGCCAGCCGCTTAAGCACGACCAGGGAGGGCTGATTCGCGTCCCGCTCATAGGAGCTGACAGCGGCCGCCGTCACCTCCAGCCATTCCGCGACCTGATTTTGCGTAAAACCCCGGCTTTTGCGCAGTTCTCCCAGCCGTTCGCCCAACGTCCGTTCCATAACCGCCCTCCTGACCGCCGTTCTTCCGCCCTGCCTGGTTTGCCGGCCATTTACCTGCTATCCTACTATATAGTATAGTGTGAACACGATGCTTTGCAAGCGCAAACGCCGGCTTGCCGAAAACCTTCACCCCCTTGTGCAGGTCGGCCGACACGGCATCGAAAAAATCAGGCAAAGAAACCGGCGGCCGGGCTCATTTCCGGCCGGCCGCCGGGGAGGAGGCGGCCTGTCCGTCCTCTGTCAGCCTGTCGTTTCCGGCCGGCGGTGCGGCGGCGGGTCTCCCTTCATGAAAACCCTCTGTCTTTGGTATCCGCCGTTTCCCCCCGTTTTCCCCTCTCGCCCCTCTCCGTCCCGATCTCTCTTCATTTGTTCCCATCCCTGCCCATCCCTGTCCATCCCTGCCCATCCCTGCCCGCCTCTGCCCCTTCCTTCCCCCTCCACCTTCCACCCTCCCCTCGCGCCCGCCGCCCATGTCCGCCTTGTCCCGGCCGAAATCCTGGGATGCGCTCCCGCCGTCGGCGGAGGGAGAGCGTGCACAGGAGCGAACAGGAGCGGAGACAGGAGCGGACAAAAAGAACAAGAACGGGAAAAAGGCAGAAGGAAGCGCCGCGGGGAAGGCAGGAGAAGGGCAGGAGAAGGGCAAGGGAAGGACAGGGTGGGGCAAGGAGGGAGAGGGAGAGGGAGGGACAGACAGGGGGAAGGGCGGGGGACGGACAGAGGGATGCAGTGAATTGTCAAACTAAGTGCAACAGGAATTGAGTTCGAAGTGCCATAATACCTGAGCAGAATGGAAGTTCAAAACTTTGCGAGGCCTGGCGTTTAT
>CAJFTG010000019.1 GCA_904419875.1 Candidatus Avimonas caecicola | reverse complement strand
GGATAAAATAATGAAAAAAAGAGGAGGGCCTTCCATTGGGAGAGAGCATCCCGCCGGAAGATCGCCGCCAGGAGCGCGTTGCGGTCCGCATTCCCTTAGGCGATGTCTACAGTATAGAAAAGAAATGTGTCGATTGCATGAAGATATCGGGAAGGATTCGTTAATAATGCGAAGAGAGACTGGGGCAGGAACAGGGGAAAGCTAAACCGGCGCGCCAGGCGCTTGCAGGACGGAACATGCGGCAGAAATGCCGGCGGGGAGGGTTTTATGACAAATTTCACGAAAACCGAACGTTGGAAAATCCGGGAGGCGCTGCTGAAGGAGGGGGAACGCCTTTTCAGTGAGCACGGCCTGAAAAAAGTGGCGGTCGAGGATGTCGCCCATGCGGCGGGAATCTCCAAGGGCGCTTTTTACGGCTTTTTTGCCAACAAGGAGCAACTGTATATGGAAGCGGCTGAAATCCAGAAAATGCGGCTCCGGCTGGAAGCGGAGGCGTTTTTGAACAGGAACCGCCGCCTCCCGCCGCAGGAGCTGGCCGGACGGCTGATCGGCTGGATGCTGGCACAGGCCGACTTTTATCCTCTGCTCCGCCCGGACGGGGAAACGCGCCGCCGTCTGAACAGCCGCCTTCCTCCCTCCGTCGCCGGAGCGCACCTGCGCGGCGACGAGGAAGGGCTGCGAAGGCTGGAGAGATACGGCATCCGCTTCACCTGCAACATCGAGGTGGCGGCGCGGGTCGTCCGGTGGCTGGCCGCCGCCCTGCCGGAATGGGAAGAGCCTGACGGGGAGCTGCGCCGGGCCGCGGCCGAACAGATCATCACGGGCATTGCAGAAAAACTGGTGGAAGGATAAGGGCGTGCTTCCGTCCCCTTATTCCTCGTCCTGGTTGATTTCCCGGCTTTTTTCCTCCAGCCAGGCCAGCATGGCCTCCCGGCCTTCGTTGTCCAGGGGGAAGTCCTTTGTCTCCAGGATTTCGCTTTTTTCGTAGCAGTACGGACCGCGCCAGATGGAAACCGCGAGGGATTCCCCCGGCTGAATCCGGAACCGAAGTTCTTTCCGACTGCCGGTAAAGGGGTTCTTGCTCTGAAAAAAAAGGAGGGGAGGAATATCAAACATGGAGGGTTTCGTCCTTTCTGTTTCGGATGGTGGGATGGCGAAGGGATTTCCGCACGCCTCCCGTTTCAGTATACACCTCTTTGCCGCCGTTGGGTAGAGAAAGTGAAAAAAGTGATTAATAAAGTAAAAGGAATCCGGAAAAAGGGAAGAACATCGCAAGGAAGGGAAAAGCCGCCGCAAGCGTCCGGAAATGGGGAAAAGCGGGCAAGGGACGGAAAGAGATGGAACGCCTTGCGCCGGGGAACACACAGTCCATCAGGGCGCCGATCGGACTGCCCGCTTCCAAGGGGGCGGCCGCCGACGATTTTTCCCCTTCCCGAATGGGCGGGCCGTATGGCTCCCTTCCCAAATGCCGGAACATAAGGGCTGGCGTTTTCGGCATGGGACAAAATTCGGCAATCTCTCGGGAAAAGCGGGGGACTTGTTGCTTTTTTTCCGGTCTGTTTGGTATACTAAGGAAAACGGCGGACAACCAGCCGGGAAGGAAGGGGAAAGCCGGTGCGGGATATGCCTAAAAACAGGAAACGGTTCTTGTCGACCGCCGTACGGCTTCTGCCCCTGCTGGTCTGCCTGGGGGCGGCCGCGGTGTATCTGCTGTACGGGGGGAATCTGTCGGCGGAGGCTCTGCTTTCCTTTACGCCCTCCAACCCTCTTCTGGCGGCGGGGCTTCTGCTGGCGCTTTATGCGGTCAAAAGCCTGTCGGTGCTTTTCCCGCTGCTGATTTTGTACATTGCCGCCGGCGCTCTGTTCCCGCCGGGCATAGCGCTGCTGGTGAATCTGGCCGGCGTGGGGATCTGTGTGTCCCTTCCATACTGGATTGGCCGCTTCGCGGGGGACGCCACGGTGGAAAGGCTGATGGAGAAACACCCGAAAATCCGCTCGGCGGTAGAAGGACAGCGGAAAAACGACGTTTTCCTTTCCTTTTTTCTCCGGGTTGTCGGCTGCCTCCCCGGGGATGTGGTCAGCCTGTACCTGGGTTCTCTGCGCATCCCGTATAGCCGCTATCTGCTGGGAAGCGTTCTAGGACTCTTTCCCTCGCTGACGCTCGCCACTCTGATCGGCGCCAGCGTGGCGGAGCCGACCTCCCCAATGTTCATACTTTCGGTTTCCTGCACGGTTTTGCTGTCGGCCGCCTCCCTCGTCTTTTACCGGTTTTATCGAAAGCGGGACGGTGGAAAGGGCGGTCCGAAGGACGGCGGGGAGGGAAAAGAGGCGTGAAGGCGGCCGTTCGCCGGTCTTTGGATCCGGACAAAAGCCGGGGCGTTTACCGGCTTTGCCGGAAACGCGGCGGAAGAAGAAGGGGCGGCCCGGCCTGTCCTGCTTACGGGAATCCTTTTTATGCGCCGGCCGGTTTTTCTCTTTTTTGTTCTCGGTTTCACTGACTTTATAAACGGGGGTAACAGTATGGAACGGACGATACCGCGGCCGGAACATCCGCAGCCGCAGATGGAAAGGAAAAACTGGCGGAACCTGAACGGCGAATGGGATTTTGCCTTTGACTTTGGAAACAGCGGGCTGGACCGCCGGTTTCAGGACCGGGACCGCCTGGACAGGAAAATCCTTGTCCCCTTCTGCCCGGAAAGCGAGCTCAGCGGCATCGGTTACCGGGATTTCATTCCCGCCGTCTGGTACAAGCGCGACCTGGAGGTGACGAAGGAGCAGCTTGACGGCCGGATCCTGCTGCATTTCGGCGCGGTGGATTATTACAGCATCGTTTTTGTCAACGGCCGGAAGGCAGGGGAACACCGGGGCGGCTATACCTCCTTTACGCTGGACATCACCCGGTTGTGCGCCGAAGGGCGAAACCGCCTGACCGTTTATGCCGCCGACGATACCCGCAGCGGCCTCCAGCCGCGCGGGAAGCAGTGCCCGGTCTATGCCTCCTGCGGCTGCGATTATACCCGCACGACGGGCATCTGGCAGACGGTGTGGACCGAATACGTGCCCGCTTCCTACATACGGGAAGTGAAATATACGCCCAACGCGGCCGAGGGGACTCTCGCCGTGGAGGCGTCGGTCTGCGGCCGGGGAACGCTGGAGGTTTCCGCGTTTTTTGAAGGGCGGCCCTGCGGGAAAGCGGCTGTCCGCGTGGAAAGCGGCTTCGCCTGCCTGACTCTGGGGCTGGAGGAGGTCCATCTCTGGCAGCCGGGGGAGGGGAAGCTGTACGATCTCCTCCTGCGCTTTGGGGAGGATGAGGTAAAGGATGAGGTAAAAAGCTACGCGGGGCTGCGGGAGGTCTGCCTGGACGGACGGAAAGTCCTCATCAACGGGAAAGCGGTGTTCCAGCGCCTGGTGCTGGATCAGGGCTTCTATCCCGACGGCATTTATACCGCCCCGGACGAGGAGGCGCTGGTGCGCGATATCCTGCTGAGCCGGGAAGCCGGCTTCAACGGCGCCCGCCTGCACCAAAAGGTGTTCGAGCCCCGTTTCCTGTATCATTGCGACCGCCTGGGCTACCTGGTTTGGGGTGAGATGGGCAACTGGGGGCTGGACCTCTCCCGCCCGGAGACGCTGGAAGGCTTTCTCGGCGAGTGGACGGAGGCTGTCCGCCGGGATATCAACCACCCGGCGATCGTGGGCTGGTGCCCCTTCAACGAAACCTGGGACCAGAACGGCAGGCAGCAGTTGGACAGCACGCTGGCAATGGTCTACCGCATGACCAAGCTGCTGGATCCTGCCCGTCCCTGCATTGACACCAGCGGCAATTACCATGTGGTCACGGAGATCTACGACGTGCACGATTACGAACAGAATGTGGAGACGTTTGCCGCGCATTACGAAGCGTTCCGGCACGGCGGGGAATTTTACGACGCGCATAGCAGCCGCCAGCGGTATACCGAAGGGCTGCCGATGTTTGTCAGCGAGTACGGCGGGATCAAATGGAATCCGGATGCCGATGTCCGGGACGCCTGGGGATATGGGGCCGGGCCGGAAACCGAGACGGAGTTCATCGAACGCTATCGCGGCCTCACCGACGTGCTGTTGGATAACCCGTATATGTTCGGCTTCTGCTATACGCAGCTTTACGATGTGGAGCAGGAGACCAACGGGCTGTACACCTACGACCGCCGGCCAAAGTTCGATATGCGGGTTTTCCGCGCGATCAACAGCCGCCGGGCGGCCTGCGAGGACGAAGAGGACGAATAGGCGCAGGAAACAGTGGCCCCGTCCCAAAGGTGCGGGCTTTCTGCTCTTCCGCCCCTCTGCTGGATGGGAGCGTCGAGGGCGGCCGCCGGGCGGTGGGAATCACCGGGCACCGGGGACCCGAAAAGAACACCGTCTATGTCAAGACGGAGAAACTGCTATGACAACGCAATGGCAGAAAACCTCTTCTCTATCCCAAGGTCGAATGCATTTACCGGCAGAGAAAATCCCTACCTTCCAGCAGGCTAAAGAGTTGATTGGGTTTTATCTACCTTTTACAACCACGAGCGCATCCAGGTCAAAACCGGAGTGGTGCAGCGACAGCGGCGCCACTCCGCTTAAAACTCAATACTTCCCTACCAGGGGCTTTTTTGTCCTGCCCGCACAACCTGGGGCTGTTCATGGTGTCGGAGGGCCTTTTTCTGCCTGCTTTCTGCTATGACGGCCTCTTCTTCCACCGGGGCCGCCCAGGGGACAGCGGGCCCTCCAACGGAATGCTACAGCCGGTATTCCAGCGGCCGGTCGAAGGGTTCCTGCTGCGCGTGGGCCTCGTGAATTTCCACGGCGTCCACACAGCCCATCGCCTGGTAGAAAGCCTGGGTTTCCACTGCGGAGTGGGAGGATATGTACAGCTTTCTGGCGCCGTGCTCCCTGGCCCACGCGGCGGCCTTTCGGAACAGCAGCCGGCCGAGCCCCTGTCCGCGCAGCTCCTCCGAGACGTGCAGGGAGGAAAGGTCCATATATTCCCGGCGAAGGCCGAACAGCGCCGGTTCCACCGAAACAAAGCCTTTGCACTTCCCATCCGGGAAGGCGGCGAACACCACGCCGCCGGAGCGCACGGTGCGGCGCAGGCAGCAGATCAGCGTGCCGTAGTCCTCCTCGCTCCATTGATCGATAAAGGGCGCATATTCAGCCTGCCAGACGCCGTTTCGACGGCGCAGGCACTGCGTCACCACCTGACGCCGATCGAAGGAGCGGAACAGCTCCCGCCCGATTTCCGATTCCTTCAGCTTTCGAATCGTGAGGGACATCACACATACTCCTTTCGTAAAGAGGGCCGGGCCGGCGGGGTCAGAACGCGCGGGCCCGGCTCTCCGCTTTTGTCATTCCAGTTTCAGTTCCGCATAAGAATCCTGCAGCGTCTGGCAGGAGGCGTGAAAACGCTGCGCTTCTTCGTCGGTCAGGGAGAGGGTGAGCACCTTGCGGATTCCCTGACGGTTGACGATGCAGGGCACGCCGACGTACACGCCGTTTTCCCCGTACTCGCCGCGGAGCATGGCCGACACGGTCAGCACGCTGTTTTCGTTGCCGAAAACCGCCTTGGTGATCCGCACCAGGGCCATTCCGATGCCGTAATAGGTCGCCCGCTTGGCCTTGATGATCTTCTGCGCCGCGCCGCGGACCTCGGAGGCGATGTTTTCCAGGTCGCCGTACCGGCAGCTTCCGGTTTCCTCGCAGAGGGTGAGGATTGGCTTGGTGGCCATCATCGCCTGGGACCAGGGGACGAATTCGCTGTCGCCGTGCTCGCCGACGACATAGGCGTGCATGTTGCGGGGATCGACCGAGAAGTAATCCCCCAGCAGATACCGCAGGCGGGCGGTATCCAGCGCCGTGCCGCTGCCCAGCACCCGGCGGGGGTTGAAGCCGGAAAGGGTGCAGGTGATGCGGGTCATGATGTCCACGGGATTGGTCGCCACCAGAAAAATGCCGTTGAAGCCGGACTCGGTCACCGGCCCGATAATCGAACGGAAAACGGCGGTGTTCCGCTGCAGCAGGTCGAGCCGGGATTCCCCCGGCTTCTGCGCCACGCCGGCGCAGATGACCACGATGTCCGCGCCGGCGCAGTCGGCGTATTCTCCGGCGTAAATCCTCATGCTGGAGGCGGAGAAGGCCAGCCCGTGGTTGAGGTCCATCGCCTCGCCTGCGGCTCGCTCCTTGTCCAGGTCGATCAGAACAAGCTCGTCGCAGGCATTCTGGTTCAGCAGGGCGTAGGCATAGCTCATGCCGACCATACCGGCGCCGATCAGGACTACCTTGCGGCTGTCGCTGGTAACCATACATTCTCATCCTTTCCAAAAGCAACGGGAGGAAGGCCGCTCTCTGCGGCGCTTCCTCCCGTAGTATACCACAAAATGGGGAAAATATCGCTCCCCGGCCCCGCTTACAGCAGATGCACCGCCACCACCAGCCCGGCGAAGACGATGGAAACCATGGAGGTCAGCTTAATCAGGATGTTGATGGAGGGGCCGGAGGTGTCCTTGAAGGGGTCGCCCACCGTATCCCCGACCACAGCCGCCTTGTGCTCATCGCTTCCCTTCCCGCCGTGAGCGCCCGATTCGATGAATTTCTTTGCGTTGTCCCACGCACCGCCCGCGTTGGCCATCATCACCGCCAGGACAAAGCCGGTCACAGTGGTGCCCGCCAGCAGGCCGGCGACGCCGTTCACCCCGAGCAAAAGGCCCACGACCACCGGGGTAATCACCGCGATCAGCGCAGGGGCAAGCATCAGCTTTTGCGCAGATTTGGCACACATGTCCACGCACGCGGCATAATCCGGATCCGCCTTGCCCTCCATCAGCCCCCGGATGGAGCGGAACTGCCGGCGGACCTCCAGCACGATCGACTGGGCGGCCTTGCCCACCGCGTTCATGGTCAGCGCGGCGAAGAGGAAGGGGAGCATGCCGCCGATGAACAGCCCGACCAGCAGCGTCGGGTTGGTGATGGACAGGTCCAGCGCAAAATCCGGATCGATGGTTTTCACCTTTTCAATGTAGGAGGCAATCAGGGCCAGAGCGGTCAGGGCGGCGGAGCCGATGGCGAAGCCCTTGCCGGTGGCGGCGGTGGTATTTCCCAGGGAATCCAGCGCGTCGGTGCGCCGCCGGACCTCCGGATCCATGTGGGTCATTTCGGCAATGCCTCCTGCGTTGTCCGCAATCGGCCCGTAGGCGTCGGTGGCCAGGGTAATCCCGAGGGTGGAAAGCATCCCGACCGCGGACACTCCCACACCGTACAGCCCCATACTGAAATCCGCCGCGCCGCCCGAGCAGAAATAACTGACCAGCACCGACACGCCGACGATCACCACCGGCGCGACGGTGGAAAGCATGCCGAGGGACAGCCCGCTGATAATCACCGTCGCCGCCCCGGTTTCACTGGAGGCAGACAGCCGCCGGGTGGGGCCGTAGCTGTCGGAGGTAAAGTATTCCGTAACGGCGCCGACGGCGACCCCGGCAATCAGGCCGGAGAGGATGGCAACATATATGCTCCGGCGGCCGGGAAGCAGCCATTCCACCACAAAGAAGGAGGCGACGGCGATCACGGCCGCGCTGAAATACGTGCCGGTGCGCAGCGCGCGCAGCAGGTTCTTCTGGCTGGCCCCCTCCTTGGTGCGCACGAAAAAGGTGCCGAGGATAGAGGCGACCACCCCTAGGGCGGCCAGGAGCATCGGCACACCGACGCCCTGTATCCCAAAGCCGGCCGCCACCGCCAGCGCGGCGGTGGAAACAATCGAGCCGACATAGCTCTCGTACAGATCGGCGCCCATGCCGGCCACGTCGCCCACGTTATCCCCTACATTGTCCGCGATCACGGCCGGATTGCGGGGATCGTCCTCCGGGATGCCGGCCTCCACCTTGCCCACCAGGTCGGCGCCGACATCCGCCGCCTTGGTGAAAATGCCGCCGCCCACCCGGGCGAACAGCGCCATGCTGGATGCGCCCATCCCAAAGGTGAGCATGTTGGAGGTGATGTTTTGTATCAGGATTTCCTGCGAGGCGACCGGGTCCACCACGGTGTACCAGAAGCGCAGGAAAAAGTACCAAAAGCTCAGGTCCAGCAGCCCCAGTCCCACCACCGTAAAGCCCATGACCGAGCCGGCGGAAAAGGCGATCTTCAGCCCGCGGTTCAGGCTGTGCGCCGCGCCGTTGGCGGTGCGGGCATTGGCCATGGTGGCGGTGCGCATGCCGATAAAGCCGGACAGGCCGGAAAAAACGCCGCCGGTAACAAATGCAAACGGTGTAAAAAAGCTGAGAAGCCCGCACAGGGCCATAATCAGAAGGAGCGCAAATACGACCAGGAAGAAGAGGCCGACGCCGAGATACTGCCGCTTCAGATAGGCGTTGGCCCCTTTGCGGACGGCGGAAGAAATGCGGGCCATCTCCTCCGACCCCTCCGGCTGTCGCTTAACCCGCAGGAACATAATCGCCGCAAAGACCAGCGCCGCAACCGAACCCAGCGCAGAAAAAACCATTGTGTCCATACTGCAAAACCCCTCCTTATCCGGCGGCCGAAAAAGCTCCGCTCCGTCCCTGCCTATGGCACGGCCAGTGCAGATGTTTTGTCGGCTCATAACTATAGTATACAACAAATTTCAAAAAAACACCATAAATAGAACAATAAACGGAAAATAAATTGATAAGTCAAACTCTCCGTCCGGTGTTTTCATACAGGTACCGGAGGGCTCTCCGCTGTCTGTCGTGGAGGGGAAATCGGCGCCGGCAGGTCGGCAGGATTAGGCGCCGGCCGAGCCGCACGCCAGCGACGCACTACTGGATTACACGAAGAGACACGAAAAAAAGGGCCGGCCCCCATTTCCCCTTTCCCGGCAGCGTTCGGATTCCCGGCGAAAAGGGGGTGAAGCCGCCGCATATGCCGGTTTTTAAACGGGGCTCCGGAGGGGCCGAGGAAGGGAGGGGAAGGGAGGGGAAGGGGGAAGGAGAAAGGGAGATCCTCCGCCAGCGCGGCAACCGCGTCGATTCCGGGCCTGCCCAGATATACCTATGGTTACCCGGGCATCCCCAGGTATACCCGGGGATACCCAGGAATACCCGGAAAATTGACCGGCAGGGCGGTCACGGGGAAACCGGTCTGCGCGCTGGGAAGGGGGCTGTCCCGCCCCGCCCCGTACCGGCACGGCGGGCCGGAAAGCCGCCAAACCCTGCGCAAAGCCGTGCGGGCGCCGTGTCGTCTCCTTTCCTGCGAATCCGCACGGGAGCGCGCCCGACGTTCGTTCCCGTCCACTGTCCGTCCGCATCCGGCACAGGGACGAGCGGCGGGACAGAATCAAAGCCACCACGGAAGAGGTGGTTTGCACAGGCTTTGAAAAGGCCAACGCAGGCTTCCCCCAAAGGGGAGAGTATGCGCCGCATTACACTTACAGGCCGCCGCTAAAGCGACATAAAAACGGGCGGCGCTGAAAACAGCGCCGCCCGATGCCGTTATTTCCGAATGTCCAGCAGCTTGTTCTTCAACTCGGTTTCCAGCCGCGCGAGTTCCTGCTCCGCCTCGCGGCGCTTCTGACGGCCCTCCTCCTGAATCTGGATCACCTCATCCAGCGTGGAGATCAGGGTTTCGTTGGTGTGCTGCAGGGTTTCGATATCCACAATTCCGCGTTCCGATTCCCGCGCGATGTCCACCGACGTGGTCTTGAGCGCCTCCGCGTTTTTCCGCAGCAGCTCGTTGGTCATGTCGGTGACCGCCCGCTGGGCGCTGGCCGCCTGGCGGGAGTTTTCCAGCCCCAGAGCGAGCACCATCTGGCTTTTCCAGAGCGGGATGGTGTTGACCAGGGTGGACTGGATCTTATCCGACATCATGGTGTCGTTGTTCTGCACCATGCGGATTTGGGGGGCCATCTGGATGGAGATCATCCGGGTCAGTTCCAGGTCGTGAACCTTTTTCTCAAAGCGGTCGCACAGGGCGGCGAGGTCGTTGGCAGCCTGCGCATCCTCCGGGAGGCCGCTGCTCTTCGCCTTTTCGGTCAGGGCGGCCAGTTCGCCGCTGCGCACCATCTCAAGCTTCTTCTTGCCGGCGATGATGTACAGGCAGAGCTCCTTGAAATACACGGTATTCAGCTCGTACATCTTGTCCAGCAGAGAGATATCCTTGAAGAGCCGGACCTGATGGTCCTCCAGCGCCCGGCAGATTTTGTCAATGTTTGCCTCGGTTTTGTCGTATTTTGCTTTCATGGCGGTGAGCTTGTTCGAACTGCGCTTGAAGAAGCCGAACAGACCCTTTTCCTCCTCGACGTCAAAGCTTTTCAGCTCGGTCACCACGCCGGTGAGCATCTCGCCGATCTCGCCCAGATCCTTGGTGCGGACACCCTCCAGCACATTCTGGGAAAAGTCCGCAATCTTCTTTTGGGCGCCGGAGCCATACTGGAGGACCAAGTTGGAGTCCCGCAGCTCGATCTTCGGGATGAACTCCTCCACCATTTTCTGCTCCTGTTCGGAAAGCTTGGTTTCCTCAATGGGGGCGAGCGCTTCCTCCGTCGGAGCCGGAACAGCCGGCGCCGGGACGGTCGATGCGGGAACGGCCTCTTGATCGGGGGTCAGCGTCAGGGTAGGGGTCTGCTGGATTTCCTGAAACGGATCGGACATGACGGGTTCCTCCTTAACAGTTTGGTAAATGGAAGGATCCGGCTCCGGAAAGAGCCGGGATACGACGGTTTATTTGTCCGGGCGGAGATTGCGGCCGGTCAGCCCCTCCTGCGCGAACATGGTTTCCAGCGCCGAAATGTCGGCGGAAAGGTCCAACAGGTCGTCCTGCATCAGGTTGCTGAGCAGCTGCTGGAAGGCGGCGTTGATTTTTCCGAGCGCCTCGCGGATTTCCCGCTTGGATTCCTCCACCCCTTCGGCGGCCGGGTCATGTTCGTCCAGGTCCCGGTAAGCTTCCGCCAGCTTGAGGGTGGTCGGCAGGTAGTAGCAGAGGAATTTCCGGATCTGCGGAAGCTTCTCCGGATGCTTTTCCACATAGACGAAGATCCTTCCCACCACGTCTTCGAGCGCTTCCAGTTTCCGGGCGGCCTCCTCCTCGAGAAGGGCGGCGTTGATCTCCCGGATTTTCGTCAGGTAGGCGTTGCCTTCCTCCATCATCTGCTGGATGGCGGCCAGCTCCGGGTCTTCGTCCAGCCGCTCCCTGCGGCGGCGCTCCTCCTCCGCTTCCCGCCGCTGCCGCTCCCGCGCCTGCAGATACTGCTGGAAGGTGGCGTAATCCAGCATAAAGCAGGTCTTTTCGGGGTCGAAATACCCCTCCCGGAACATCCGGGCGTGCACCATTTTCTCAAGGTCCTTTACGACAAAGCCGGCGTCCCGGCCGGTGGCGGCCGCCAACTCCGCGATTTCGCAGAAGCTCCTGCCCTGTATGACCGCCTGATACCGGGTGAACCTCTGGACCCGCCGGTGTATGGAAAAGCCGCAGAGGATCATCACCATGAACACCAGCGTCAGCAAGGTCAGTACGGCCGCGGGGGTCACCAGGTAACGGCTGAAGCCGGCCAAAGCGATGCCCCAGAAGATCAGGGAGAGGATGGCCATCGGGACCCCGCCCAGGAAACCGAAGACAATCAGCAGCACGCTGCTGACCCGGCCCGGGGTGCCGGCCTTTCCCCGCGGGGCATAGGCGAGAAAGGCATACGCGGGCTGTGAAGATGGGGAAGCGGGCGGCGTCTGATAATAGGAATACGGCGGCGTTTGTGCCTGCCCGCTGCCGGCATCCGCCGCGGAAGAAGGCTCCTGCGCATTTTGTCGGGCGTTTTCCGCCGCGGCCCGCGCACCCTCCGACGCACGCTTTGCTCCCTCGGCCACCTTTTGAGTGGTCCGGCGCACAGTGTTGTGGATGGCCGCGCCCAAGTCCTCCAGATTCTTGGGATCCAGCACCTTTTGGACGGTGCGGTTGATCTCCTGTCCCAGGCTGGTAAACGGATCGTCCATGGTTTGGTTCCTCCATGCTGTGATAACGGAATGACAAAGTCAACAGGACGCAAAGTCCGGTGTTTTTCTCATTATATCCTGTTTTGAAAAGAATCACAAGGTCTTTTCGGGGGAAAGTTTCTTTAAGAACGCCCGCTTTTGGGCAGAGATGGGGAAAAGGGAGGCTCCGTCCCGCCGAAAAGCAAAATTGACAGAACGGGAAACGCGCGGTAAACTGAGAGGACAGGGCGGGCGGCGTGTGCGGTTCCGTCTGTCGGGAGGGGCAAAATGAAATGAAACGGTTGTTTTCTCTGGCGGCGGGGCTGCTGCTTCTTTCCGCCTTGCTGGCCGGCTGCGAACGGCGGCGGGAGCTGTATACCACGCAGTTTGTCACCCTGTTCGACACCGTCGTCACAGTCCGTGCCTATGCGGGCAGCCGACAGGCGTTTGACGAGTGGGCGGACGACCTCTATGCCGAGCTGGAGGAATACCATCGGCTTTTCGATGTGTACCACGAATACGAGGGGATGAACAACCTCTGCACCGTCAACCGGCTGGGGGCGGCGGCGCCCGTGGAGGTGGACGGCCGGATTCTCGACCTTCTGGAGATGGGAAAGGCGATAGGTGAGCAAACCGGCGGAAAGCTCAATATTGCCATGGGGGCGGCGCTGTCCCTGTGGAGCGAATACCGCGCGCAGGGGATGGCCGACCCGGCCTCCGCCGCCCTCCCGCCGGCCGGGGAGCTCCGGGAGGCGATGGCCCACGCCGACCCGGCGGACATTCAGATCGACCGGGGGGCCTCCACGGTGTTCCTGGCCGATTCCCTCCTCCAGATCGACGTGGGGGCGGTGGGAAAGGGCTATGCCGTGGAGCAGGCCGCCCAACGGATGGAGGAGCGTGCGGAGAAATACGACGTGGACGGCGCGCTGATCAACGCGGGCGGCAATATCCGGACCATCGGCGTCCGGGGAGACGGCACCCCCTGGGAGGTCGGGGTGCAGGACCCCGCCGACGCCGACCGGCTGCTGCTTAAGGTAGGGCTGAGCGGTTCCCGCGCCCTGGTGACCAGCGGGGATTATCAGCGGTATTATACAGTGGATGGGATCCGCTACGCCCACATCATCGACCCCGGCACGGGAGTGCCCCCGCGTCATATGGCCGCCGTCAGCGTGCTGTGCGGCGACTCCGCCCGGGCGGACGCCCTTTCCACCGCGCTGTTCTGCATGACGGTGGAGGAGGGGCGGGCGCTGGTGGAATCCCTGCCGGACACCGAGGCGGTCTGGGTCGCCGGCGACGGCGCGGTGACCTACAGTTCCGGCTTTGAAGCGCATCTCACATAGTAGAAAGGCGGTCCTTTGCAGGACCGCCGGTAAAGCAGGGAGGAGTCAGTATGGAAGGACAGGCAGGCCGAAGAAGGGCGGCCCGGCCCGACTCGACCGACCCGGCGGCGGTCCGCGCCTGGCTCGCGGCGCACGCGGAAGAACCTTTCCGCCGGTTTTCCGCCTCCCTCCTGCCGGGAACGGAAAACCTGCTCGGCGTTCGGCTTCCCCTCCTGCGGCGGCTGGCCGCGGAAATCGCCAAAGGGGATTGGCGCGGCTATCTCTCCGCCGCCGCAGACGTGCAGGACCCGGCGTTTGAGGAAACCATGCTGCGCGGCATGGTAATCGGCTGTGCGCCGATGCCGATGGGCGAGCGGCTGGCCCATACCGCCGCTTTCGTCCCCGCAATCGACAACTGGTCGGTCTGCGACAGCTTCTGCGCCGGGTGGAAGGCGGCGGGGGAGGACCGGGAGGCGGTGGCGGCGTTTTTGACGCCGTACTGGACCTCCGCGCGGGAATTTGACGTGCGCTTCGCTGTGGTGATGCGGCTGTTTTATTATATTGACGAAGAGGCGCTGGAGGAGACCCTTGCGCTGCTGGCAGGGGTGAGCCATCCGGGCTATTATGCGCGCATGGCGGTCGCTTGGGCTGCGTCCCTGTGCTACGCCGCGTTCCCGGAGCGGACCGAAGCGTACCTGCGCGGCGGCGCGCTGCGGGGGGAGACCTATCGGAAAACGCTGCAGAAAATCCTGGAATCCCGGCAGGTGGGGCCGGAGGCCAAGGCGCGCATCCGCGCTCTCCGAAGGGCGGCGGTGCAGGAGAAGGCCGGATCGGCAGACGACGGGGAAAACAGGGATAACCGGGATAACCGGGACCACGGAATCGGCACAAGCGGGGAAAAGAGGGCAGAAGCATGATCCTCAGCGCCAGCCGGCGGACCGATCTGCCGGCGTTTTACACGGAGTGGTTTTACCGCCGCCTCCGGGAAGGGTATGCTTTGGCACGGGGACCGTTCCGGCCCCACCGGCTCAGCCGCGTGCCGCTGTCGGCGGAGGTTCTGGACGGGGTAGTGTTCTGGAGCAAGAACCCCGCTCCGCTGCTGGAGGGCCCGGGCCGGGCGGCGCTGGACCTGCTGGAGAGCTGGGGGGTGCCGTATTATGTGCAGTTTACGATCACCCCTTACGGGCCGGAGATGGAGCCGGGACTGCCGCCGAAAGCGGGGCTGCTCGCCTTGTTCCGGCGGCTGGTTCGGGAACGGGGACCCGGCCGGGCGGTCTGGCGGTACGACCCGGTGGTGGTGAACGCCGCCTGTACCGCCGCCTGGCACCGGGAACGCTTTGCCTGGATGGCGGAGGAGCTGGCCGGGGCGGCAGACGAATGCGTGTTCAGCTTCCTCGACCTGTACCCGCGGGCGCGAAGCCGCTCGGCGGGGCTGGCCGACCGGGCGGTTCCCCCGCCGGTGCAGCGGGAACTGGCGCTCTCCTTTGCCGAGACGGCGGCGAAAACCGGGCTGCGGCTGCGTTCCTGCTGTGAGGAGCCTATTCGGGAGGCGGCCGGCATTCTGCCCGGCGCCTGCATAGACCCCTGCCGGCTGGAACGGCTGGGCGGCTTTTCCCTGCGGACAAAGCGGGATGCGGGACAGCGGCCGGGCTGCGGCTGTGCCGAAAGCGTGGACATCGGCGCCTACGCGACCTGTCCACACGGCTGCGTGTACTGCTATGCCAACGCTTCCGTGAAAACGGCCGCGGGGAATCACGCCCGGCACGATCCGGCCTCTCCTTTGCTTCTCGGCCGTCCGGGAGATGAGGATGTGATCGTACCGCGCAGGGCGGCGTCCGCCCGAACCGGGCAGCTGCGGCTTTTCTGACGGCGGAGAGGAAAGGAGAGGGAAGGAGAGAGAAGGGTGAAGCAGAGTGAGACAGAGTGAAGCGGCGTGAATTGTCGCAAAGTGCCGCAAAGTGCCGCGAAGGAAAGGAAGACGGGAACAGACCGGGGAAGAAGCGGGGAAGAAATATAGAGAATAACACGGGAGAGTTGGACAGAACAGGGCAGATCGGGACAGAATAGAAAAGAACAGAGCAGCGCAAAAGAAGGAATCAGAAGGAAGACAAGTCGGGGAATAGAGGAGGACACATGCCAGTGGAATTTCCGCGGAATGAACGGGCGGAAAGGGTGATCGCCCGGTTGGAGGCCCAGGGATATGATGCCTGTGCGGTGGGCGGCTGCGTGCGGGACGCGCTGCTGGGCCGGCGTCCTCACGACTGGGATATCGGCACCTCCGCCCGGCCGGAGGAAACCCTGCGCTGCTTTGCGGACTGTATGGTGCTTGAGACCGGAATCCGGCACGGCACAGTAACAGTGGTTCTGGAGGGAGAGCCCATCGAGGTGACCACCTACCGCACCGAAACCGGCTACGCGGACGGCCGCCATCCTGACCGGGTGGCGTTTGTGCGGCGACTGGAGGACGATCTGGCCCGGCGGGACTTCACCATCAACGCCATGGCCTGGCATCCGGCGAGGGGGCTGACCGACCGCTTCGGCGGCCGGGAGGATCTTGCCGCCGGACGGATCCGCTGCGTGGGCGACCCCGCCCGCCGCTTTCGGGAGGATGCGCTCCGCATCCTGCGAGGGCTGCGTTTCGCCGCTGTCTGCGGCTTCACGGTGGAACCGCAGACAGCCCGCGCCATGCGGGAGGAGCAGGGAGGGCTGCGTTCGGTTGCGGCGGAGCGGGTAAACGCGGAGCTGAGCCGGCTGCTGACCGGCTCGGACGCCGCCCGGGTCCTGCGGGAGTTCGCGGACCTGCTCGCCGGCGTGCTGCCGGAGATCGCCCCGATGCGGGGGTTTGCGCAAAACAATCCGCATCACTGCTGGGACGTGTGGGAGCACACTTTGCACGCGCTGCAGGTTTCGGCGCCGGATTCCGCGGTGCGGTGGACGCTGCTTTTCCACGACAGCGGCAAACCGCCGACCTACCGGGAGGACGAGAAGGGCATCGGCCATTTTCCGGGGCATCCGGCGGTGAGCGAGCGGCTGGCCGATCAGGCGATGCGCCGCCTGAAATTCGACACCGGAACCCGCGAACGGATTGACCGGCTGGTGAAGCTGCACGATATCCCGGCGGAAAACGACCCGCGCTTTGTCCGCCGCTGGCTCAACCGGCTGGGGGAGGGGGACTTCCGCCGCCTGCTGGAGGTTAAGCGGGCGGATACGCTGGCGCAGGCCCCTGCGTATCGGCCGCCCCGGCTGGCGATGCTTGACGGGCTGGAGGCGACGCTGGAATCTGTTTTGCAGCAACAGGACTGTTTCCGGCTGAAGGACCTGGCGGTGAACGGACGGGATCTGCTCGCTGCCGGACTGCCGGAGGGACCGGCGGTCGGCCGGACGCTCCGCTTCCTGCTGGACGGCGTGATCGACGGCCGGCTGCCCAATAAAAAGGAGGCGCTTCTGGCAGCCCTGCGGGAGAGCGGCCCGGGGCGCCGCGGAGCGGAATAGGGAGCGTCGTCTGCGCACGAGGCGGCGGATGATGCTGTATAATTCTGCCGCCGGCAGGGCGCGCTCTTTCCGTTTCCTGGCTTCCCTTGGCTTCCCCGGGCTTTCCTTGGCTTCCTCTTGCGTTTTTTTGCATGCTGTGAAATCTATGGGAACATGGCAATGGAGGGCGGTCGGTGCTTTGCCTCACTCCCGCGCTTTCCCGGCGGCTTGGCGGAACGCCCGCCGGGAACTATCTGGCACGGCCGCCCCTTTGCTCGTCCGGTTGAAAACGAGGAAAATAAGGGGAAGAGGAAAAAGTGGGGAAATTGAGGGGAATTGATGGAAACAGGGAGACAGGGAGACAGGGAGAATGGAGGAATGGGAAAATGAGAAAATCTCCAAAATTGAATAAACGGGCGAATACCCGGCTGAAAACCATCCTTCTGGGGCTGCTTGATGGGGCTGTTGGGTTTGCTCTGTTTTGGGTTTTGCCGCCGCTTCTTGCCGTCGCCCTAAACCGCACGAAGGGGAATGGAAACAATCCGGAGGGGGAAATGTTTGTTCCCATAGGCTGGCTTCTGCTGGGGGCGCTGCTCCTTCTCCTTGTGCTCCTGTGTGCTTTGAACGTCCACCAAATCAGGGCGCGTGGACTCGGTCGGCGTGTCTGGTGGATCTTTCCCGCCTTGTTTTTGTTAGGCGCTGTCGCTGCCGTGTTCGCGTACAATGCGGCGTACTCGTTCTATGATCTGTTGCTGTTCGGCGTATAGCGCGTCCTGTGGTTTTGCAGAAAAGGGCTGCCGCATATTGCGGCAGCCCTTTCATATGGCCGGCAGATCTAGGGCTGCCGGCATCGCGGTCCGGCGCCTCCCCGGCGCGAACGGCGGTTTCCTCAAAACGGCGCCGGTCACCCCGTTTTGCCGTTCCGAAGCGGAAATAATATCGAGGGAAACAACAAGCGGGCGGATCGAGGCAGCGAAACCGTGGGGAATCCCCGTCCGGCAGTGCATGGTTTTTCCGCACGGCGAAAGGGCCTTCCGTCCCCGATCGAATAACGGTTCACAAAACAGGGGGAATCCCGAAGGATATGCACAGGGACAGGCCCGTTTTGTTTCCGGATATGGGAATGGAGGGGAAATCTTCTGGAATACTATGGATAGGCATTGACGGGATTTGAATTATGTGATAATATGGTTTTCGAAACCAGATAATAAAATGAAAAGCAAAAACTATAAATATATTGGGGAATATATGGGGCCGCCGGGCACTGCCCGCTGCGTCCAAATCATCAAATCCATTTTCTGGAGGCCGAACATGGAAAAAGCGAGAATCCAACTCATTGTTGACAGCTGCTGTGACCTGACGCCGGAGCTCCGGGAGAAAATCGACGCCCGGGTCGCCCCCTTGAAGGTCCGGGTGGCGGGCGGTGCGGAATACGTCGATGACGGTACGGCGGATATTCCCGCTCTCATCGCGGATATGGCCCGCTCCAAGCAGGGGGCCAGCTCCTCCTGTCCTTCGACGGAGGAGTATGCCGCGCATATGCGCGCAGCGGAGGAGTGCTTCGTCGTCACTCTGTCCAGCAGACTGAGCGGGTCTTACAATGCGGCGCGGGTCGCGGCGGATCTGGTGCGGGAGGATTATCCGGAAAAAAAGATTCATGTTTTCGACTCCGAAAGCGCCTCGGCAGGGGAGGTTCAGCTTGCTTTGTTCCTGCACGACCGTATCGAGCAGGGGATGGACTTTGAGAAAATCATCCCGCTGGCCGACGCGTACATCTCTAAAATGCGGACCCTGTTTGTCCTGGAGGATCTGGGCAATTTCGTCAAAAGCGGGCGGTTGAGCAAGGTTTCGGGGCTGCTGGCCTCGGTGCTGTCCCTCTGTCCGATCATGGGGGATAACGGACACGGTGACATCAAGCTGGTCGCCAAGGCGCGCGGCATTCAGAACTCGCTGCGCAAGCTGACGCAGACGGTGGCGGAACTCACGGCTCAAGCGGAGGAAAAGTCCCTCCGTCTGGTGCTGGCCTACTGCAACTGTCCCGAACGGGCGGAGGCACTAAAAAGAGCGCTGCTGGAAAAATGCGCCGCGCTGCGGGAGATCCTGCTGATGCCGACTGGCGCGCTTTCCACCATGTATGCCAACGACGGCGGCGTGATCGTCGCCTTTTAAGGGGCGGCGGCTACGCCCCCGGACGGAGCAGGATCGATCGAAGCGGCAGCCGGACTCGGCTGCCGCTTCGGTTGATCAGCGTCCTATAGGCTGGGCACCAGCTGGATATCCAGCCCGGTCACAGTCAGTTCCAGACCCTCCGTCAGGTTGACATTGCGGAATTCCTGAACGGTCCCTTCCTCTTCCTCCGAAGACATGGCAGCCTGGATGCCGCCGTTTTCCACCGCGCCGGCAGATACCTCGCCGCTGCCGCGCAGCGCCTTGACCGTGTAGACCCCTGCCGGAAAATCCGTTCCCGCGGTGAAGACCGCGGAGGGGGCCGAAGACGGGGCCGGAGACGGAGAAACCGGCTCCGCAGGTTCCGCTCCCTGCACAGCCGATGAATCGCCGGTCCCAGCCGGATCGGTGTTCCCTGCCGCGCCGGAGGCGTCCGTCGTATCGGACGGGCCGGCAGACGACGGCCCTGTCGTTGTCCCTGTCTCCTCCGACGCGCTGAGGACTGCCAGCGTAACGGCCTTGGTGGCCGTATTGCTGCGGGAGGAGGTGGAGCCGTTGGCCGTTCCCTCCACCCGGACGGTCATCCCGGTGACGGTCATGGTATCGCCGACCGTCAGCGCGACCCCGTCAAAACCGCAGATGGTTTCCGGCCCGCCCTCGGCGACCAGTTCCGCGTCCAGTACGCCCTGCGCGGTGAACAGCCTGCCTGCGCCCTTCCGGGCGATAATGGTATATACCCCGGCGGGGATGTCGACGCCGACCACATAATGGCCGCTGGGGAGGGTTTCCTCATAGGGGGTTCCCTCCACGACGGACGAAACGTCCGCCGTCGGAAGGCGGAGCCCCCATGCGCCGCCGTATTGCTGGGCGGCCACCGCCGCACCGGCGGAAAGCAGGGCCAAAATCGCCGTCGCCGCCAGTGCGTTGCGCAGCCAGTGGCTGGGGCGGGGGGAGGAGGAACCGGCCTGCCGGTGTATGTAACTCGTTTCCATTGTATCCGGCCTGTCCGGCGCGCTTCCGCCGGGCAGGCTTTCTTCTCTCTTCGGCTCCTGCCCGTGGAAACGGTTGTTCTCGCCGGATTCTTCCGCAGTCTCCCGGCCGCAGGAGGGGCAGTAATTGCCTGTAAAGTCTTTGCCGCATTTCGGGCAGATCATCGGTGTTTCCTTGCCTTTCCGGCTGTGAGCCATTCAAGATGGATGGACGAAGCGGCGTTATCCGCCGAGAAGCTGCCGCAGGCGGGCGATTTCGTCCGCCGTCAGAGCAGGCACGGCATCCGCCGCCTTCTTCCCGGCAGGTTTGTCCGGAAAGAGGGACGGTGTGTCGATCCGCCCGAGCAGATAATCCACCGAACAGCCGAAATAATCCGCCAGCGCCGCCAGCTTGTCCGCCGAGGGCATGGAACCGCGCTTCATGTTGTCCAGCACGCTTTTATTCAGATGACTTTCCCGCAGGACCTGATTGATGCTGACGCCGCGTTTTCGCGCCAGGGAGGTTATACGGTCGATTACGGTCTGCACATCGATCATGGGGCGGCTCCTTTCCCTCGGCAATGCCGTAAATTCATTCTACACTTTCCGGGATTTCCTGTCAACCGTTGTGAAAATCTTTCAAAAACGGGCGGATTTCCGCACTTTTCGGAAGTTCGAAATACCTCTTCGCTCTTTGGCCGCTATCCCGCCGTTGGCAATGGGGGAAGGGGGGGAAGAGGGGAAGAGGGGAGTCCGTTCTGGCGGAGAACGCGCCCGGCGGCGGAGCCTCTGCCCCCTGCGCTTCCCGCAGGCGCGGCGTTCAGCAGTGTTCAGAAGCGGTCAGGAGTGGTCAGGAGTGGTCAGCGGCGTACAGGAAAAGAAGCAAAAATGGAAGATGACGGAACCGGGGTCCCTCCCTTAAACCGGCAGAGCGGTGCGGCATGCTGCCCGGGACGGTGAAGAAGGGGAAGGAGGAGAGGAGGAGAGGAGAAAAAGGGAGAAAAAGGGAGGAAAAGGAAGAAAAACGGAAAAAGAAACCGGAGAAAACAGGAAGCCGCCGCGGGAACAGGAGAGAGCTTCCCGCCGGGCCGCATCCGTCCCCTGTCGACTCTATTCCGTTTTGCCCATGTCTTCGCTCGCATCTTCGCTCGCATCTTTGCCCGCGTCTTCGCCCACGTCCGCCGGCCGGGTGGTCTCGGCTTCTTTCTTCCGCAGCAAACGATGGAGAAGCTGGTCATAAATCGGCTCGGGCCGAAGCCGCTGCGCCACGATATACGCGGTCAGGGATACCAGAGACAGGGTAAGCAGATGGGAGAAGCTTCCGGTCATTTCACTGATTAAAATAATGCCGGTTACGGGCGCCCGCACAATGGCGGCGAAGAGGCCGGCCATTCCCAAAACCACAAAATGCGGCAGCTCGTTCGAAAGGCCGAGCCGAGAGAGAAGTCCGCTGAAGATGCCGCCGGTCAGCGCGCCCAGCACCAGCAGCGGAAGGAAAATACCGCCGGGTGCTCCGGAGCCGAAGCTGGCCATGGAGAACAGGAACTTGACGGCGAACAGCGTCAGAAGGGCGGAGAGGGCCATCCCCGCTGTGACCTGGCCGACCAGGCCATGCCCTCCGCCCAGCACGGCCGGGTAGACAAAGCCGAGGGCCCCGGCCAAAAGGAAGGGGAGCGCGGTTTTTATATACGGCAGCCGGATTCGGTCGTACAGGTTCTGGGCTTTCTCCACGCAGAAGTTGTAGCCGGCCCCCACAAGCCCGGCCAGCCCTCCCAAAAGGAGCACCAACCCGTATTGGTTCAGCGGCATCGCCGGCGCGGCGGGAAGGTCAAACACCGGTCCCGGACCGAATACGAGGCGGGAGATGAAGCCGGCGGTGACGGAGGAAGCCATGGTGGAAAGCAGGACCTGCGCTGAAAAGCGTTTGTGGATCTCCTCCAGCGGAAAGAGGATGCCGGCCAGCGGCGCGTTGAAGGCGGCGGCCAGCCCCGCACTTGCACCGCAGGTGGTCAGCAGCTTTTCCTCCGATAGTCCCCGTCCGATGAGCCGCGACGTTCCCTTGCCCGCCATTGCCCCCAGTTGGATCGATGGGCCTTCCCTCCCAAGGGACAGGCCGGCGCCGATTGTCAGCACGCCGCCGACAAATTTGGCCAGGAGCACCCGCCACCAAACCTGGTGAATGCGGTCCTGCATTTCGCCCTCTACCTGTGGGATACCGGATCCGGAGATCAAGGGTTCCCACCGCAGCAGCAGCGTAACAGCTCCGGCCGCTGCCAGCAGCAGGACAAACCACAGGGGAATGAACCAGGGACGGCGGCTTCCGAAATCCAGGGCCGTGCGCAGGAGCTTGTCCGCCCCCTCCAGCGCCGCCCGGAAGGAGACCGTAACCAGCCCGGCGGCCAGCCCGGCTCCGATTCCCTGCAGTATCGGGGAATCGCGGAAACGCCGGGGCAGCGCGGGCCGTTTGGGCAAGGGACGGTCGTCTGCATATCTGTTTGTCGTCATACGCGGTGTCTCATCCTTTTTTCTCTTTTATCTTCTCCATTATAATCGGTTTTCAGGAAAAAGGGAAGAAGGCCGGCGGCTGTGAATCCCGCGCTGACGGCCGTCTGAACCCGCTTTTTGAAGCATGGAAGAAGCAAGACAAGATTTTTTCAAAAACCTATTGACAAACGCCGAACAGGTGGGTATAATAACATTCGTCGCTGAGAGACAGGCGCTGAAAGGCACCGGCAAAATTGTATATGCGGATATGGCGGAACTGGCAGACGCGTTAGATTCAGGTTCTAATCGGGGCAACTCGGTGGAGGTTCAAGTCCTCTTATCCGCACCATAGCGAGTGTCCTTATAGGATTTGAGCATCCTATAAGGACACTCGCTTTTTTGTGCTCATTTTGCCAGCTTAACTGGCAGCGGCCGGTGTCGGATCGTATGTCACAACGACCCCTCTCCGGGTCTTCATCGTGATTTGAGGAAGAGGAATATTCATCTCATCCGGGATCTGAATAGAACCGATGCAGTTATAGACAATGCGGATTCGCTGTGTACGGCCGCCCGGTGTGTTTTCTGCCTGGTATACTTCTATACGGTCAATGAGTTCGGTTAAGACACGCGGCGTCAATTTTTTTATACGAGTATACTTTTTGACAGCCGCCATAAAGGTCTCTGTGGTGGTTGCTTTCGCGTTGGCTTCGTCAAAGGCTTCTTTCAGATAGTCGATCCGCTCCACAATCGATGCCTGTTCCTCTTCGTATTTCCGGGAAAGCTTCGCGAATCGATCATCGGAAATTTTACCGGTTGCATTGTCCTCGTAGATTTTCTCGAACAGCATATCCAGTTCTTTGTCCCGAGCCATCAGGGCCTTTAACTCGTTTTGCCGAACCCGCTGATCGGTTTCCATACTCTTTTTGGAATAGTCGGAAACCGTGGCGATGAATTCTTCCTCATGGTGGCAAGCGAAACGCGTCAGCCGCCGGATTTCACTTAATACGACATTTTCCAGGAAGTCCACCCGGATATAGTGGGTGGAGTCGCAGCATTTTCTTTTTCCCATGTTATAACCGGAGCAGCTGAAATACTGAATATCCGGGTTGCCCTGGTTAAAATGGAAGTGCATATTTCGGCCGCAGTCCGCACAGACCAGGATACCGGAAAACATATTCTTCTCTCCGTTCGCTGTCTTGCGCTTTCGCACCTTGCCTCGCTTTTCCTGGATTCTCTCAAAGGTCTCCCGTTCGATAATCGGTTCGTGCACATCGAGGAAGACCATCCTATTTTCCGGAGCGTTGCGGTAACGTTTCTTATTTTTATAGGACTTGGAATAGGTCTTGAAATTGATGACGTCGCCGCAATACTCCTGCGTAGAAAGGATTTTGCATACGGTTGACGAGTTCCAATGACAAGGATCGTCATATGTTCGCTTGCCGGGCTTTTTCACGCCTTTGCTGAGGGCATATTCCATGGGGGTCAACACCTTTTGCTCGGTTAATCTGACGGCGATCTGCTCGGTTCCTATCCCATCTAAAAACCATGAAAAAATGCTCCTGACAACCCTGGCAGCATCTTCATCTATGATCCAGTGCTTGGGGTCTTCCGGATTTTTCATATAGCCATAAGGAGGAGCACTCAAGGGTTCACCGGAACTGCCTTTGATTTTGTTGCTGATCCGCCGCTTTTTACTGATGTCGCGGGCGTACCATTCATTAAACAGATTTTTAATAGGTGCCAGCTCGTTGTCGCCTTCAAAGGTATCGATGTTGTCCGACACTGCTACCAGCCGTATGTCGTATTCCGGGAAGAATTCCTCTGTAAGCCGGCCAACCTCGATATAGTTGCGGCCCAGGCGGGAAAGGTCTTTTACGAATACAGCGGCAGCTTTGCCATCCTGGAGCTGTTGCAGCATATCGCAAAAGGCAGGCCGCTTCATGGTCACGCCGGAGATGCCGTCGTCGCAGAAATGCACCAGGTTTGTATATCCCATTTCCTTTGCCACTTTCATCAGCAGCTTTTTTTGATTGGCTATGCTGTAACTCTCACCCTCCAAATCATCATCACGAGATAGACGCTCATAAAGAAATGCTGTTAAGTCTCGCTTATTTTTACTATTTGACCGCTTCATAATGCCTCCTTCCCGCAGCCAAATAAACAGTACCAGGAGATAGAATCGCAGCTGCTTATGTGTTGTCGATTTCATTCTGCATGAGCTTGAGCAGAACAGACCCTAAAGTTTCCTGACTGTCAGCACGGAATTTCGGCTCTACAATAAAGGTAGTATTGCCAACCATATACGTCTGTTCCTGCTCAAGCTCTTGCTGTACCTGCCCCTTCTGCATAAGCGTTCTGTCTGTTTTGCTCAAGCATATCGCCTCCCCCAAAGCCCGTATAGGAAGACACGGAAGGCGTCGCAAGACAGCTTGCTGCGATAACCCAGATAACCGGGTATGTCTTCAGTATACGGGACACTATGGCTTTGTCAAATTTCGTTTGTAGGTTTTTTTGCGGAAATACCAGTTTGTATAAAAACCATTTGTATGTGGACGGGTTTTTTCGGTTCCACCCGCAGGGGATATGCCGCGGCGGCCGACAGCTCCCCGGGACTTTGTGCATCGGATGCACAAAGTCCCATGAGAGAACCGCTTCATAACAAAAATCGTTACGGCCGTCCACAGACGGCGCCGCCAAGCTCCTGCGGCAAGTGTCTTCCGGATCGTCGCGCCGCTGTTCTATCTTGCAGCGGATTTAACGCTCTCAACGCGCTCCCCGGATCGTTCCGCGGCATATTACCATGATGCTTTCCAGCATATTTGTCAAGGTTCCAAAGTGACATCTATCTCACCGGCCTGGACGTCCTATGAGACGGGCGGCGGCACGATAAGGACTAAAACACACTCACCGTTCAGATAACGTATGAGTTTCCTGCGCAGAGGTACCAGGCTCCGCACGAAGGTGATGCGCATTTCCTGCCGGAGATCCTCGTTCAGACGGGTGCCGCAGCAGCATCCATCGTCCGCATACACGGGCTCAACGGCCGCTTTGCCGATATAGGGATCATATAAGGAAAGAATTTTATTATCCGTTTCCGGAGCCGAGCGGATCAGATCCAGTATCAGGTCGGCCGGCGGTATCGGACAGGAGCAGGCTTTATTCTTCATCGACGCTCATCCTCCTTTTTATAATGCGTATAGCATTATTCTTATGTTTTTCCACCATGCCAATACTGATGCCGAGTTCAAGGGCGATTTGTTTCATAGGGATTTTGAGAACAACATTTTTCAGCAGAACCAGCCTTTGCGTTTCCGTCAGGCTTCGCAGGGTATCGGCCAGTTCCGGGTTTAAGATAGGGATTTTGACCCCCTGCACGTCGATCAACTGGCAGAGCGCCTGCTCAAATCCTGGCTCATCATAGTGGAGGTCTTCGGCGTACTTGTCCAGCTCGACGAAAACGATGCCGTATTTTCGAGGACGCTTTGTTTTTCGGTAATAGCGTCGTTTGGCGTTGCTGATAACGGTTTTCAAATACTTGTCCACATAGTCGAGCAATTCCTCGGAGATGTCTTCGAGCGAAAAATCCGTTTTCATACGCCCTCACCTTTGCCCTTTCACTAAAGCCACAAGGCACAGAGCGCAGTGTATTTATACCTTTTTGAAAAAATTTATATATATATCACCAACTTATTCCCACCATCAACCGGTGCAGGGGGAATGGCCTCATAAGTAAGTTTTCGAAGAGATTTGTACTGAACCGAGGCGCCCTAATACCCGTAGATTTCAAGAAAACTGTCTCGTTGTCATAACGTCTCTTAAAAAATAAGAGACGATGCTTCATGATAGAAAAGCATCGTCTTTTACCGCTAAAAATTAGATTTGCCAATTGTTGATTCGTAATCAGCCTGTCGTATAAATTGATTCCGAGGCTACAAATATGCTAATGTCTTCTAAGCCTTTCGTCTCATCATTTTCAAAATTACCAGTTATTGACGCGATAATACTCAACCGTACTAGTAGTGTAGATGGCCTCAGAAGTAACAAAGGCCGTCCACGTTTTCCCAGAATACCTATACCCCATAACAACAACGCCTGTCTCATTTTGGTTTGATTGATTATGGGAAATTGAATCTGCAGATATGCTCACCTTAATTGTAACAGTTCGCGGGGTTACAGTTCCACCACCGTTGATGGTTTGTGCATAGTATTCTTTATATGTAGGGGTATCCAGGCTATTCTTTTCTAAAGAACAAAAGCCACTTAAAGTTGTCCCGTAAAAAGAATCTTTCAATGTTTCGGAATACTTCTGGTACAAGGTTCTGGTGGCACCATCATAGCAGAGAATGTTAGAAAAAGTACGCGTCCCCTGATCAATATACTCTGCCGACGCAAACAGGGTTCCCATGCAAAACAGGATAGATAGCGTTCCCAATAAGGCGAGAATCTTTTTACCCATTTGTCTTTACCTCCGTCTTTTTTATTCGCAGTAACATTGCTCTATACCCGGCCGCAGTATAGAATCACCTACACAATATTAGAGATCATTTTATGTTATTTCTTAGTCCGATTTGCATAAATCGACATTATAAACAAGGCTTTGATATAAATTTTGACACTATTTGCACCTGAAAAAATAAATTTGTTAATTTTCTGTGAATTAATGCTTCGATATACTAAGATAAAACCTCTAACTCACTCTTATATTATGACAAAACTATTCGATTATCTGTTCGATGGAAAGTAGGCGATTCCAATGTCGAAGTGAAGCTGCCTAAGCATTAAGAAAATTTATAAAATGAGGGAGTGCATGGTCATGAAAAGTAAAACTAGAAAAAGACTGGTTTCATTGCTGTCTGTTTTGGCGATTACGGTTATTGGTTCGTTAAGCGCTTTGGCGTCTGTGAGCTCTCAAAGAAATATCTCATACAACTATCGTAAGGGTATGTTGATTTACCCAATGGTTGGCGTACAAAAAGATGTTTCGGTCGATTGGGACTTAGGGACTTTAACGGGCGGCTATATCAAAGCGGCACGAAACAGTGGCCATAACCTTCATTGCGAAGTACAAACTGGACCAACTTTACAGCCAGCCTCTGTAAATGCTGCTAATCCAAGAAAGGTTATTGCCAATATGACGGTTCAAAACAACGCTACGGGTGAACAACTGTACAACTATGCTGCATCGAAAGATAATACTGTCAGCGTTACAAACTCTTTCTTTACCGATTACGATAAGAAAGTGGCGGTATTCTCAGGTCATGAAGTAAGATATACAACTGCGAATATTGAGTATGCAAGTATCGTCTATTGATATATTGTGATGTGTTGTACCGTTGTACTGGCTGCTTTTGGCAGCCAGTACAACGGTACATTTTAAATGGAGAAGAGCTTATGAAAAGATGGAAAAGTTTATTATGTTTATATTCCGTAGTATGTATGACTCTTCTGGCTGCCTGTAATTCTGAAGCCCCTAATACCAGTCAAATTGCTGAGGATGATGAACCCAAAATATCACTAGACTACGGAATCATTGACCCTTATCCCGAAACCATTGAGGATATGGTGTTAGAATATAAAGGCTCTCCGATCGAAGTAACTGTGATGCTGCAAAATGGTGATGTGGCTGCAGAATGGGGAGTTTTACTATATATGAATGGTGTTCAGCAACCATATAAATTTGAAGATCAGGATATGGTTATGAAGTCCACCAAACTGAAACCTGGCGAAAGACAAGACCTTCGTATTTCTTTTACTCCTGTTGGCGGGAAAGCGGGAGAAGAAATGACTATGCATCTAATGACGGTATTAAATCCATCATTCCGCATTACATCGGACGAAGAGGTAACCTACGGTAACAATCATAAGCTGGCACAAATGCTCCCCTATCGCATTATCATGGCGGAGGATTCACCTGTGCCGCTGCCAGAAATTATGACCGAACAACAGACACAGGAGCTTCCCGACGAACTCCATGAACAATATATTCAAACTGATGAAAACAATCAGACAATTGACTTGCTTGACAACTATGTAGGCTTTCAATTACATCAATCGGGAAACGATGGCGCCATATTTCACGTAAAAAACGGAGAAACGTTGAACCTCGCAGCTCAAGGCTTTGGTAAAACGACAAAATATCGGGTTTCATTGTACTTAGATCATGAACTTGTTCCAATTAGAGAGGGAATAATGTATAATGATATGCAAATAGAGACTGGTAAACTATCGACGTTTTCATCCTCCATAGATATGTCTGCCTATTCGCCAGGTTCTCACTTCGTTTATTTGATCGCTGTACCAATTACAGAAACATACACGCTTGATATTATGGACGCGATAAAAACCGACTCGGCTATTCTTTGGATTGAATAGGAGGATGCCTTGTGAGAAAATTCGTTGCACTCTTTGCCGCATGCTTGATGGCACTGTCCTGTACGGCTTGCCAGACAGAAACGGCCTCTTCATCGGAGCCACCTACAAGCCGTACGGACGGGGACGCCACAATTCCGGATCCCGTTGACCCTGCCGGCCAGACGGAAGCAGCCTTTCTGGACTCAAACGCCATGACAGAAGGCGGCCTATATTATCTGACTATGCGCGACAAAACAGCCACGCAAAATGGTCCGTATTACTATCTGGTGCAGTACATGGATGATGCCACCGGGGAAACCATGACCCTCTGCAACAAGCCCAACTGCGAGCATAATGATGAATCCTGCCCCGCCTATATTGATGTAGAAGCCAACTTGAATATTGGTACAGCTTTTTTGTTCGTTTATAACGGCAAGCTGTATATGTTCAACCAGGACGGCCATCTGTATGCGTCCGAGCTCGATGGCACTGGACGGACAGCGGTAATCACCCTCCCCGGCAAATACACCTATGGCAGCGGATATCTGCTTGACGGGTGCGTATTCCTGGACGCGGACTATATGGACGATAGCGAAGAGGAGGAATCCCTGCGCTATCGTGCCGCCCTGCTCCGCCTCAATCTGGCCGACAATACCTATGAGGAACTGTATGCATATTCCACCGTCTCCGACACACTGCTGGGCGTGCTGCCGGATCGTGCCGTATATGCCAGGGTAGCGGAATTGCCAGCCGCTGAAAATCCGCTCACCCAAGAGGAGCGTGACGCCCTGTACAATGGTTTGGAAACCAAGATACTGACCCGGACATTCGCGGACGGAACAGAGGAAATCCTGCTGGATACCACCAGCGGCGAAGCCGATCCGATTCGGATGATCGGTGATACCCTCTATTTTCATTCCCGCCAGGATCGCACGCTGTATCAGTGCGACCCCATGACCGGCGAACAGACACCCTTGCAGGAGAATTTAGAGGGGTATATAACCTTTCCGGAATACGCGCTGTATGATGGGCGTTTGCTCTATATAAAGAACAACACAGAAACGTATGCCTATGAACCCACGCCGCCGAAAAATGAGTGCTTTGCGCTGAAGACGGACACGCAGGACGTACAGGAAATAACGCTCCAGCCGATAGAAGAGGAAGACTATTTTACCGGCTTTACGGCCGAAACACCGGGATACTACATCCTCTGGGTTGGCATAAAAGAAGTGGAATATACGCCGCCGGGTGGCAGCACTTCTATGGTGCCGGCCCCGGTCTGTTGGCGGATCCCCAAAGACGCCTTTTGGCGCGGGGATTACACGCACGAGGAAGTAGAGTGGGACGGTACGCTCTAACAACCGATGAAATGGGAGAAGCTGTATGCTGCAGATAAGCGGGTTAAGCAAAAGCTATGGACGAATTCGCGCCCTGGACGAAGTGGATTTGAGTCTGGAGCCGGGATTGTACGCCCTCCTGGGACCCAACGGCGCCGGAAAATCCACACTGATCGGCATTATCACCCTATCCCTGCGTGCAGACGCCGGCCGGGTGGAATGGGACGGAGAGCTGATCGAAAGGATGGGGGTGCGCTATCGCGCACTACTGGGGTATATGCCGCAGCAGCAGGCTCTGTATGACGCCTTCAGCGGCCGGGATTTTCTGCAATATGTCGCCGCTCTGAAAAAGATTCCCCGGCGCGAGGCCGCCGGCGAGGTGGCCTGGGCCGCCGAAAAGGTCAACCTGTCCGACCGGCTGGAGGAAAAGCTGGGCGGTTATTCCGGCGGTATGCGGCAGAGGATTTTGCTGGCTTCCGCTATTCTGGGAAAACCGCAGCTATTGATCCTGGACGAACCGACAGCCGGTTTGGATCCCAAAGAGAGAGTGCGTGTGCGGGAGCTGGTGAAAGAGCTGTCCGCTGATTGTATCGTGCTGTTTGCCACCCATGTCGTGTCCGATATAGAGAAGGTGGCGGATCGGGCGGTTTTTCTCAAAAAGGGCAAGGTTGCGCTGAACGGGCCGGTGGAGGCGCTGGTGGCTGCAAACGAAGGCGCCGGGGGACTGGAAGACGTGTATATGCAGGTATTTGGAGAGGATAGCGATGGACGTAATTCGCTTTGAACTCCGCAAGGTATACCGGAAGAAAGCCTTTTGGCTGGTGATCGGTGCGGCACTCCTCCTGCATCTGCTTTTGTTGTGGTGGAACGCTATGCCGGCCGAAAGTGCCCCTTCCCATGCGGAGTACCGGGAATTTTGCCAGCAGTTGCGGGAAATTCCGCCGGACGAGCAGATCGGCTGGCTGCAGGAAAAGCAGGCGTATTGGGATGCGGTTCTGCTGAAAGAAACCTGGGAAAATTCTGCACAGGCATCGCCTGCTCTGACGGACGCTATGGAAAAGTATCCGGCTGTCTTTGCTGAAGCGCAGGATTACGAGCTGGCACGGCGGCAAATAGCTTTGGTTGAAGAAGCTCTGGGAGAAGCCGAAACCGTTTATGACTATGAAGGCTACCTGGACGGGATAGAGGATACGGCGTACCGCACCAGCCATTTCTCGGTTTTCGGGCAGGATGAGGAGTCTTTTTCCTATCGGAACATCCTCAAAACCGCCGAGGACTTTCAAAAGATGCGGGGTACCCCGATCACCTATGACGCCAACCGGGGGATTGCCATACTTTTGCATAACCCGATCGGCGATCTTCTTCTGGTAATGACGGCTGTTTTTTTGTCCCTTTGTTTTGTGGCGGAAGAAAAACAAAAAAACCTGTTCCGTCTGATAAAGACAATGCCCGGCGGAGAAAGCCGCACGGTCTTTGCCAAGTTGTCTGCCATGGGTGCGGGGATCATCGGCGCCAGCCTGGCTTTCTTTTTCGTTTCATTTTTGGTGGCCCACCTTTTTTACGGCCTGGGGGATTTGAGCCGCTCCATACAATCCGTGCCGGAGTTGATCGGCTCCACGCTGCCGCTGTCGGTGGGACAATACCTGCTTCTGCTGTTGGGACTGAAGACATTCGGCCTGCTGGTGATCGGTATATGGGCGTTTGTCCTCGCCCTGCTCTGCCGGCATCCGGTCATCACACTGCTCGGGGATGTGGCGGTCGGCGCGCTGTCCTGGGCACTGACCCGGATTCCTCCGCTGTCCGCCTGGAACTGGTTCAAACACCTGAACCTAGCCACACTGGCAGAACCGTATAGCGTGTGGAAAGAGTATCTGAACCTGAATTTTTTCGGGTTTCCCCTCCCTGCATGGGCATGGCATCTCGGCTTCGCGGCGGCGCTTTTTCTGGCGGGAATCGGCATCAGCGTGCTGCTGTCCCATTTCAATAGGACGCTTTCCTATCGGACACTCCCGCGCTTATGGCTGCGCCGGCGGCCGGCCCGTCCACATGGGCTTCTTGGCTATGAGCTGCGCAAGGTGTTTCTTGTCAACCGGGTTGGCGTCATTCTGCTGCTGTTCGCTTTGCTTCAGATAGTGACTGTAGTTACAGCCGAACGGCGGCAGGATCCGCTCGATTACGCTTACTCCGCCTATATGCATAGGCTGGAAGGCCCTGTCACCGAAGATAAAGCGGCGTTTATCGAGGAAGAAAACCGCTATTTCCAAGAGGCCGCGCAGACCAGGGCCGATTTACAGCAGCAATATATCAACGGACAGATCGATAGTGATACTTATATGCAGGAGATGTCCGAAACAGAATATTCCCCCGTCCAGTATCAGGCATTCCGGCAGGTATACGACCGTTATGCATACCTTAAGGGAACCGATGGCGGCGGCTGCTTTGTATACGATGCCGGCTATAACCAGTTGTTCGGCATAACCGATTCATCCGTGGGATTCAACAGCTCGCTGCGGCTGGTGCTGGTATTTGCCCTGATATTCTGTGGTGTGTTCGCCATGGAATATGAGAGCGGCGTTTTCCGCATCCTGTGTACGGTTCCGCAAAACACGTTCGGGAGTAAGCTGGCCGCCAGCGGGATCGCCGGGGCTTGTGCCTTCCTATTGGCCTATGGAGCGGATATCGCACAGATAGCTAAAAACTATGGACTCCCTGCCCTATGGGTCTCCACCGAAAGCCTGCCCGCGTTGTCCGCTTATGGGAACCTGCCCTTATGGGGATACCTGGCGCTTCTGCTGGGGATCCGGTTTGTGGTATGCGCAGGGCTGATGTGCCTATGCCTGGTGCTGTCGAAGCTCCTGAAAAACAGATTGTGGAGCGCCTTGGCATCGTTTGGTCTGTTTGCTCTTCCATTTTTCATCCATTGGTGGAACCCTGACTTGTGCGGAGGAATCGGTGTAGTGCCGCTCATGGGTGGGAACGATCTGCTGCTGGGTAGGATTCCTGCCATTTCTTCCGCTATACAATTGAGTCTGTTTTTCGTCATTACCGGTGGATGTATCGGGTATTTATATCTATCCTTCAAATTAACAATCAAAAAATGAAAAAACACCTATTTGTTAATTTTTTGTGAATTCAAGCGTTGGCACACTAAGATATTCTCCTTAATTTACTCCCATATCTAAGAGGAATATTGAAAAACATGGGGGTGTATATATGCACGGCATGAAAAAAAGGTTTCTATGCATATCCGCTGTTGTAGCGCTTCTGTTCGGAGGATGTTCTCCTAATAATCAACCCACGCCTTCTGGTACCGTTTCGGGAAATCCTTTCGAAGAACATCAAGAGAACCAAGAGGGCGTTCTGCGCATGACCCATGGGGCGGTGGAGCCCGATCCGGAAAAAGGTGTGCTCATCTATGACGGGGATCCTGTTCATCTTACCTATATGTTGCAGAATGAAGGCTCAAAAACCGAATGGGGCTTTGTCATTTATGTAAACGGGGTGATGCAGCCATATACCGTAGAAGGCGAAGATGGGGAAAGCACCTGCCATAGTTTCACTATTGATAAAGAAACCCGAAAAGACTTAAAAATATCGTTTGTGCCGGTCGTTGGTAAGGAAGGAGAAGAGCTTTCCGTCATTTACGCCACAGTGCTGATGCCGTCCTATGTGATGCCGGAGAGCGAAGCAGAAAACGGCTACGGCTATTACCATTCCTACAATATGTCCCTGCCGATGAAGCTGGTAATGGAAAAAGACGCCCCGAATCCAGAACCCGATTGTGTTAAGGCAACGGACTATAAAGTCGGGGAACTCCCTGAATGGGCAAATGGAAGCAATACGACAGACCTTATTCTGGAGGGCGGAGAAACCAGCATCTATGCCAAGGAAGGCATGGACACAGAAGTGGATATTTCCATAGCTGGGAGAGAAAATCAAACATACAGGGTTTCGTTCTACGTCAACCACACAATGCTTCCTGTGTTCGAGGGGCATCCGTATTTAGATGTCGATATTCAAAAAGATAAGCTGACAACGGTGACCGCCACAGTTCCCGCGGAAGAAATGGATGGCGCACAATTCATGTACGCCGTCATAGCTCCGGTTATGGACAAATTTGATCTGGATGCCCCTCAGATCAAGAAAACAGCGTCTAAAGCCGTTTCCTTTTCGGAACCGCCGTCAGATCCACCATCAACAGCCGCACCGGACAATTCGGGTGGCACCACAGTGACGAATCCGAAAGACACCAGCGAATCGTCATCAAGCCCTGCGCCGAAACCACCGGCCGCCAACATAGACAACTCGGCCTTTGAAAAATATCCCGGCTTACTGAAATCTCCTGCCCCCCAAACCGATCTGTACGGCTTTCTGCTGCTGGACAATAACCGCGCCTTTACATACTTTGCAAACGGCTCCAATGGTCAGGAAATGTGGGGCGGTATCTACGATTTTGCTCAAGAAAAATATGTGGCGTATACCGACGATCTGAAAATCACCGGCGAAATACAGGCATTAAAAGATGGACTATGCATTTATGAGTATGCCGGCCGGGGGCCGAGGGATTTGTCGGCTGCGTATATTTACAACAATCAGCTTAAACTTGTAAAAAAGGTGGACTTCACGCCAATTACCGAAAAAGATAGGATAATGAGTGCCCGTATCTCGTATGAGGGGACACAGTTTGTATATGCCATTTGTCAAAACGATACCAGCACCATCTATTCTGTTGGTTTGGACATGAAGGATCCCCAAGCGGTGTTCACCTATAACAATCCCAAAAAGACAAATGGTCTGGCCCGGATTTATACCATTCAAAACGTTGTAGGAGATACCATTGTCTTTGGCGGGAACGCACAGACATCGGGTGATGCTACCCTCATGGGGATAGGCTGCGTTTCCACAAAGGGAAAGAACCCGCAATATCAACCGGTCGGCTATGTTTGGTTTGATACGAAATCCCCGCATGCAACCGCCGCCTTTGGCGCCCAGGATATGTACGATACCGTGTACAGCGGAAAGGCCTACGTACTGGACCATGCCACGCAGAAAATAGTTGAAGTCCGTTTCAAAAACAAGAAAGAATCGGCCCTGGTCGCAGTCTCCCAAAATGGCAAGTATGTTGGGACGGTTCAAAGCGACAATAAAACGGTGTTCCGCCTGTATGACGTTGCCACGTCCCAGTGTGTGAAAGAGTGTACCATATCCTCGGACACCGAAATGGGTCTGACCTCCAGTATGCTCTCCATTGACGATACGGCCAGGAAAATATATCTCCATGCGAACAACACTCTATATATGACAACGTTTTAAAGACAGGTGGGGCTGACGATATATGAGTCTGCAAATCGACAAGGTTTCCTTTTCCTATGGAAAGAAATTGGCTCTGGACGGATTTTCCGCCACCTTGGAAAACGGGGTATATGGGTTGTTAGGAGCAAACGGCGCCGGCAAAACAACCCTCATTTCTGTCCTTGTAAAGATACTCGCCCCCCAACAGGGGCGGGTATTCTTCAATGGCACAGACATCCGGGAACTAGGGCAAAAATACTTCGATCATATTGGCTATCTGCCCCAGAGTCCACGGTTCTACAACAATTATACGATTCAGGAATTCCTGCAGTACATGGCGGCCGTCAAAGGGATGGACAAAAAGGTCGCTCGGGAACGCTGCTCCACGCTTTTGGAATTCGTGAACCTGGCGGACGAGAAGAAAAAGAAAATCGGTTCCTGCTCCGGGGGGATGAAGCAGCGCGTGGGCATTGCGCAGGCCATGCTTAACGATCCGGCCGTACTCATCCTGGACGAGCCGACGGCCGGATTAGACCCGTTGGAGAGGATCCGGTTCCGGAACCTGATTTCCAGGTTGGGAGAAAGCCGGACGGTTTTGCTGGCAACCCATATTGTGCCAGACGTTGAGTATATTGCCCGCGAGATCCTGCTTTTGAAAGGCGGAAAGCTGCTGGAGCAGGGAACGCCGGCGGATCTGGCGGCATCAGTCAAGGACTGCGTATGGGAGCTTGCTGTGGACAAAGAAGAACAGGTAACACAGTATATGCAGACCTTTAAGGTCAGCAATGTCAAGCAGCAGGCATCTCAATACACCCTCCGGATCGTCCACACGGACAAGCCGGCTCCCGATGCAGTTCCAGTTGTGCCAACGCTTGAAGATGCCTATTTGCGGCATTTTGGGGAGGGTTCCCATGCTGATACGGTATGAGTTGTCGAAGATTTTCTGCCGCCGGGTTCTGTGGATCGCCTTTGCCGCCTTTCTGCTGATTAACGCATTCCAGCTTACGCAGGCAACTCCTTATCACGGAAAGAGCGATCCGAATTACAATTACTATGCCGGACGCCGCCTGATGTACAGCAAGGTAGAAGGTCCATTCACCAACGAAAAAATCGACTTTGTGTTGGACGGGTGGGACACCACCTATCCCTCCATTATGAGCCCGCAGGAAGGGCAGCAAATTCCCAATGACAAGTATTATACCAAAACGCCATATGACGATTTTGCTGTATATGACGAATTGAAGGAGGAAATGCAGCGGCAGTATGAATACAACGACTCCATAAAAGCGTTAAAGGGTTATGCACAGGAAAATCTGGCGTATATGGGCGGCCTGACGGATACCTATGAGGGCAGGCGGAACCAACTGATTCTGGATACCTATGGAGAAAGAACCATCCATAGTTTTTATGATCAGACCGGACTCGGCGCTTATCTGAAATACGATTTTTCTTCTCTTCTTGTACTCCTGCTTCTGCTCCTGGGGATTTCCCCGATTATCAGTTCAGAAAAAGAGGCCGGCATGGCGCCCCTGCTTGCTTCCAGCCGGTTTGGCAGGCATAAAACCATTGCGGCCAAGATCGGCGCTATGGCGCTGTTTACAGCGTTCTTCGCTGCGTGCTTTTTCCTAATGGATTTTCTCTATTATATGGTTGCGGCGGAGTTTCACGGGGCTGGGTCGGCGCTGTATACGCTGATCGATTTTAAGTATACACCGCTGACCTGCACCATTTGGCAGTATATCCTCCTGCAATGGCTGGCTAAATGGCTGGGGATGATTGCCGTTGGCCTTTTCTTTGTACTGTTGTCTTCTATTTTTCGGGAAACCTATCCGGTTTTCATCCTTGGAACCGGTCTCATCGCCCTTTTTATGACTGTCGGAGAGCGTTTTCGTCTGTTCAACCCGATTTCCATGCTGACGTTTTCAGAACAGGCCCAGGAATTGTCAACATTCAATTTCTTTGACTATCCAGTTTTAACCATCACGGCCCTGCCTATATCTATCCTGCTGCTCGTATTCGTCCTTGTCCTTTTGATTTTCCTCGTGAACCACAAACAATGGCACGTTTCTGTAACGGGGCTGTGGAACCGAAAGCGAGGGAAAGCGCATGAATGAACTTAAGAAACTGCTTATCAAGCGCAAGCTGCTTCTGGTGATCGCCCTCGGCCTGGCCCTCAAGGTTGTCCTTTGCCTGATGGAAACGCCTGCGCCTCCTCTGCAGCCGCCCTCTGCTCAAAACGAATATGAGCAAATTCTGGCAAACCTGGCAGGTCCGCTGACGCCGGAAAAGGAAGCCTTTTTTGCAGAGGAGGAAGATCGCCGAGCCGCCTATCAGGAAGCCATGGATGCGGTATGGGATCGGTATGACAATGGGGAAATCAGCGAAGAGGAATTGGGGATTCAGTTGTCAGCGGTATCCAATCCGGCAGAGGTATCGGATGAAGCATGGGCGTATCTGCAGAACCAGTATGCCTATATACAGGAAGACCCAACTCTGCATTACTTTATCCGGCAGGACGGATGGGTAAACATGTTGGGAAGCCAAAGCCTCGATTATATTCTGCTGCTGTTGATCCTGATAATCAGCGGCACGGGAATTACCTATGAATACGAATCCGGCATGGCCGAACTGTTGTGGACAAACCGGAAAGGGCAAAAACAGTTGATCGCATCGAAGCTGGCCTGCATCCTGCTTCTCTGCACTGGCGTCTTTCTTTTGTCGGAAGGGATAACGGCATTGAATGAAATCCTGCGCTATGGCCCTCTGCCGGATGCGCCTTTGCAGAGCCTTCGCATGTTTCAAAATTCTTCCCTGCAGGTGGATTTGATAACCGTCTATCTGGCCTCACGTGGGTATAGGCTTCTTGGCGTCCTGCTAACGGCCGCCATAACAATGTTCCTGGCGGTTCTGGGCCGGCGGGCCGTCACAGCCCTGTTTGGCGGACTGGCCTTCGCTGTCGTCCCATATTTTCTTTGGGGAGGCAAGGATCTCCTCTTCCGGTATCCGAACCCGGCGGGGCTTCTGATAGGCAGCGGCTACTTTTTCAGTGACATCCTAGACAGCAGCGGCGCCGTGTTTTATAAAGCGGTTACTTCAACCGGGCATATCCTGACGATAGGCTTCACGGTACTCTGCCTGTGCCTGTTGTCCATGGGTACGGTTTTGCTCTTCAAAAGAAAACAGGAAAGAAGGCGGCAGGCTTGAGAAAATATCGGGGTGGAATTTTGGCGCTCTGCGTATGTATGCTCGCCCTAACTGCCTGTCGACACACGGATACCGCTGTATGCGTGAACAGCTCGGAACTGGCGGTTCGGTGTGGAGAAGTCTATGCGTTCCGTTTGGATGAGCCTTTGATTTATAGCTGCAAAAACGGGAATATCGGTAAGCTGGTAAGCGATCCCTTTGTGCGGCTGGATCGAAGCGAGATGCAGAATCAATATGCGATTAGCCCTGGGCCGGGCAACCAGCTATATGCTGCGCTGAAGATTGCAAACTATACCCTTTACGAGATCGATCCCCTCACGCTGGAAAGCCGGGTGGATTGCCAAATTGATGACGGCTCCGGTTCCTCGTCATTTCTGGGGCTGAACGATTTGCTAGACATCCATATTGCGACTGGCAGTGTTCCGACGCGCTCCAGAATGTATGGATTCGTCCCCTATCGGGATGAACAAATCATTATCCGGGACAGCGGCCTTTACAGCCTGAAACGGGGGCGGAGCGGATATGAAACGTGCCTCTATGAAGCGGAAATAAAGGAGACGAATACGGCGTTTGACGGGGAGAATCTTTATTTTATCGACCAGGACAACACCCTGCAGCGGTTTTCCTTAAAAGAGCGGAAAGGCCAGGTGATACACGAAGACATCTATTCTTTCTATCTGTTGGAATCGGGGCTGCTGTTCACTCCTTATCCGATGGAAAAAGGGCTTTATCGTATGGATACGGCTGGGCAGAATGTGGAGCATATCGCCGATATACCATGCGATGCATTTCTCGTTATGGGAGATACGATCGTGGTGAAACGCACAGACGACAAATGCGTCTACGCTGTAAAAGCCGATGGAGCAGAACCGCAGAAAATCGTTGATAAGGCCGTTTCAAAAATGGCCGCCTTTTCTCCCGATGGAACAACTAGCGGTCTCTGTTATCTTGCCGATGGAAAGATAGAGTATATTACCTCGGATGGGAAAACAGGATACATCCAAGCACCATAAAAGCAGGGTCTCCGATAACGGGAGACCCTGCTTTTATCAAGAAAATATCCCAAAGCCAGTGGCTTTGGGATATTTAATTTAGAAGTTGTTTACACGATAGTATTCAACTGTTGATGTGGTATAAAGTGTTTCCGAGGTAAGGAACATTGTCCAAGACGTTCCTAAATTCGAGCCCGTACGATAATCCATGGCATATACGCTGGTGGCATTCGACGCCTGTTTGTTAATATTGATACCCGCCGCAGATACCGCTGCTTTAATAGTGACTCGGCGCGGCGCAATGCCGCCGCTGCTCAAAGGATTTTCAGTCTCAACATAGACTTCTTTGTAAGTAGGCGAAGAATTGCTATTGCGGGCAATTTCACCGTACCCTTTCATGTTGGTTCCCAGATGTGAAGCCTTAGAAGTTACAGAATATTTGTTCCACAGATTCCGATATTGTCCGTCAGCACAGATCCAGTAACCATAGCTCTCCCCTTGATCCACATAGGATGCAGACGCAAACAGAGGAGTGACACCGACGATCATGAAGGCCGAAAGAAGAACTGCCAGTAGTTTCTTTTTCATGTTTTTTACCTCCTCTAATAAAACCTCAAGGGCGTTTATAAACTAATTGTCCCCGTTATCTAATCCATTGGTTTCATCTTCCTTCAAAATTGATGTTCCAACGCCCTTGAAGCCTTCTATAATAGAAGAGATGAAAATATGCTATTTCTTAGACTTTTTCTTTGAAAAAATTTAATTTTTTTAAAGCACTATAAAGTCAATGCCCCTCGTTGATAAACAAACGAGGGGCATTTCTATAACTATGTTTTAGAAATATAATGTAGATGTCTCATTATAAATATCCTGCTTATCCCGGAACCAGAGGAAACCGGGCTTTTCGGCATGGTGGTTGCAGATGACACGATAGGTATAGCCATGGGCAGCTGTGACGGATTTTCCCAGACTATACATGTTAGAAGAAGAATACAAATCTGTCCAATTCATATAATCTTCCCAGTTGCCATTGACTAGCCGTTGAAGGGTGACATAGGAAAAACCGCATTTATCAACTCCACTGATTCCATTTGTATAACCAGATACGACCAGGTTATCGCCACTTTTTGTAAGTTTTATAGAATTTTCAGTTATCAAATTGGCCGCACGGGTTTGGGTTCCAGTAGAATCATATAGCCCAGTGACTGTTTCACCTTGAGCTAGGAACTCATCAGTCACCACTATATCTGTCACTACTGGAGGAGCTTCAGTAACGACTTCCTCAGCGGCAACCGGGAAAGCCAAACACATAGTCAATAGAGCTACTGCAGCGCATAGGGCCGAGAAGATTCGCTTCATGTTTCACCATTCTCCTTTTGAATAATTGTTATTGAATGGATTCAGCCAGTTGAACAGCTTCCTCCATGTTCAAACTAGTATTGAGAAAATATTGCGTACTATCATCTACAAACGCAATGGTTCGGCGGTCGCCAAAATCCATTACCAGTATAGCAATATCTCCAACAATTATCTCGCGGCTGTCTGTAACTTCTCCTTGATGCTCTCCTTCACCGATAAAATCTTTGGAAATGTACTGAGTAATCATCAGGTCAATGTTGTATGTGTCCTTAACAGCGTGAATATTTACGGCTTTAGAAATGTCTGTTGCCTGATAATTTACCTGAATTTGCGCGCCTTCTAGGAACTTGTCCGGTAAAAGGACAGGCGAAATGCCGCTGGCCTCCAACTCTTTCCTCAGATCCGTATCGGCCGGCAGATAGCTTTCTGCCTGTTGGCTTGTTCCGCCATAATCCACGGATACATGATCGGAAAAAAGTTCGACAACATAATGCACAATGTCAAAATGGAATACCTGTGCCGAGACAAGGAGGGTAGCTGAAACAGTAAACACAAAAATGGCCGCTACCAGGAGAACCGCTTTCCAATGCCTTTTCTTTCGGACAGGAGGAATAATCTTTAACTCAGGTGGAATTCCCGTGTCTTCCGGTAATTTTACATTATCAATTTCCGCCAGAAGTTCGATGCACATATCAATGACATCGCAGTCTACTTCACTTTCTGGTTTCTCTAGCTCATCATGAAGAATCTTTTCAACTTCGGGTTTGGTCAGCCCCAAGGCTTTTTCAGTGAGGCATTGTAGCAGGGCCTCTTTTATAGTCATATTTCTCACCCTTACATTATATTAGAGTTAACACAAGCGCATTTCTTAGTAGTACTAAGAAAATTTATTTTTTTAATGCCTTATCTTCGATTTCGGCAATAAGTTTTGGCACTCTACGCAGTAGCTTCTTTTTTAGCGCCCATTTTTTCTGATACAAGTTATTAATAGTAATATGAAGTTCAT
>CAJFTG010000018.1:10761-52845 GCA_904419875.1 Candidatus Avimonas caecicola | reverse complement strand
AAAAAGCCCGGAAAACCGCATGGTTCCGGGCTTTTTGAGCATTTTTGAATTGGTTTGTCGGGCCTGTTATCTCTTGCTGAACTGAGGCGCGCGACGAGCAGCCTTGAGGCCGTACTTCTTGCGTTCCTTCATTCTCGGGTCGCGGGTCAGGAACCCGGCTTTTTTCAGCAGGGGACGCAGCTCCTCGCTGTTGTACTGCAGCAGCGCGCGGGAAATGCCATGGCGGATCGCGCCGGCCTGGCCGGTCACGCCTCCTCCCGCAACGCGGCACTCGATATCGAACTTTTCGGTGGTGCCGGTCAGATTCAGGGGTTGCCGGACGATCAGCTTCAGGGTCTCAAGGCCGAAATAATCGTCGATCGGGCGGCCGTTGATGTTGATGGCGCCGGTGCCGGCGTACAGACGGACGCGGGCCACCGAGCTCTTTCTCCTGCCGGTGCCATAAAAATACGGTCTGGTATTGTAATCCATCCTGATTGGCCTCCTTCCTTAAAACTCGTAGACTTCGGGCTTCTGCGCGGCGTGAGCATGCTCGGCGCCGGCGTAGACGCGAAGGCGGGCGCACGCGGCGCGGCCGATGGTGTTGCTCGGAATCATGCCGTTCACGGCAAGCTCCATCGCCTTTTCCGGACGCTGCGCCATCAGGGTGGCATACTGGACTTCCTTCAGGCCGCCGATCCAGCCGGTGTGGCGGTACCATTTCTTCTGCTCCAGCTTCTTGCCGGTGAGGATCGCCTTCCCGCAGTTGATGATGATGACATGGTCGCCGCAATCCACATGCGGGGTGAATTCGGGCTTGTGCTTGCCGCGCAGCAGGACGGCGGCCTGGGCGGTGACGCGGCCCAGGGGCTTGCCGGCGGCGTCGAGGATATACCACTTGCGGGCGATTTCGCCCGCTTTCGCCATATACGTGGACATCGCTTTACCTCCTGTATCCATTCCATGAATTCTGCCTTTATTAACGCGGGTATGATCATACCATACCCGGAATTCGCCTGTCAAGAGGGAAATCCCTGTTTTTTTAATTTACATCCCTCCATCGCTCCTTTTCTCTCTGATTTGCTCGTTTTTGCTCTGTTTCTCGCTTGCCATTTCAATTTTTACAGGAAATCCCGCGTTGCATCGAAAAGGGGCTTCGTATATAATGAGGGGCGAAGCCGCCGGAGCCCCGCCGCCCGAAAACGCACGGCTTACAAGGAGGAACACCGATGTCCGACCCGCTGCAGGAGCTGCTTGCCCCCACCCGCGCCGCCGTGGAGCGGTACGGCATGATCCAGCCCGGCGACCGGATAGCGGTCGGCGTTTCCGGCGGGAAGGACAGTGTCCTGCTGCTGGCGCTGCTGGCCCGCCTTCGCCGGTTCTATCCCGCCCCCTTTACCCTGACCGCGCTGACGCTGGACCCCTGCTTCGGCGGGGAAGAAACCGACTACTCCCCCATCACCGCCCTGTGCCGGGAATGGGGGATCCCCCATGAAATCCGCCGCACCCGTCTGTGGGAGGTGGTGTTCAGGCAGCGCCGGGAGCCAAACCCGTGCAGTCTCTGCGCCCGGATGCGGCGGGGCGGGCTGCACCGCCTGGCCGGGGAATGCGGGTGCAACGTGGTCGCCCTCGGCCACCACAAGGACGATGCGGCCGAAACCCTGCTGATGAACCTCTTTTCCGGCGGGACCGCCGCCTGCTTCTCTCCCAAGTCCTATCTGACCCGCCGCGGGCTGTGGCTGGTCCGGCCGATGGTCTTTCTGGACGAGTCCGCCGTCCGCGCCGCCGTGCGCAAGGCGGGCCTGCCCGTGATAAAATCCCGCTGCCCGGCCGACGGCTGCACCCGCCGGCAGCAGACCAAGGAGCTGCTGGCCGCCCTGTCCGAAGAATACGGCCCGCTGGCCGACCGGCTGGTAGGCGCGATGCAGAAAGGAAACATCAGCCGCTGGGGTTGAGCCCCGGCGGCTGATGTTTCCTTACGTATTGCCCGGCGTACCCGGTTTTATGCAGAGGGAAGACCGTGGAAGACCATGGTGAAAGGCTTCGGGAAAGGGCAGGGATGGGCCGGGAAGAGCTGGGAAGAGTTGGGAAGAGCTGGGAAGAACCGGGAAGGGCACGGATGCGAACCGGGGCACGGCAGTCCGCTTCCGATCGCCGTTCCCATGGAACGCAGACAGCCGCGGGGCGGCGGGAGGGGTAACGGGAGGGACGGCAGGACGGGGAGCGGGATAGTGGGACGGCAGAGCGGCAAGGCAGCAGGAGGTGCATTTTTGACGCCCCCGAAGGGGCCGCGCCGGCGCGGCCCCTTCGGGGAACTCGTGTAAGCTGCCGGTTCACCGGTGGTTTCGATCCTATGCCCGCCATAAGCGCCTCCCGCACCGGACGGCAGAAGGCGGAAAAGCGCCGGCGATCCGAGGCCAAAGCATGGGCCTAAGGCATGGACGCGGGCAGGGGGAAGACCGGCCGGCGGTTCATCACGCCGGCCGCCGCACCCGGAGGGAACCCCTTTGCAGGCGGCGGGGCTAGCAGGCGCTGTCCCGGCCGGCGCCCTCGCGGCGGCCTTGCTTTTTACAGACGGCGGGGCCGGCCTAGGGAAACAGCATGCCCTCCACATAATAGTCCATAAACAGCGGGTCGGCCGCCAGATCCACCGTCACGGCCTTTTCCGCAAAGGCGGCGGTCAGGGCCTCATACCCGCGGTTCTGCAAAAGCAACGCCGCCCCGGCGACGGCGGCGTTGCCGACGGCCCGCGCCTTCGCGCACAGCGGCGGCGGGATCAGCCCGATCGCCCCGGCGTTTTCCAGCCGGATATGCCGGCCGAAGCCGCCCGCAATCAGCAGGCGGTCCACCTGGTCGAGCGTCAGCCCCGCGCGGCTCACCAGGGTGCGGATCCCGGCGCAGATTGCGCTCTTGGCCAGCTGCACCTTCCGGATGTCTCCCTGTGTCAGCAGGACCGGACCGGCCAGGCGGACGGCCGGTTCCCCCTCCAGCGTGGTCACCCGTCCGGCAAAGGGATGCCCTTCCCCCCGGATGGCGCCCGTCTCGTCGATCACCCCGGCTTTGAGCAGCACGGCCGCCGCGTCGATCAGACCGGAGCCGCAGAGCCCCGCCGGCGCCGTATCCGCGCCGCCGAGGACGGTGCAGCGGATTTCCCCGTCCTCCAGGGACACGCCGTCGATCGCCCCCCGCGCCGCGTTCATCCCCATGCGCACGCCGCCCCCTTCAAAGGCGGGGCCGGCCGCGGTGGAACAGGCAAAAAGCCTGCCGCCGCTGGAGAGGGCGATCTCGCCGTTGGTGCCGATATCCGCCAGCAGGGTGTTCCCCTCCCTCGTCGTCAGCTCCCCTGCCAGCACCGCGCAGGTGATGTCCGCCCCCACGAAGGCGGACAGGCAGCGGGGCAGGCGCACCGGCGTCTCCCCTAAAAAAGGAAGGCCCAGCGCCGCGGCGGGAAGCGTCTCCCCAAACGGGCGGGTCAGGGTGAAGGGGGAATGGGAAAGCGGCTCGGGCGATTCCCGGGCCAGCAGATACAGCATCGTGGTGTTGCCGGCCGCCACCGCGGCGGAAACCGCCCCGGCCGGGATGCCGCAGCGCGCCGCCAGCGTGCGGAGCATGCCGTCCAGCGCGCCGGATACCGCATCGGCCAGGGCCCCGCCTTCGCCCTCCAGCGCCCGGCCGATGCGGGAGATCACGTCCGCGCCGAAGGCGGCCTGGGGGTTTTTCCGGCAGAGGGTGCCCCGTGGTTCCCGCTCCCCCAGCCGGTAAAGGGAGGCGACCAGCGTGGTGGTGCCGATATCGATGGCCGCGCCGTACTCCCCGGCGGGCGGGTCGAGGGGGTATTCCGGCATCTCCCCCGCCGCTTCGATGACCTCCATCGCCGTCCCGTCCGGCGCCTCGATCCACGCCGCCCCCTCCACCACCGCCAGGCAGGCCAGGCGGACGCCCCGTTGGATCTCCTCCGGGCTCAGGCTTTCCCGTTCCTCATCCGTCAGGGGGGACAAGGCCCCCCGCGCGGTCACCCGGCAGCGGCGGCAGATCCCCCGGCCCCCACAGGGAAGGTCGAGCGGCAGCCGGTGCCGATTCAGCAGCTCCGCAATCCGCACCGGCCTCTCAAAAGGGAGCTCCCGCCGCACTCCGCCGCAGGTCAGAAGGACCTTCTTTTCCATTCCGCTCATCGCCGCTCATCCCTCCCGCTGATACAGCATCGCGCTGAAAAAGGTGACGGTATTGTCGCCGTTGAGGTATTTCATGCCGCCCAGGGCCGCCGCCTCCGACACCGCGATGCCGTAGGCTTCCAGCGGGGCGAGCGCCCGGTCCGGATGCCGGCAGGGCCGGCCGTCCTCCCTGGCGCAGCGCCCGCATACGCCGCAGCCCCCGGCCGAAAGCATCAGGGTATCGGCCGGCATCCGGGGGCGGAGCGTTTCCCACACCCGGCGGGTCAGCCCGTTGTGCGTCCGGCCGGCCTCCAGCATCCCCTCGATGTCGAAGGAATCCTCCAGCGCGGACACCGTCTGAAAAAGCAGGCAGCGGTCATACCGCCGGGCGCGGGCAATCAGCGCGTCGATGTCCCCCACGTCGGGCGGACAGGTCCAGCATTTTCCGTATTTTCCGCAGGAATTGGCCTCACAGGCGCGGCGGAATTCCGGCCGGAAAGGGATTTCCCTTACCGCGATGACGGCCGCCCCGCTTGCGCCGCCCTGCAGGGCGGTCCGAATCAGCGCTTCCTCGGACAGCATGGACATGCCTCTCCCCCCCTCCGCTGCCGGCGGTTTCGCCCGGGCCGGCGGATTTTACAGGTATTATACCGCCTTTCCGGCGAAACGCCTTGTGCTTTTCCATCCATTTTGGTACAAATCGGCGGATTTGCCGGGCGCCGGAAATTATGCGGATTTGTCCCGGAATCCCCTTTGTACTTTTTCTTCTTTTCTACTATAATTGAGAGAGAAACGGTCCGGAAAGCCGGCCTCCTTTCGGCCAGCCTTTGGGCGGCCCTCGGACGGCATTTGAGCGGCCTTCGGGCGCGCAGCCGGCGGGCCCGTCCGGTTCGGGCCGCCGCGTTTTCGGAAAACCGCACGAAAATGTACAAAAAGATGCCTGAAATTACAAGGAATCCCCTGCGTGGAATGGTATAATGCCGGTGTGAAAAGGGCGTCCCGCCGGACGCCGCGCCTTCCCCGAAGAAGGCCGGACAGGCGGTTGGTTCGTCCGGAAAGCCGGCGGCCGCGCAGGCCCGTCTCCTTGGAATTCCGGCAGGAAGGAGTCTGCTGCCATGCCCGTCCCATCCTCCCCCGCCGTGGAACCGGGCGCCGCCGCCCGGTTTAACCTGAAGCTGGCGGTGGAATGCGCCGATGCGTTCTCCGGCTCCACCGGCCTGGCCTGTACGGTTTCGGACCTGGAGGGAAACGTCCTTCACGAAAACGGATACGGCTGCGCCTCCTGCTCCCTCTGCTCCCTTGTGCGGGAGACGGCGGACGCCAAGGCTTCCTGCCGCGACGCGCACCAGTATGGGATGCGGGAGGCGGAACGGTTCGGCGGAAAATACATTTATTTCTGTCCGATGGGGCTCGCCTGCTTCGTTTCCCCCATCATGGGAGAGGAGGACGGGCTCGCCAAAGTGACCGTCGGCCCTTTTCTGATGGTGGACCGGGACGATTATGTCAATGTCGACCTGCGGGAAACCGCCCGCCTGAGCGAGGCGCAGATCGCCCGCGCCTGCGAGACGCTGGATCGGCTCCCTTATGTTGATCCGGAGCGGGTTACTCCTCTGTCCTCCCTCCTCTTCATGGCGGTAGGGTTTCTGAACAACGTCGCGGCGGGGAACCGGATGCTGGAAACCCAGGGGGCGGACGCCATCCAGGGGCAGATCAGCGATTACATCACCCAGCTCAAGCTGGAAAGCCCCCACACCCCTCCCCGCTACCCGCTGGAAAAGGAGCGCGCCCTGCTGCAGAGCATTGCCGAATCGGACAAAGCGGCCGCCCAGCAGCTGCTCAACGAGCTGCTCGGGCATATCTTCTTTGCCTCCGGCGGAAGCTTTGAAAAAATCAAGGCGCGGGTGTACGAACTGCTGGTGCTGATCTCCCGCGCCTCCATCGACGGCGGCGCCGACCCCGAATACGCCTTTGAGCAAAGCCGCCGCTATCTCCAGCAGGTCACCGCCATCGACAGCATCGAGGAGCTCTGCTTCTGGCTGACCGACGCGCTCAACCGTTTCGCCGACAGCGCCTTTCGCTTCACCGATGTCAAGCATGTGGATGTAATCCACAAGGCGGTCCGGTATGTGCGGAAAAATTATTCCCAGAAGATCTCTCTGGAGGAGGCTGCCTCCGCCGTCTACCTGTCCCCTTCGTATTTCAGCAAGGTTTTCAAGCAGGAGATGGGCTGCAACTTCAACACCTACCTCAACACCGTACGCATCGAAAAAAGCAAGGAGCTGCTGCTCAACGGCAGCCTGCGCCTGGTGGACATCGCCTACGCCGTCGGGTTTGAGGACCAGAGCTATTTTACCAAGGTTTTCAAGAGGCTGACCGGCTTTTCGCCCTGCAAATTCAAGGAGTCCAGGGGCAGACGCAAACCAAACAGCGGGAAAGGAAAGGGGACATGAGGAGCATGGAGAGCATGGAGAACATGGAGAGCATGAGCATTTTGACCGACATCAGCGAAAACCTCCAGAAGGGGAGGGCCAACGTCGTCAAGGAGCTGGTGCAGCAGGCGGTCGACGAAGGGCTGCCCGCCAAACAGATTCTGGAAGAAGGGCTGCTCGCCGGCATGGGGGTTATCGGGGAGAAGTTCAAGAACAACGAGGTGTTCGTGCCGGAGGTGCTGATCGCCGCGCGCGCGATGAACATGGGCGCCTCCCTGCTCAAGCCGCTGCTGGCCGAAGGCGGCAGCGAGGCGGTAGGCCGGGTCTGCCTCGGCACCGTCAAAGGCGACATGCACGACATCGGCAAAAACCTGGTGAAGATGATGATGGAGGGCAAGGGAATCGAGGTCATCGACCTGGGAACCGACGTGCCCCCCGAGAAATACGTGGAGACGGCGATCCGTGAAAACTGCCGGATTATCGCCTGCTCCGCCCTGCTCACCACCACCATGCCGGTGATGAAGGACGTGGTGGAGGCCGCCGAAAAGGCGGGTATCCGGGACAAGGTGAAGATCATGGTGGGCGGCGCTCCCGTGACCGAGGCGTTCTGCAAACAGATCGGCGCCGACCGCTATACCGCCGACGCCGCTTCGGCGGCCGATGTGGCGGCCGAAATCTGCAGGGGCGCGTAAAGCCTCTTCCGAGGCCGGCCCCGCCGCAGGGCGCGGCTCCCGCACGGTGCGTTCCTTTGACGCCGACCGGACGGCGGATGTCCGGCGCACGCTCCCTGCGAATAAATATCCCCCCGGCGCAGCTGGGGGTACGCATACGGGCTAAACCCGATGCTCCCCGCATACACGGCAAATGTGTGAGTACGGCCTGCCGGCCGCGCCAGGGCGGCTGCTTGCCGGCCATGAAAGGCCGGGACCTCTCCGTTGTTCGCCGCATTCGCCCTTCTTCCATTGGTTGGCGATGTCTTCCGCTGTGCGGCCTGCATTTTTGCCCCCCTGGTTCCACGCAGTGCCCGCGGCGCCAAATTCCTCGGCTTCAATCCGATCTCAACTCTCCAAATTGTCCCTACAGCTTCCGAACAGCATCGTACCGCTCTTACCCTTCCGGCATCCCCTGAAACGCGATACCGGCTAAAGGGAGTTTTTCTGTCTGCTTTACCGCCTCAGGCTCTTCCGAACCGCTGGCCCAGCCAGCGGGTTTCTCCAGTCAATCAATAAGAGGGCCCCGGGAACACGATCCCCGGGGCCCTCTTTCCATTATTGTGCCTTAGCGAAACATCAACCCTCTGGCTAAACCGGGGGCCTGGCTCCATTTCGTGTCCGCCGGGCAAAAGAGGGGAACAGTCTCCCCGCCGTCACGGCAGCACGTTGCCGGCCGCGCGGTATATGGCGTACCATTCTTCCCGGGTCAGGGTGATGTCCGCCGCCTTGACGCAGTCGAGCAGCCGCTCGGTATTCATCGTTCCGGTCACCGGCTGCATCTTCGCCGGATGGCGGAGGAGCCACGCCAGGGCGATCGTGGTGTTTGAAACCCCATGAGCCGCCGCAAGCTCGTCGATTTTGGCGTTGAGCTCCGGATAGTCGGCGCTGCCCAGGAAAACGCCGCCGAAAAAGCCGTATTGGAAGGGACTCCACGGCTGGATGGTGATCTCGTTAAGCCGGCAGAAGTCGAGTATGCCGCCGTCCCGGTTGACCGCCGCCTCGTTTTTCATGTTCACATTCAGCCCTGCGTCGATCATCGGCGTAAAGGCCGCGCTGAGCTGAAGCTGGTTGACCGAAAGCGGCTGCTCCACATACTTCTGCAGCAGCTGAATCTGCATCGGGTTCTGGTTGGAGACGCCGAAGTGCCGCACCTTGCCGCTGGTGTGAAGGAGGCGGAACGCCTCGGCCACCTCTTCCGGCTCCATCAGCGCGTCGGGCCGGTGGAGAAGAAGAACGTCCAGATAGTCGGTGCGCAGCCGCTTTAAAATCCCGTCCACCGCCGAAAGGATGTGCTCCTTGGAAAAATCAAACATCCCGGAGCGGATGCCGCATTTGGACTGCAGCAGCATGGTTTCCCGCAGGCGGGGGGACATGCCGACCGAGCGGGCAAAAATCTCTTCGCTTTGCCCGCCGCCGTAAATGTCGGCGTGGTCGAAAAAGTTGGCGCCGTGCTCCAGAGCCGTGCGGATGAGCGCTTCCGCCTCGCGGTCGGTCTTCTCCGCCATGCGCATGCAGCCCACGGCGACCACCGGCACCTTCAGGCCGGATTTTCCCAAAGGGATGGTTTTCATCATTCTGCCTCCTTTTTCGGGGGACGGCCCCGTCCTGTATCCGTATTTTCCGTACAAAAGGGCAGGATGCCCGGCGGGCATCCTGCGGCTTTCGGCATCAGCCGAACCACTCCCCAAACCAGTTTCTTTCCGTCGTGGTGGTGGTCGGCGCGCGGGTTGTTGTGGTGGTCGTGGTGGTGGTGGTCTTTTTCGTATCGCTGACGCGCAGCGTCACCGTGCTGCCGGGCAGCAGTTCCCGGCCGGCGTCGCTGACGCTTTCCACCAGGTCATAATCGTATTCCTCCGACACCACCCGCATGACGTTTACCTTGAAGCCGAGCGCCTCCAGGTACAGCTGCGCGTGCCGGTAATCCCAGCCCGTAACATCGGGCACCGTCTTGGTTTCCGGCCCGGCGCTGATTACCACATGGATTTCGCTTCCGCCCGCCGCGGTGTTTTCCACCGAGGGCGACTGGTCCAGGATTTCACCCACCGGGCGGTCGCTGAACAGCAGGCCGTCCAGCACCAGCTTCATGCCGCCGGTGAGCTCGTCGTCCAAAATATCGTAATAGTTTTTGCCGACCAAAGCCGGCACCGGGTATTCATCCCCGGCAACCAGAGGCGAAGTGGTGGAGGCGGCGTCCGCCGTGGTGTCGCTGTAATAGGTGACCTGCGAATCTGCCGAGGACTCATCGCTCTTTCCGCTGAACAGATCCGGGAAAAGCAGGAGCAGCACCGCGCCCGCAATAAGGAGCAGGATGATAAACACCGCCAGCACGATCAGCAGCGCGTACTTCATCCGGTTGTCCTTCGGCTGGGAAGGCTCCTCCTCCGGCTCCTCTTCGGGTTCGGCAGGAGGCGCCGCCTTCCACACCTGGGTCTGCTCGTCCTCCCGCATGGCGGAGACGGCCGGCGCGGTGGACAGCTGATCCCGGAACTGCCGCACGCTCTGCGTCCGTTTCTCCGGATCCACCTGCAGCGCGTTGAACAGGGCGGCGGCGACATAATCCGGCAGGGTCTGGGCCACGTCGTTGGGGACGAACAGGTCGTTGGAATCCGCCGCCCTCCGGGACCCCTCCGGCGGCGGATTCCCGGTCAGGGCCCGGAAAATCACGGCGGCGGCGCCGTACACATCGGCGGCGGGCCCCGGCTCCTCTCCGAAAGCGTACTGTTCGGGAGCCGAATAGCCCGGAATCAGCTGCGGGCGCACCTCGGTGCTCACCCGGCGGGCCTCCGGCAGGCGGAAGCCCTTGAGGCGCAGCTTCCCGTCGTTGCTGACAATCAGGTTTTCCGGCGAGATGCCCAGATGGCAGAGCCCCGCCGAATGCAGGGAGGTCAGGGCGGTGAGCAGCGGCATGAACAGCGGGCGGACTTCCTCCCAGCGCATTCGGCCGCCGGCCACCTTCAGCCGGGCCTCCAGCGTGTTTCCCTCGCAGTATTCGGAAACCGTGTAGGCCGTGTTGTTCTGCTCGAAGATATCGTATACCGAAACGATAGCGGACAGCTCACGCAGCCGGGCCAGGGTCCGGGCATGGCTGCGGAACTTCTCGCAATACTCGCGGTAAGCGCCGTCACAGCCCGCGATGACCGACACGGAACCGTCGTTCGCCCGTTCGCACAGGGTGTCGGGGAAAAACTCGCGGATGTAAATCGGCGCTTTGAGCACCTGGTCAAAGCCGAGGTAGACCGCCATATCCCCGCCGGCATCCAGCAGCCGGCCCACCAGATACCGGTCGGACAGCACGGTGCGCACCGGCAGATAAGCCGGCGGATTTTCGCCGTTGGCCGGATAACCGCAGATGCCGCATTCCGCGCGGCCCTCGGGCAGCGGATTCATGCAGCCCATACAGAGATTGTCTTGATTCGACATGAACGTACTCATTTCCTTTCGACCCATCCGAAGCGCCGGACGAGGGAATTTTCAGGGAACGTCTCCCGAAAAGGATTTTCCCGCGTATATGTCAAACGGCGGCGGCGCCGGGCGCCGCCCCTCTGCCGTCGTCCCAGCCCGCCGCCCCGGGCCGGGCGGTCCGAAGCGGCTTTCCCCGCCGGCTTCCGCCGCGGGATGACCGCCCGATTGGGAAGGCAGTCTGAAGGAATTGTACTGAAATTGGCAAATAAAGTCAAGAAACGCAACGCAATTGTAACCGGCGGTTACAGGAATGAAAGACTTCCCGCCGCCTTTTCAGCGGATCCGCTGCTGCAGCTTGATCTGGCGGATATCCTTCCCCAGAAAGGCCAGCGGCACAAAGGTGCCGATGATGCGGGAGGTAATCTGCTCCCCGTACCGCTCCATCAGCTCGCTCTGTCCCAGATTGGTGCTGATGATGGTGGGGCGCGCCTCCAGCATCCGGCTGTTGATCAGATTATACAGGCAGGAGGTGTAAAACGGGCTCGAAAACTCGGAGCCGAGGTCGTCCAAGATCAGCAGGTCGCAGCCGGTCATCATTTCCTCGCTGTTCCCCTCGGCGCGGCCGAAATGCTCCTTTTCCAGCCGGTGCAGAAGCATCTGCACCGGGCCGTAAACCACGCCGAAGCCCCGCTCCACCGCCTTGCGGGCGACGGCCAGGGAGACATGCGTTTTCCCCGTTCCGGTCGGCCCCCGCAGCAGCAGGCTGGGGGAGCGGGCGTCGAAATCCTCGGCGTAGCAGCGGCAGTAGGTGAGAATTTCCTTCATCCGCGTGCGCGGAACCACCCCGGTGCGGGAATCCGGCGTATCCGGGTAATATTCCAGCCGCAGGCTGTCGAAATCCGCCTCCTGCATCGGGCCGGCATAGCTCAGGCGGCGATACGCCTCCTCCCGCAGAAGGGCGCGGAAGCAGTCGCAGACATGCCCGTTTGCATAGCCGGTGTCCTCGCAGCGGGGGCAGTGGTAGCGCGGCTCGAAATCGGTCTGCCCTGCCCCTTCCTGCGCAAGGATGGCGGCCAGCTCGGCCTGCAGGGCAAGGTTCCGGTCCTTGATCCGCTCCACCGCCGCGTCCACATCCCGGCCGTCCAGCACCGCCCGCGCCACCTGGATGGCCGACTGCGCCATCTCCCGTTCGATCTCCGGGACGCGGGGATGCCTCGCCGCCACCTGCTCATGCAGGGCCGCAGCGCGGGCACGAGCCTCGGCACGGCGCTTTTCCAGGACAGCCGTGGCCGCGTCGTATACCTCCCGGCTGTATCCCATCGCTGTCCTCCCCTTTCCGGCCCGCCATCCGGCAGGTCAAAATATCCGGTGCGTATTATTCTCCTTTTTTATAAACAGGAGTAAATTCCGAAACCATCGATTCGTAGGCTTCAAGGTCAAAGGAGGGTTCCCTGGCGGCCTTTTTTCCCTTTTTGGCCTCCGGCTTTTCCGCCAGGGCCTTCTCCACCGTATCCACCCCGTCCATCCGCCAGCGCTCCAGGATCTTGTCCATATAGGAGCTGTTGAACCGGCCCGTCGCCTCCCGGCATTTGTCGTACGCGAGGCGGAGGAGTCCCTCGTCCACCCGCCAGTCGTATACCCAGCGCTCGGCCGCGTCCGACTGGGCGACGGTAGGGGACTGGGCAACCCCCAGCAGGGTGCTGACCGTATTCCACGCCTGCTTGCGGCGCTCCAGCGCACAGAGATGCTGTTCCGCAGCGGAGATGGTGTTGATCTCCCGGTCGGCCCAGTCGAGCGCCACCTTTTCGATGTAGCGCATATGGTACTTCCCCTCGGCCACGGCGTACTCGATCACCATGAGGATGACCTCGACCGGCAGGCCGGCGGTGTCGTACAGATACAGCAGGGTTTCCATATCCCCCTGCGAAACCGGCCGGCCCAGCCGGGCGGACGCGGTCTCCAGCAGATAGGCAAACTCCCCGCTCTCTTTCTGCCGGGCGACAACCTCCTTCATCGAGGGCTTGACCGGCCGCGGACGGGCCGCCGGCAGCCGCGGGGGCGCAGAGGGCTCCTTCCCTCCGGCCTTGCCGGAGGACGGGCGGGCCGCTTCCGGCGCCGGGGCCTCCATCCCCGCCGGCAGCAGCAGCCCGGCGGCAAACCAATACTGCATCGCGTCGCCGCAGTCGGCGGCGGGAACCCCGACCGCGGTGGAGCAGCGTTCCGGGTCAAACGTGCCCTTTCCCTCCCGCAGCAGCCACAGCAGCACCTTGAGCTGGACGGAGCCGGCCAATTTGATATGATCGTCCACCACGGCGGCGGGGACGGCAAAAACCTCCCCCAGCACGGCGGGGTTCCACTGGTATTCCATCGCGGACAACTTCATCGCGCCTTTCTGTCCTTACGGCCCCGCCGCCGAGGATTCGACGGGTCTTTGCAGCTTTTGTAACTTTATTATTATATCGGATTCCCCGGCCGGGGACAACTGTTTTTTTATGAAGATTCCTATGAAGATTTCGTGGAAAAAGGCGTTGGAAATGGCATCGAAAAAACATAGGCAGGGAAGACGCAGGAGGGACGGGGGAAGAAGGGGCATGGAGAAGACGCGGGGACATGAGAGGGTGTGAGAGGGCGTGGGAGGACGCGGGAGGACGCGGGAAAGTGTAAAAAGATGGGGAAGGTGAAAGGACGGAGACGGCCATGAGCAAAGGAAGAGTGGGGATGGAGCAAAGAGGCACAGGGAAAAAACAGGAATGGAATAAGGGGGAAACAGGCGGAACAGAGAGAGCAGAGAAAGCAGAGAGAGCAGAGAGAACAGAGAGAGACAAAGGCGGAGTGCGTCCGGGAATGCGGGGAGGGGGCCTCCCGCCCTCTTTTCCCGTTTTGTGCAAATGGCCCTCCTCTTCCTGTTGCACCAGGATTGCACCGGGATTGCACCGGGAAAAGATTTATGCTATGGTTAAGAAAAAGGATCGGGAATGCACGGAATGCACGGAAATTATATAACAAATAGTATAAACATCATGTTTTTTACGTATAGGAGGTATCTTCTATGCCGCTTTCCTTTTCCGCCTGCCTGGACGGCAACCCCCTGATCGCCGCCGCCAAAAACGACGAAGGGCTGGAGCGCGCGCTGCGCTCCGACTGCGCGGCGGTTTTCCTGCTGTACGGTGACATCTGCACCGTTCCCGGGCTGACCGACCGGGTTGCGCAGGCGGGGAAAACCGCCTTTGTCCATGCCGACCTGATCGACGGGCTGGCGGCGCGGGACGTGGCGGCCGACTATATCCGGCGGGCGACGAGGGCGCAGGGGATCATTTCCACCAAACCGCCGGTGATCCGCCGGGCGCGGGAGCTGGGACTCTGCGCCGTGCAGCGCTTTTTCGTGATCGACTCCATGGCGCTGGAAAACCTCCGCCGCCAGCTGGAACACACCCGCCCCGACGTGATCGAGATCCTCCCCGGCGTGATGCCGAAGATCCTGCGGCGGATCGCCGCCTTCACCCGCATCCCGCTGATCGCCGGCGGGCTGATCGGCGACAAGGAGGACATTCTGGCCGCCCTGGACGCGGGCGCCGCCGCCATCTCCTCCACCAACCCGGATATCTGGTTCCTGTAAGGGCGCCGTCCCGGCAGAAACCGCGCCCCGTATAATCAACCGGCCTTCGGCCGCGGAAAGGATGGGTTTTCATGGACCGTTCTCCCAGGCGATACCTGCTCGCGCTCGACCAGGGCACCACCAGCTCCCGCGCCATTCTGTTCGATACCCAAACCGGGGACGGAGGCGGGAGGAGCGGGCTGCGGATCGCCGCCGTCGCCCAGAAGGAATTCACGCAGTTTTATCCCCAGGCCGGGTATGTGGAGCACGACGCCGAGGAAATTGTCGGCTCCCAGACCGAGGTGATGAGCCGCGCGCTGCGGGAAAGCGGCGTTTCGGCCTGCGAAATCGCCGCCATCGGCATTACCAACCAGCGGGAAACCACCGTGGTCTGGGACCGGAAAACCGGCCGCCCGATTTACAACGCGATCGTGTGGCAGTGCCGGCGGACCGCCCCGCAGTGCGAGTCCATGATCGCGGACGGCTGTGAAAAATACGTCCGGGACAACACCGGGCTGCGGATCGACGCGTATTTTTCCGCCACCAAGGTCAAGTGGCTGCTGGACAACATCCCCGGCGCGCGGGACCGGGCCAGAAACGGGGAGCTGCTCTTCGGCACGGTGGACACCTGGCTGATCTGGCGGCTGACCGGCGGGAAGGTGCACGCCACCGACTACACCAACGCCTCCCGCACCATGCTGTTCAACATCCGCACCATGGATTGGGACGACAACATTCTATATGAACTGGGCATCCCCCGCTGCATGCTGCCCGAGGTGGTGCCCTCCGGCCATATTTTCGGAACCACCCGGCTGGAGGGGGCGGACATCCCGATCGCCTCGGCGGTGGGAGACCAGCAGGCCGCCCTGTTCGGGCAGGCGTGTTTTGAAAAGGGGGAGGTCAAAAACACCTACGGCACCGGCTGCTTCCTGCTGATGAACATGGGGGACGAGTTCCGGCTCAGCCGGCAGGGGATGCTGACCACCCTTTCCGCCGGCTCCCGGCCGGGAAAACCGGAATATGTAATGGAGGGCAGCGTCTTTGTGGGCGGCGCGGTCGTTCAGTGGCTGCGGGACGAGCTGGGCCTGATTTCCAGCGCGGCGGAAAGCGAATACTTCGCCGCCCAGGTGCCGGATAACGGCGGGGTGGTGGTGGTCCCCGCCTTCACCGGCCTGGGCGCGCCCCATTGGGATATGTACGCGCGGGGCGCGGTCTTCGGCCTGACCCGCGGCGCGGGGAAAAACCATCTGGTGCGGGCGGCGCTGGAATCCATCGCTTTCCAGTCCCGGGACGTGGTGGACGCGATCACCGCCGACACCGGCATCCCTATCCGGACGCTGAAGGTGGACGGCGGGGCCAGCGCCAACAATTTCCTGATGCAGTTCCAGGCGGACATCCTGAACCGGGAAGTGATCCGCCCTTCCATCCGGGAGACGACGGCGCTGGGCGCGGCCTATCTGGCGGGGCTGACCTGCGGCATATGGGAAAGCACGGACCAGATCCGCCGCCAGTGGACGCTGGACCGGCGGTTCGCCCCCGCCATGGAGAAGGAGGCGCGCACCGCCCTCCTCCACCGCTGGCACCGCGGGGTGGAACGCTGCCGCGGCTGGCAGGAACCGGCCGTCAGCGCTGCGAAAGCCGCAGAGGCCGCGCAAACCGATTGACAGCCCGGCGTTCCGGTGGTACACTGGAAATAGAAGGAAACCGCAGAAAAGGGGGCGCCGAGCCCCGGAAAGGCATCCTCCGCGCGGCGTTTGCGCCGCCTTCCCCCCCTTCCCCGGCCCGGCCCCCGCGCGGGGAGGGAAGCGGCAGCCCGAGGCCGCGCCTCCGTCCATCCACCTTTGGCCAAGGAAAGGAGCGGTCCGCTATGCTCAGCGAAACCCCGTTGCTGCTGTTGGACAACAGCGCCATGAATTCCGTCGTCAACCAAGGGGAATTCAAATGCACCAACCTGTCCTTTGAGGAAGCCAGGGCGATCCTGGAAATGCATGGGGAGGACGTGCTGCAGTGCTTTTCCAACCTGGCGCTGGAGAGCATCATCTTCCCCGTCATCGGGATTGGGGACCGGCAGTACATCCACAAGCAGATCCGCAACATGCGGCCCAATCAGGACGCGATCGTGTTCAAGCTCTACGTCGCCCCGTCCGAAACCCAGCCGGTCATCCATGTGGAGGGCGTGGAGGCGAAGAAAATCCAGAACGTGTACGCCTACTGCCAGTTCCTCTCCCGCATCAAATAACCGCGGCGGCAAAAACCGCCCGGCGATCCCTGCAAGGGCCGCCGGGCGGTTTTTTATTGATTTTATAAACGGAAAACGTCTTATAACTTTTTGCAAGTGTTTATAGAAGTGAGGAAAAAGCCTTGATTTACAGGGGTTTTCCCCCATCTCTATATTTTCTATCATATCACTGTATAAATTGAGTTTGTAAGCAAGGGCGTCAAAAAGCGTCAAACGGCATTTTTTGACCGCTGACGCAGGAACGCGAAAAGCCGCAAAACATAGTGTTTATGCGGCTTTTCAGCGTTTTAGCTTTCAAATTTTATTGTGTGGAACGGCAGGGAATTCTACTATTTTTTATTAGCGGAAGCGCCGCCGAGAGCCGGGCCAACCGGGTCAGGCGCGGGGACGCCAGCCCGCCTCGGTCTCGTGCCGGCGGGGCCGTTCCATCAGGCGGGAGATGGCCTCCCGCGGCGGCTGCCCCTGGTAGCAGACGGCATAGCACTGCTCGGTGATCGGCATTTCCACCCCGCAGGACCGCGCCAGCTCCCAGCCGGCGCGGGCGGCGTGATAGCCTTCCACCGTGCCGACCCGGCGGACCGCCTCCTCCGGCGCGAGGCCCTGCCCGATGAGGATGCCCGCCCGGCGGTTTCGGGAGTGGAGGGAGCCGCAGGTCACGATCAAATCCCCCATGCCGGACAGGCCGGCGAAGGTTTCCGCCCGGGCCCCCAGGGCGATGCCCAGCCGGGCCATCTCCGCAAGGCCCCGGGTCATCAGGGCCGCCTTGGTATTATCCCCGATCTCCAGCCCGTCGCAGATACCCGCCGCCAGGGCGATGACGTTTTTGAGCGCGCCGCCCAGCTCCACCCCGGCGACATCGTCGCTGGCGTACACCCGGAAGCGGGGATTCATCAGCAGCTCCTGCACCTCTTCCGCCGCCGCGATGTCCTCCGACGCGCTGAGCACGGAGGTGGGAACGCCCCGCGCCACCTCCTCCGCATGGGAGGGGCCGGAGAGCGCGGCCACCCGGGCGGCGGGCAGCGCTTCGGCGATCACCTGGGTAAACCGGCGGTGGGTGCCCGCCTCCAGCCCCTTGCCCGCGTTGGCCACCAGGGTCCCCGGCGTCAGCACCGGCCGCAGCCGTGCCGCCGTTTCCGCAACGGCAAAGGAGGGGACGGCCAGAATCACCAGCCGGGCCTCCCGCACGCAGGAAAGGTCGTCGGTCAGCCGGACGGACGGCGGCACCGGCACGCCGGGCAGCAGCCTCCGGTGCTCGTCAAACCGCCGGATTTCGGCAATCTCCTGCGCGAACGGGGACCAGAGGGACACCGCGTGTCCATACCGGTCCGCCATGAGGGCCAGGGCCGTCCCCCAGCCGCCCGCGCCCAATACCGCCAACCGCGCCTGTTCCGCCATCGTTCCTTCCCCCTTGGTATTTTTCCGCCGGGTTCCCGGCGCAGGAAAACCGAAAAAGCCCGCCGCAAACGCTGCGGCCTCCTTATTCTTCCCCCTTTTTCTCCTTTTTGCCAAAGGAAAGCCTGCTTTCGGTCCCCTTGGCAATCCGCTTAAGGTTCGGGATATGCTTGCACACCAGAATCAGGGCGATAAACACCGTCATCAGGGTGCAGAACACCGTGTCGGACAGGCGGTTTTTATCCACCAGCGCGCTGAACAGGTAGGTAAAGAAGGGCAGGGCGACCGCCGCGCACACCGAGCCGAGGGAAACCATCCGGGACAGGAGCACCACCACGATGAACAGCCCCAGGCAGACCAGCGCGGCCCGCCAGTCGAGAATCAGCATCATGCCCAGCGAGGTCAGCACCCCTTTGCCGCCCCGGAAGCCGAAATACAGCGGCTTGAGATGCCCGATGATGCAGAACAGCCCCGCCAGGTACGCGCCGATCAGCGCGATGTTCGCCGTGCTGTCCGCCGCGAAATCCGCGTTCATCGACTCCATCAGCCAGCGCCCGAGCAGCACCGCCGCCACGCTTTTGAGCAGGTCGCCCGCCGTGGTCAGGATCGCCGGCAGCGGCCCCTGGGAGCGCAGCACATTGGTTGCCCCGGCGTTGCCGCTCCCGCTGTCCCGGATATCCGAGTGGGAGAACAGGCGGGTGACGATGATCGCAAAGCTGATGCTGCCGAGCAGATATGCGCAAAGCGCGGTCAACAGCAGCGACGGCCAGCAGGCCGCGATAAATTCCGTGTACTCCGAAAGCATTCGCAATCGCCCTTTCCTTGATCGATGGTTGCCGCGTCCGGCGCGGAATCACGCCCGGGGCCATGGAGGGAAACCCTTCGGCGCGCGGGTCATTTGCTCCCGCCGGTCTCCCCCCGTTCCCGGACGACAAAGCGCACCGGCGTGCCCTCCAGCCCGAAGGTCGCCCGAATCTGGTTCTCCAGATACCGCTGGTAGGAAAAGTGGAACAGGTCCGCCCGGTTGACGAAGCAGACAAAGGTAGGCGGCTTGGTGGACGCCTGGGTCATGTAGTAAATCCGCAGGCGGCGGCCCTTGTCGGTGGGCGGCTGCACCCGGGCGGTCGCCGCCGCCAGCACGTCGTTGAGCATGCCGGTCGAAATCCGCATCGCGTTCTGCTGGGCGACATACCGGATGAGCTCGAACAGCCGGTCCAGCCGCTGGCCGGTCTTGGCGGAGATAAAGATCAGCGGGGCATAGGCCATGAAGGAAAAATCATTCATCAGCTTTTTCCGCATGACATCCATGGTCCGGCCGTCCTTCTCCACCGCGTCCCACTTGTTGACCGCGATGACGCAGGCCTTTCCCCGCTCGTGGGCGATGCCGGCCACCTTGCTGTCCTGCTCGGTGAAGCCCTCGGTCGCGTCAATCATGATCACGCAGACATCCGCCCGCTCCACCGCCATCTCGGCGCGGAGCACGCTGTATTTTTCGATCGCGTCGTCCACCCGGCTGCGCCGGCGCAGGCCGGCCGTGTCGATGAAGACGAAGTCCCCGAAGGCGTTATGCACCGGCGTATCGATCGCATCCCGGGTGGTGCCGGCGATGTCCGACACGATCGCCCGCTCCTCCCCCGCAATCCGGTTGATCAGGGAGGATTTGCCTGCGTTCGGCTTGCCGATGACCGCCACCCGGACGACCTCGCTCTCCTCTTCCTCCTCCGCCTCAGGGGGGAGCAGGGCGCACACCGCGTCCAGCAGGTCCCCGGTGCCGTGTCCGTGCACCGAGGACACCGGGATCGGGTCCCCCAGCCCCAGGTTGTAAAATTCATAGAACTCCGGCGGCGGCCCGCCCACAGCGTCGCATTTATTGACGCAGAGCACCACCGGCTTCCCGCTCTTCTGGAGCATGGCGGCCACGTCCGCATCGTTGGCGGTCACCCCGGCGCGCAGGTCGGTCACCAGCACGATCACATCCGCCTGCTGGATCGCCAGCTGCGCCTGCCAGCGCATCTGCGAGAGAATTACATCGTCCGAATACGGTTCGATGCCGCCGGTGTCGGCCAGCAGGAACCGGCGCCCGCACCACTCGCATTCGGCAAAAATCCGATCCCGGGTAACGCCCGGCGTGTCCTTGACAATGGACAGACGCTGACCGATCAGTTTATTAAAGAGCGTGGACTTTCCCACATTGGGCCGGCCCACCACGGCGACGACTGGACGCGCCATCTTCTCACCATCCTTACATCCTATTCCCCGGCGGCGCCGGTCATGCCTCCGGCGGCCCGCGTTTCCCTGCCGGCCCGCTTCTACAGGAACAGCGCCTCCAGCAGCGCGTCCCCGTCCACCGGAGACACCACCAGCTTAACGCCGAGCTCCCGCTCCACGTCCTCCCGCGAGACGCCGTCCAGGAAAATATCCCCCTCGTGACGGAGCATGACCTCCGGAATGACCAGGACCTCCCCCGTCCGCCCCTTCAACTGGCGAATCAGGTCGCCGCCGGTCACCAGCCCGGCCACCGTGATGGTTTCCCCGAAAAAGTCGTTGCGCACGGAAACCACCTCCGCCCGGATTGCCGGCCACCGCGCCTTTGCCTCCCCCGCCAGCTCTTCCAAAAGAGGGCGGGCGGCAGCGCCGGTGGCCAGGGTGAGCCGGCTCCCCCGCGGTTCCCCTGTGCAGGCCTCCATGGCCCGCCGGAACTGCGCCTTCAGCAGGGCGGTCATTCCCACGCCGTTTTCAAGCTGGGAAAAATCGCCGTAATACGCTTCGTCCTCCGGCACCGGCAGGCCGGCCTGGAGGTAAAATTCGTCCGCCGGATAAAAAATCCGGTTTCCATGCGCGGCGAGCATCCGCTCCCCGAACGCCTCCAGCTGCCGCACGACGGCCGCGGCCTCCTCCCGGGTGTACATCCGCAGGGCAGGAAGCCCCTGCCGGTATCTGGTCAGCCCCACCGGCACGGCCGCCACGCTCTCCACCGCCGGCGCCAGCGCCGCCAGGTCCTCCATCGTGCGGGCCAGCTCCTCCCCGTCGTTGACCCCGGGGCAGAGCACCAGCTGGCACTCCATCCGGATCCCCGCCGCCGCGAACCGCCGCATAACCTCCAGGCGGTCGCCGGCAAAGCGGTTGCCCATCATCCGGCAGCGGAGGGCGGGGTTGGTGGTATGCACCGATATATTGATCGGGCTGATATGCATGGCGATTATCCGCTGGATCTCATGCTCGCTCAAGTTGGTCAGGGTGACATAGTTGCCGAACAGAAAGGACAGGCGGGAATCGTCGTCCTTGAAATACAGGGATTCCCGCATACCGGGGGGAAGCTGGTCGATAAAGCAGAATATACAGCGGTTGCGGCAGGAATGCTGCGCATCCATCAGGTAGGTGGCAAATTCCAGCCCCGGGTCCTCCTCCGGCCGCTTATGCAGGCGGAGGAGCCGTTTTTTCCCCTCCCGGGAAAGCGTGAGGGTGAGCGCCGCTTCGCCCATATAAAAGCGGTAGTCCAGCACGTCCTCGATGTCGTGCCCGTTCATCCGCAGCAGCTCGTCCCCCGCCCGGATGCCGCGGCGCGCCGCCGGGCTGCCTGCCGCCACGCCGGTGATGGTTACCCCCATAGCGATTCCTTTCCCGGCGGGTTTCCGCCGTTTTGTGCCGCCCGCAGGCCGGCGCGCCCTGCCGCACCCAAGACGGTTTCCGGCGCCCTTCCCCCGCGGCGGTTCCCCTGTCTCCCTTGTCCCCTTGTTTCCCTTGTCCCCTTGGCCCGCTGTCCCGCATACAAAAATAGAGAAGGATCACTCCCTCTCTACTTTGCTTTTGCCGCATAAGGCCGGAATTCCGGGAGCTTACGCATCCTTCTTCACAATCTGCCGGCCGTTGTAATAGCCGCAGCTGCTGCAGAGACGGTGCGGGCGCTTATACTCGCCGCACTGCGGGCACTTCACGAGCGCCGGGGCCTCCAGCTTCCATACATTGGAACGCCGCTTGTCGCGCCGGGCCTTGGATGTTTTTCTCTTGGGTACCGCCATCGTCAGCACCTCCTTAGTACTGGTAATCGGAGGAAAAGCGCCCCCGCAGGAGGCTCCCTCCCCAAATGAGAGAGGATGGAGGGTGGATATTCCAACCCCGCTCAGTTCATAAGCTGTCTCAAAACCTCAAGACGGGGGTCGGCCGTATCGCTGCGGCAGCCGCAGAGCCCCTCGTTGAGATTCCGTCCGCATTTCGGGCAAAGCCCGCGGCAATCTTTCCGGCAGAGGTTTTTGGACGGCAGGTTCAGGACCAATTCCTCCTCCGCCAGTTCGTCCAGCGGAAGCTGGTCATTGTCCAGCACCAGATATTCGTCGTTCTCCTCATTGTTCAAAGAAGAAACCAGGATGCGTTCCACCGGCACCTCCATCGGATGGACGAAGGCGGCAAGGCAGCGGTCGCAGTTCCCGTGAATCTGCGTGCTGATGGTCACGCGCAGCGTGACGACGCCGGCCGACGCCGTGACCTCCCCCTTTACCCTCACCGGGCTTTGAAAGGGGCGGGCATTCTGGTACTCCAATCCGGAAAAATCCATCTCACAGTCTATGGGGAGGGAATCCCTCTCGCCCATAAACAGCGGTTTCAGCTGGTAAAGCATACTCCACCTCAAGTGTCACGCCAAATATTATACAGAGTCCGCCGGGCCTTGTCAAGAATTTTCTTTCTCTTTCGCTTTTACGCTCATTCGCCTTGTCCCGCCTTGTCCCGCCTTCGCTTTGCTTCGCCTGCCCCGGCTGCTTTGGGCTTCTCTCTGCTTCTCCCCTGCTTCTCCCCCGCTTCTCCCCCGCTCTCCTGCCTCTGTCTGCCCCGCCTGCTTCGCCCGCCGCGGCCCCTGCCCGAAAATCCCGGTTCTCCGCGGCGCTCTTTCCGGGGGAGTGCGCAGGAGCTTAATGTCCCTGCGGCGGCCCGTCCACCGGCGTTACCGGCACGTACGGCTGGGCCGGAGCGTCCCCGATGTCCCGGCTGATGACCAGCGGCGTCAGCTCGTCGTCCTGCCCTGCGGGATTGTCCCGGATCAGCTCCGCCACAAAATCGGCGGGCTTGTCCATCAGCGAGGGCGCGCGGCCGAGGATTTCCACGTTGATGTCGTTGGCGTCCACCACCGCGCAGGCCACGCCCAGCGCCTCCTCAATGGTGGCGCATACCTTGTCCGGCTCCTTCGGATTCAGCACCGCGAGCGTGTGATAGGTTTCGAACGCGGAATGGCTGTAAAAGCCGTCGATGCCGGACACGTCCTGCCCCACGATGGTGTAGAACACCCCGCGTTTGCCGAACAGGCGGCAGACCGCCCCGCAGAAGCTGGCCCACAGAATCAGCGGAAGCCCCTTCATGTTGATGGCGAGCTGAAGCTTGTACGGCTCGTCCATCCCGATGCCGTTGACGTTGTGGGTGGCGAAACGGGACAGGAACCGCGCCCAGAATCCCACCTTCACGTCCTTCATCTCCACGGTGTTGTCCTGGCACATGGAGACGACCTTTTCGCTGATGGTCACGATATCCCCCGGCTTGTACAGGGGCGAGACGTACCGGCGGACAACCTCGACATAATCCTCCCCGCGTTCGATGAAATGGGTCTGAACGGCGTACCGCTCATACCGTGCGCCGTCCACCTCCCGCACGCCGCGGACATAATAGGTGACGCCGTTTTCCTCCCGCCTGTTCTCCGATTTGTTGAGATTGCCTTCATACCATATAGCCATTCGGGCCGTCCTCCTGTGTGCGAAACGGCGGCGGGAGCCCTGGCCCCCGCCGCGTCGTATCCTTAGGCTTCCCGGGATTGCCCCGGATTATCCCTGTTTTTTCCGCTGCCGCGCGTTATGCGGTCATTCCTGTGCATAAGCGGCCAGCCGCTCCGGGAGTTCGCTCCTGTCGGCGGAAACCGACAGCACCATGCGGGTGCCGGCCTTCTCGGCCAGCACGGCCAGCCTGTCGACAAAATCCGCCAACTGTTCGGTATCGCTGCCGCCGATCTTCCGGGTGGAATCCACGAAAACGTCGGTGATGTCGTAATTGCCCGCACACATGCCGGAAATGAAACCGTACAATGCCTCGAACCCTTTGACCCCGTATTCGTCCGCCACGACCAGGCGCGCCTTGGAACTGACATCGTAGATCAGGATGCCTTCCTTCTCCACAAACACCACGTTGCCTTTGGATTCCGCCGTCGCGGCATTGCACATGTCGATCAGGCGCTTGGTCTTGCCCGAACCCTTTTTGCCGAGGATTAAAGTAACCATTTTCATTTCCTCCTAATCTATACTATCCGCGTCCGCAGGTCGTATCGCCGGCAGACGGGACGATATTCTCTGCCGGCCGCCGGCCGGGCCGTGTCCCGGCGGGCGGCCCTCCCGGTTCCGTTTACCGGCCGAGCCGCTTTTCCAGCGCCGCCCTTTCGTCCTCGTAGCCGGGCTTGCCCAGCAGCGCGAACATGTTCTTTTTATAGCTTTCCACGCCGGGCTGGTCGAACGGGTTCACCCCGAGAAGATACCCCGAAATCGCGCACGCTTTTTCGAAGAAATAAATCAGGTAGCCCAGCGACGCCTCCGAAATGTCGGGCACGTGGATCACCAGGCTGGGCGTGCCGCCGTCGCTGTGGGCGAGGACGGTGCCCTCAAACGCCTTTTTATTCACGTAATCCATCGTCTTCCCGGTCAGGAAGTTCAGGCCGTCAACGTTCTCCGGGTCCTCCTTGATGGTCAGCTCCTTGCGGGCCTTGTCGATCAGCACCACGGTTTCGAACAGGATGTTGGAGCCGTCCTGGACAAACTGGCCGAGGGAGTGCAGATCGGTGGAGAAAATGACGGAGGCCGGGAACAACCCCTTTCCGTCCTTCCCCTCGCTCTCGCCGTATAGCTGCTTCCACCACTCCGCCATCATGTGGTAGCACGGTTCATAGCCCACCATCAGCTCCACGGCGCGGCCCTTGCGCAGCAGGACGTTGCGGGCGGCGGCATACCGATAGCAGTCGTTCTTTTCGATATCCGGGTCGCAGAGCGCCCTCTGCGCTTCGGCCGCGCCGGCCATCAGGGCTTCGATGTCGCAGCCTGCCACCGCGATCGGGAGCAGGCCGACCGCCGTCAGCACCGAGAAGCGGCCGCCCACGTCGTCCGGAACCACGAAGGTTTCGTACCCTTCCCGGTCCGCGAGGCCCTTGAGGGTCCCGCGGGCCTTGTCGGTGGTTACGTAGATCCGTTTTTTCGCGCCCTCGGCGCCCACGGTGCGCTCCAAATAATCCCGGAACACCCGGAAAGCGATCGCCGGCTCGGTGGTGGTGCCGGATTTTGAAATCACGTTGACCGAAACCCGGCGGCCCTCGCAGATTTCCAGCAGTTCGCTCAGGGCCGTGGAACTGATGTTGTTGCCGGTAAAATAAATGTCGGGGGTGTTTTTGCGCTTGGCGTTGTACCGCTCCGACTTCAGGTATTCGATCGCCGCGCGCGCCCCAAGGTACGAGCCGCCGATCCCGATGACGATGAACACGTCCGTATCCTTGCGGATGCGGGCGGCAGCCGTCTGAATGCGGGCAAATTCCTCTTTATCGTAATCGGTCGGCAGGCCGACCCATCCCAGAAAATCGTTCCCCAGCCCTGTCCCCTCGTGCAGCATCGTATGCGCGGCGGTGACCTGCGGCTGCAGGGCGCCCAGCTCATGCGGACGGACAAACCCCTCCAAATAGCGGGTATCCAGCGTGACGGACATCGCGAATCATCCTTTCCTTTGGGAGATCAAACCATAAGCGCCGGCCAGGAACCGGCGGCTTATCTGCTTACATTTTACAATACTTGGCTGCGTTTTGCAACCTTAATCATGGAGCATTCACCAAATATTTACCTTTTCCCGTCCCTGCTCTCCCCGCTCTCCCCACGGTCCCTACTCTCCCTTCAGTTTCCTCTGCCCTCACCCGCCCTCACCTGTCCTTACCTGCCCTTACCTGCCCTTGCCTGCCCTTGCCTGCCCTGCCCTGCTGTCCCCGGGGCCTTTCCGTACCCTTCTACACCTTTTCCGTCCCGTCTGCGCGGCCAAAGGCGCGGGAAGTACCGGAAACGCGGGCGGCGGCGGGAAGCAGGGGGGGACGGTGGGAAACAGGGGAGAACGGTGAGAGGGCAAAAACGCGGCGGCGCCGCGGAGCCCTGCGGCTCTATCGCGGCGCCGTTGTCAGCAAAAAGGCCTCGTCAGGCGATCAGGGCGGTGAAAAGCCGGGCGAACGCCTGCTTCAGCCCCAGCCTGGCCACGGCGCGGGACGCATAGACGTCGTATTCGGCCAGCGTGCTGCCGTCCAGCGTCAGGGTCAGCCTGCCGATGATCTGCCGCTCGTATACCGGGGCCTCGAGATCCTCCGCCAGCTCAAACAAAGGGGTGATCGCCTTTTCCTGCCCTTTGCGGATGAGCAGCGGCGCGAGGGAATCCATCTGCGGCTGCACCGAGGGCTCCGTGCCCCGCAGCACCTTCACCGGAGCCAGGGAAGCTTCGTCCACCGCCGGGGTGTACACGGCATAGTTGGCAAACCCGTAGTCCAGCATTTTGCGCGCGCCGCCGAACCGCTCGTCGGTGGTGGAGCAGCCCAGGATGACCGCGCACAGGCCCATGCCGTCCCGCTCGGCGGTCGCGGAGAGGCAGTGCCCGGCCTTGCTGGTGGTCCCCGTTTTCAGGCCGGTCGCGCCGGAATAATGCCGGACCAGCTTGTTGGTGTTGACCAGCTGGGATTTGCCGTCCCGCAGGGTGTCCATCCAGATGGTGGTGTATTCGGTGATCTTCGGATGCTTCATCAGTTCCCGCGACATCCGCGCCACGTCGTAGGCGGAGGAGTAGGCCGCCTCATCCAGCCCACAGCAGTCGGTGAAGAGGGTGTCGTTCATCCCCAGCTCCGCCGCCCGCTCGTTCATCCGGGCGACGAACCCCTCCTCCGAGCCGCTGATCCGCTCGGCCATCATGGCGCAGGCGTCGTTGGCCGACACCACCGCGATCGCCTTGAGCAGCTCGTGGACGGTCATCACCTCCCCCTCCTCCAGCCAGATCTGCGACCCGCCCATCGAGGCGGCGTAGGCGGAGCAGGTGACCGGTTCCTCATAGGTCAGCATCCCCTGGTCGATGGCCTCCATAATCAGCAGCAGGGTCATCACCTTGGTGACGGACGCGATCGGCAGCTTCTCGTGCGGGTTCTTCTCATACAGCACCTGCCCGCTGGAAAGCTCGATCAGGATGGCGGATTTTCCTCCCACCTCCAGCGCGGAGGCTTCGGTGGGCGCCGCTGCGTCGGCGGACGCCCAGGCGGGGACCTCTTCGCTGGTCGCCTGCTCCTGCGTTTCTCCCGATTCGGTGTCGATGATGACCGCGGGCGCTTCCTCCGCCCAGGCGGACAGCCCGCCCGCCGCGGCGACCGCCGCGGCGAGCAGGCCGGCCAGCCACCGTTTTCTCCATTGCCTGCCCATATGTTCCCTTCACCCTTTCATTGCCCGGAGTTCCCCGGAAATCCTTCAGTCCACTATATGCGGCAGAAAGGGGATTTATGGCCGGGATGCGCAAACAAAGCGGCGGCCCCATCCGCTCCCGGCGCAGCCGCCCGTGCGGTGTGGAGAAATACCGGCGGCCAAAGCCGGCGGCAAACCGGCGTCCTGCGTCCGCCGGGAAAGGCTCGTCCCCCCTCCGGCCCGCGAAAGGGCGCCCCCTGCCTCAAACGGGGACAGGGCGCCGCCTTCAGCCGCCTGAAGGCGCTTCCCTTATGGGCATCCCTTGGCCCTGCCGGGGCGGCCGCCGGGTATTTCCCCGCCGTTCCTTCGCGGCTGCCGATGCCGCCGGGGCCCGTTCCCCGAAACAGGAACCCGCCGGCAGCCGGGGGGTTTGTATAACAAAAAAGACGGCGCATGGTTCTCATGCGCCGTGCGGCATTCCTCCGCGCCCGGCATGGACGCGGCCCTGTTCAACGCCCCGCCTGTGTTACGGGACAAGGTAGGACGCAATTTTCGTCACAAACTCATCGTCCGGGCCGCAGTCGGCCTGCAGCTCCACCGGTTTGGAAAGATCCAGGCTGAACAGTCCCATGATGGACTTTCCGTCGACCACGTAGCGGCCGGACAGCAGGTCCACGTCGAACGACACGCTGTTGCAGATATTGACGAACTTCTTGACGTCCACCACCGTATCGAAATGCACCTTCGCCTTATACATGCGGAGATCCTCCCTTCCCGCGGGCCTTTCTTCCGTAAAAGCACCGCCCGTTTGCGATTAGTATACCCTCTTTCGGCAAAAAAAGCAATTTCCCGTTTATACGAACAATCGGTTGAATTCCCCGCCGCTTTTCAGTATAATGATGGACAAATACCGGGCGGAGCCGCCGTTTCCGCCCTGCTTTCGCGGAGGGAGGGCCGCCTTATGACCGTTTTCTTTCACACCCTGGGCTGCAAAGTCAACCAGTACGAAACCCAGGCCATGCGCACGCTGATGGAGGCGGAGGGCTATGAAACCTCCGAAGCGCTTTTTTCCGGCACGCCGGAGGAACGGGCGGAGATGCGGGACGCGGCGGTCGTGATCAATTCCTGCACGGTGACCGGGGAAAGCGACCGGAAGCTGCGGCAGCTTCTGCGCCGCTGCCGGCGGGAATACCCCCACGCGGTGCTGATCCTGACCGGCTGCATGCCCCAGGCGTTCCCCGAGGCGGCGGAGCGCTTTACCGAGGCGGATATCGTGCTGGGAAATGCCTCCCGCCGGGCGCTGCCCCGCTATTTTCACGAGTTTCTCACCCATGGGCAGCGGATCGTGGATATTGCGGAGCACGGCCCGCGGTTCGAGAGCCTGTCCATCAACGAATTCCAGGGGCGGACCCGCGCCTTCGTCAAAATCGAGGACGGCTGCAACCGGTTCTGCTCCTACTGCATCATCCCCTACGCCCGGGGGCGGGTGCGCTCCAAGCCGCTGGAAGAGCTGCGGGCCGAGGTGCGCGCGCTGGCCGGCCGCGGCTATGCGGAAATCGTGCTGGTTGGCATCAACCTGACCGCTTACGGGCAGGATCTCGGCCTGTCCCTGTGCGACGCGGCGGAGGCGGCCTGCGCAACGCCGGGGATCCGCCGGGTGCGGCTGGGTTCGCTGGAGCCGGATATGCTCTCCCCGGCGGCGATCGGCCGGCTGGGCGGGCTGGAAACGCTCTGCCCGCAGTTTCATCTCTCCCTGCAGAGCGGCTGCGCCGCCACCCTGCGCCGGATGAACCGGCATTATACGCCGGAGGATTATCTGGCGGTCTGCGCCGCGCTGCGGGAGCGCTTCCCCGGCTGCGCCCTGACCACCGACGTAATGGTCGGCTTCCCCGGCGAGGACGAGGCCGAATTTGAAGAGTCCCTGGCCTTTGTGCGGAAGGTCGGCTTCGCCCGCGTCCATGTCTTCGCCTATTCCCCCCGTCCCGGCACCGCCGCCGCCCGGATGGACGGGCAGGTGCCCCGCGCAGAGAAATCCCGCCGCAGCCGCCGGATGATCGCCGCCTGCGACCGGCTGCGGGACGCCTATCTGGACTCCTGGGTCGGCCGGGAGGCGGACGTGCTGCTCGAAACGCGGACGGAAGGCGGAAAGTGGGAGGGCTACACCCCGGCGTATGTCCCCGTCCTCGTGCCGGCGGAGGCCGGGCGGGGGCCGGGCGACACCGTCCGGGTGCGGATCGCCGGCCGCCGGGAGGACGTGTGCGAAGGGGAATGCATATAAGGCTCCGCGGCCCGGTCAAAAGCAGCCCGCTGCAAGGGGGCCGGCATCGGGCGGGAAACGCGGCGGCGCCGTCCGGCGGACGCATCAGGAACGCCGCGGTCGTATGGGGGTGCGGAAACTGTGTTCTATCAGATCAAAACGGACCGGTTGGTTCTGCGGCCTTTAGCCATATCCGATTTGGAAACCGTATATCGCTACGCCTCGGATTGGGAAAACACGCGATATATGATTTGGCTGCCCTCCCAAAGCCGGGAGGAAACGGCGGAATTTTTGGCCCGCGCTGCGAAAGAGTGGGAAAAAGACGCCCCCGCCTTCTTTGAATTCGCCATCGTCTTTCAGGGGCTGCCGGTCGGCGCCGTATCCGTTTCATTGGACGAGGAGAGAAAAACCGGGGAGCTGGGATGGATACTGGACAAGCGGTATTGGAAAAGAGGCATCGCCACGGAAGCCGCTTCCGCCATCCGGGATTTTGCCTTCCGGACCCTGAAAGTCGAAAAATGCACCGCCCACTGCGATGACAGAAATGCCGCTTCCTTCCGCGTAATGGAGAAAATCGGGATGAAGCTCGAAAGCGACGACGGCTGGCGGACATATCCCAAAAGCAGCGAAACGGCAAAGGAACGGGCATATTCCCTGGCGGCTTGTTCCCAGGCCGCCGGGGACGAACCGGCGCCCGTGCTCAGACAAATCGCCCTCGAAAATATAACCGCCGATCTGCTCCTGCATTTTCGCCATCGTCAGGTCATCACCCGCAAATGGGGATATGCCAACGGCCGGTGGGAACTGGCGGAAGCCTCCGAGGTGCGGGAATGGAGCAGGGAAAAACGGATCTGGATCACCGAATACCTCAAGCGCCAGATGGAACGGGGCGGGGCGGTGGCCGGCGCGTTCCGGGGGGACCGGTTGATCGGCTTTGGCAGCCTGGACGGCGTGCTGCGGGGCAGCAAAGCCAAATACGCGAATCTGACGATGCTGTTTGTCGACGACGGCTGGCAGGGGAAAGGCATTGGCCGGGCGCTGTTTCAGGCAATGGCGGACCGGGCGCGGGCGATCGGCGCAGACAAGGTCTTCATCTCCTCCATTCCATCCCTGGAAACCGTTTCCTTCTATTTCCGCATGGGATGCGCGGACGCCGGGGAAATCCCCGCCGGTTTCGTCGATTCGGAAAACGACCGCTGTTTGGAATATCCCCTCTGAAAGGCAGGCGGCCCCCGCGGATTTCCGGCGGGGCGTGTTCGCCAATGAGGCGGGGCGGGCCATGGCCCGCCCCGCCTTGCTTTATCCCTTTGTAAACGCCGTTTACCGGTTGTTCAGTTCTGCAATATTCAGGATATCCCGGCAGAGGAAGCCGACCAGAGCGGCCGCCGCCGCGCACCAGAAGGTGAGAACCAGCATGGCGGGCCCCATGCCGGCCAGGAAGCCCGCCGCCACCGCCGCGACCACGCCCGGCAGCGCCAGCAGGATCATCACCAGCAGGAACAGGCAGAAGATCAGCGCCTTGTTCAGCACCTGGCCGAACAGCCGCTCCATCAGGATATGGCCCGCCATGAACAGCAGCGCGAACCCGAAGCGGGCCGCCGCGCAGGCGGCGATTACCAGCGGCGCCGCGCCGACGATCAGCCCGCAGGGGATCATGACCACCGCCGCCTCCACCGCAGACTGCAGGATGCTCTCCCGGCAAACCCCCATCAGCTTGCGGAAGGGGGATTCCGGAATCATATACACATACGGCATCAGCAGCTCCCGCAGCCACCGCCCGGTGCTGGAGCCGAATATCTGCATATAGGTGGCGAAAACGAACACCGCCAGCATCCCCACGTCCCGCATAAAAAAGGAAAAGACAATGCAGATGACCGCCCAGAGCAGGGCCATGCCGTCCAGCAGGAAAACCCGGGAACGCCGGCGCTCCAGCCGGTGCTTGTAGTAAAACGCCCCGGCCCCCCGGCCCCCGCCGAGCCCGGTCTTCCCCACCTTCACGTTGGCGGGAAGCGGTTCGGCCATCTTGCCCTCCTTGGAGGCGGTGACGGCGGTAAAGGAGATTTCGGTCGCTTTCAGCACGTCCTCGTAAAAATCCGGGCGGGCGGCGGCAATCAGCAGCACCAGCGCCGCCACATACGCCGCGCAGCCCCCCAGGCCGAGCAGGACCGGCAGAAGGTCCGCGCCCCCGCCGACCAGGCCGCCCACCGCCGCCTTCAGCCAGCCGGCCACCGGGAAGAAGGCCAGCAGCGGCCCGTCCGCCGCCGCGACCGCGGCCGCCAGCTTATCCTGCGCCGCGGCGGGCTTCAGCGCGGGCAGGGCGACCAGCAGCGCCGCAGCAGCCGCCAGGACGTACAGCACGATTTTCAGCGCCCGCCGCCGGCCCTCGTCCCCGCTGGTGAAGGCGTACAGCACCATGGAGGTGAGCTGTGCGCAGAACACCGTCAGGCAATAGCCCAGCATGATCGCCAGCAGCCCGGGGACGGACAGGCCGTACTGCTCGTGCAGCCAGGTGTACTGGAACAGCAGGAAAAAGCCCAGCAGCACCGAGGTCCCCAGCTGGCGGATCAGGCCGTAGAACAGCACCCGCTGCGGGCGGATGGGGACGGCGAACAGCAGGTTCACATCCGCCATGGTGTAAAAACTCGCGCCCGACGACAGGCCGTTTTTGCACAGGACCAGAAACATCACCGCATACAGGGCCAGCGCCATCGCCCGCAGCTCGGCCATCGGGCGCAGCGGCGCGTCCCCCTCCCGCGGCAGGCCGGCGGTGACCACCACCAGCACCAGCATCGCCGCCAGGAAGAGAAGCAGAAGCAGCTGGGAGGGATGGCGGCGCAGTTCCTTAATCCGGTTTTTCAGGGTGGTGAAAAACAGGTAGCGCAGCGCTCTCATACGGTCCCCTCCGTCCCGGCGGCCGCCGGCTTTTCGGTGATTTCAAAGAACAGCTCCTCGAGCGTCTTCTCCTCCGGTGCGGCAGGGTCGTTGCGCATGGTGGCGGCAAACGCGCCGTTCATCATGATGTGGGCGATATCCCAGTAATCCTCCACGCTGTCGATCATGTGGGTGCTGATCAGCACCGAGGCCCCGTCCCGCTTAAGCTCGCGGAACAAATCCTTCAGTTCCTTGATCGCATGGGGGTCGAGGCCGACCAGCGGCTCGTCAAAGATGACCGCTTTCGGCCGGTGGAGCAGCGCGCAGCAGACGCTCAGCTTCTGCTGCATGCCCTTGGACAGCTCTTTGCCGAGCTTGTCCTTCTTGTCCGCCAGCTCGAACCGCGCGAGCAGCGAGGCGGCGTATTCCTCCCACCCGGTCAGGGAATAGGCGCGGGCGATGAACTCCAGGTGCTCCGCCACCGTCAGCAGGTCGTACACCGCCGGCATCTCCGGCACGTAGCCCAGCAGCCGCTTGGCCTCCAGGGATTTGTTGGGATGCCCGTCGATGCGGATTTCCCCCTCAAACCGGAGCAGGCCGCTGATGCACTTGATGATGGTGGATTTCCCCGCCCCGTTCGGTCCCAGGAGAATGGCGATCTGTCCGTCCCCCACCTCGAAGCTGATGTCGCTGTTCGCGGTCACTTTGCCGTACCGCTTGGTCACATGGCTTACGGTAAACATGGCGCCCTCCTGCTTTTCGCGTTTGCCGGCATCCGGCCGCCGCGGGCCGAAACGCCGGGTATATCCTCTGTTTCTACCATAAAAGGCAGCCCGTGAAAAGTCAAGCAAAGAAATTCTTAAAATTCCGGCCTTTTTGGGCGGTTCCAGGCCCCTTTTCCTGTTGAAATGGGGACAATCTTTCGGTATAATAGGAAGCTGTTGGTTCCCTTATTATTCTGTGTGCGGCGGCGCGTTATCCAGGGCGCCGCCCGCCAAAGGAGAGTCTGCGTTGGAAATACTGGAGCATTTTCGTTTTCTCTATGACGGCGTCGCGTTCTTTTTCTCGGCCGAGGGCTGGAAGAACCTCGTCATGATCCTGATCGGCGGGCTGCTGATCTACCTGGCGCTGGCCAAGGATTTCGAGCCGGCGCTGCTGATGCCGATGGGCTTCGGCGCGATTTTGGTCAACATCCCGTGGTCGGGCGCGGTCGGCACGGCGGCGGACGGCTCGACGGGTATCGTCCAGTGGCTGTTCGAGGTGGGGATCGAAGCCTCGGAGGCCATGCCTCTCCTGCTGTTTATCGGCATCGGCGCGATGATCGATTTCGGGCCGCTGCTGTCCAATCCCAAAATGCTCCTGTTCGGCGCGGCGGCGCAGTTCGGCATTTTCTTCACCGTCCTGCTGGCCTCCTTCTTCTTCCCGTTCAAGGAAGCGGCGGCCATCGGCATTATCGGCGCGGCCGACGGCCCGACCTCCATCCTGGTGTCGAAAATCTTCCAGTCGGAAAACATGGGCGCCATCGCGGTGGCCGCCTATTCCTATATGGCGCTGGTGCCGATTATCCAGCCCGCGGCCATCAAGCTGGTGACCACCCGGAAGGAACGGATGATCCGGATGCCGTACAATCCGAAGTCGGTCTCCCGGCTGACCCGCATCCTTTTCCCGATCATCGTGACCCTCATCGCCGGGCTGGTTGCCCCCGCGTCGGTTTCCCTGGTGGGCATGCTGATGTTCGGCAACCTGCTGCGGGAGTGCCTCAAGCTGGACAGCCTGTCCCAGACCGCGCAGACCACTCTGGCCAACCTGATTACCATTCTGCTGGGCATCACCATCGCCTTCACCATGCGGGCGGAGCAGTTCCTGACGGTGGCCACCATCGTCATCATGGCCCTGGGCCTGGTCGCCTTTGTCTTCGACACCATCGGCGGCGTGCTGTTCGCCAAGCTGATGAACCTGTTCCTGCCCGAGGGCAAAAAGATCAACCCGATGGTCGGCGGCGCGGGCATCTCCGCGTTCCCGATGTCGGCGCGGGTCATCCAGAAGATGGCCCTCAAGGAAGACAACCAGAACCACCTGCTCATGCATGCCGTGGGCGCGAACGTCGCGGGCCAGATCGGCTCGGTCGTCGCGGGCGGCATTATCCTCACCGTGGTTCCCCGCCTGATCGGCGGCTGATCCGCCTGGCGGAGAAAGGATGAATGGTTATGAACATTGCATTTCAGGGGCTGGCCAACCTCGGCAACGCGCTGCTGCTGATGCTGCTGGGCCTGGTCGGCATCTTCGTGGTGATGATCGTGCTGCTGGCCGTGATTGTCCTGCTAAACAAGACCACCGAGAAAAAAGACAAGGACGGCGGCGACGGCGCGCCGCAGTAACGCCTTTTGCGGAAAGGGGACGGAAGACCGTCCCCTTTCCGGTACATCCGCGGCGGCCCGGAGCGGCCGCGTCCACAGGAAAGGAAGAGTGACCCATGGCCAACGACAAAAAGATGGTGGAAGCCATCACCTCCATGGACGAGGATTTCGCCCAATGGTACACCGACATCGTAAAAAAAGCCGAGCTGGTGGAGTACACCAGCGTCAAAGGCTGCATGGTCATCCGCCCCTACGGCTACGCCATCTGGGAAAACATGCAGCGGATCCTGGACGGCATGTTCAAGGAGCGGGGGCATGAAAACGTCTGCATGCCCCTGTTCATCCCGGAAAGCCTGCTCCAGAAGGAGAAGGACCACGTGGAGGGCTTTGCTCCGGAGGTGGCCTGGGTCACCCACGGCGGCAGCGAGAAGCTGGAAGAGCGCCTGTGCGTGCGCCCCACCAGCGAGACCCTCTTCTGCGAGCACTATGCCAACATCGTCCACTCCTGGCGGGACCTGCCCAAGCTGTACAACCAGTGGGTGAGCGTGGTGCGCTGGGAGAAAACCACCCGCCCCTTCCTGCGCTCGCGGGAGTTCCTGTGGCAGGAGGGCCACACCATCCACGCCACGGCGGAGGAGGCGATCGAGGAAACCGAGCGGATGCTGGACGTTTACGCCGAATTCTGCGAAAAGTCCCTGGCCATGCCGGTGGTGAAGGGCCGCAAGACCGACAGCGACAAATTCGCCGGCGCGGTCGCCACCTACGCGATCGAGGCCATGATGCACGACGGCAAGGCCCTGCAGGCGGGCACCTCCCATTACTTCGGGGACGGTTTCGCCAGGGCGTTCGGCATTCAGTTCACCGGGAAGGACAACACCCTGCAGACCCCGCATCAGACCTCCTGGGGCGTGTCCACCCGCCTGATCGGGGCGGTCATTATGGCCCACGGCGACGACAATGGCCTGGTGCTCCCCCCCGCCGTCGCCCCCATCCAGGTGGTCATTCTCCCCATCGCGCAGCACAAGCCCGGCGTGCTGGAAAAGGCCGCCGAGCTGAAGGGCCGCCTGTCCGCCGTCGCCCGGGTGAAGGTGGACGATTCCGAGAACTCCGCCGGATGGAAATTCGCGGAATACGAGATGAAGGGCGTCCCCCTGCGGCTGGAAATCGGGCCGAAGGACATTGAAAATAACCAGTGCGTGCTGGTCTGCCGCCACAACCGGGAGAAGCACGTGGTCCCGCTGGACGAGCTGGAAACCGCCGTCCCCGCGCTGCTGCAGCAGGTGCACGACGGGCTGTACCAGAAGGCGCTGGACAACCGCCGCCGCCGCACCTGGGCCTGCACCAGCCTGGACGAGATCACCCGCGTGCTGGAAGAAAAGGGGGACGGCTTCATCGAGGCGATGTGGTGCGGCGACGAGGCGTGCGAGGACGCGGTCAAGGAAAAGACCGGCGTAGGCTCCCGCTGCATCCCCTTCGAGCAGAAGCATCTGGCCGACACCTGCGTGTGTTGCGGCCGGCCCGCCCGGCAGATGGTCGTGTGGGCCAAGGCGTATTAAGCCGGCGCCCGCCTCTGGCTCCTACCCCCGCCCCCTGTCCCGCTCCCTGTCCCGCCCCGCCGGGGGCGTCCCACAACCATCCTGAAAATGGAAAGGAATCCGCTATGAATCAGCTTGAACGGCCCGTCAAGGGCGAGCCCGTGGCCATCCTGCACACCAGCATGGGGAGGATCTCCGTGCGCCTGTTCCCGGACAAAACCCCGAAAACCTTTGAAAACTTCACCACCCACGCGAAAAACGGCTACTATGACGGCCTGATCTTCCACCGGGTGATCCGCGACTTCATGATCCAGGGCGGCGACCCGAACGGCACCGGCACCGGCGGCGAAAGCATCTGGGGCCGCAGCTTTGAGGACGAACCCGACATCGAGCTGCGCAACTACCGCGGCGCGCTCTCGATGGCGAACGCCGGCCCCAACACCAACGGCAGCCAGTTTTTCATCGTTCAGGCGGCCGAATGCCCGGCGCAGATGCTTTCGCAGATGCCCGCCCTTGCGGACCGCGGCTTCCCCAAGGAAGTGGCGGACCGTTATGCGCAGGTCGGCGGCACCCCGTGGCTGGACTTCAAGCACACGGTTTTCGGGCAGGTATACGACGGCATGGACGTGGTGGACGCAATCGCCGCCGTCACGGTCGGCCGCAGCGACAAGCCCAAAACCGACGTGGTGATCCGCTCTATCGAGATCAAGGAATACGATGAGTAATAGTCTAAATAATAATACGAATAGTATTCCCTATGCGCGGCTGTATTCTCTGTTCACCGTCCGGACGCCCCTGGCGGCCGACTGCGGGGCAGTGTGCGGCGGCAGGTGCTGCCGCCGCCTCTTCCGCGGGGAGGAAGACGCGCCCAGCGGGATGCTCCTGTTCCCCGGGGAAAGCGCCTTCCGGCAGGCCGCCGGCTGGACGGCGGGGACGCTGCTGCCTTCCGGGCAGGACAGCCTGTTCCTCTGCGGCGGCTTCTGCCGGCGGGAGGAGCGGCCGCTGGCCTGCCGGATTTTCCCGCTTTTCCCCGCGCTGGAGGCCGACGGCCGGATCCGCGCCGTCTACGATCCCCGCGCCTGGCGGGTCTGCCCGCTGGTGCGGATGCACCGGCATGTCCCCCTGGAGCGCCCGTTCGTCCGGGCCGTCCGGCAGGCGGGACGGGAGATTGCCCGCACGCCGGCGGGACGGGATTTTCTGGCGCGGCAGACCGAGGAAATCCGGGAGTTCAATCGTTTCCTCCGCCTGGACCGGGAACGTGCGCCGATCTGCCGGAAGAAGACGGCTCCCGCCGGGGAAAACCGCCGGGCATCCATCACAGGAAAGGAGTTTTTATCATGATTCGACGCATCACGGCGGGGCTTTCCGCCCTGCTTCTCGGCGCCGCGCTGCTGGCCGGCTGCACCTCGGACAAAGAGGGCGCGCCGGCCGCCAACGACGTGGGCACCGCTTACCCGGACAAGGCCGTCGGCTTCCAGCTGGAAAAGCCGGCGGCAGGGGACACCATCGCGATCATGCACACCAGCATGGGGGATATCTCCATCCGCTTTTTCCCCGAGGCCGCGCCCAAAGCGGTGGAAAACTTCACCGACCTGGCGAAGCAGGGGTATTACGACGGGCTGACCTTCCACCGGGTGATGGAGGATTTCATGATCCAGGGAGGCGACCCGAAAGGGGACGGCACCGGCGGCGAAAGCAAGTGGGGCGAAGCCTTTGAGGACGAGTTCGACCAGAAGCTGCTCAACCTCCGCGGTTCGCTGGCCATGGCCAATTCCGGTGTCAACACCAACGGCAGCCAGTTCTTCATCAACCAGGCCGGCCCGGATTCCTTTGACCGGGACAGCTACGATTACGACGCCATGTATGAGCAGTATTCGTCGATGTACGACCAGTACGCCGCCTACTACGGCGACAGCTTCACCAAGGAATACCCGAGCGCGGACGATTTCATCGCGGCGAACGGCGGCATCACCCCCGACAGCCGCCTTGTCCCCGACGAGGTGTGGGAGCTGTACGAACAAAACGGCGGCAATATCCACCTGGACGGCGCATGGCGCGCTTCCGGCGGCCATACCGACTTCGGCCAGGTGTTCGAGGGCATGGACGTGGTGGACGCGATCGCCGCGGTTGAGACCGACAGCAACGACCGGCCGGTGGAGGACGTGACCATCGACAGCATTGAAATCCTGGAGTACCAGGGATAAGGGCGCGGGGGCCGGCCGGAAAGCGTGTGCCGGCCGGCTCCGAAAAGCGTTGGGAAAGCGCGGGGAAACCGCGCTTTTTCTTTTGGCGAGAGTCCTCCTCGGAGGCTATATGGACAGAACGCCTGCGGGCCGCGCGCGGCCCGCAGGCGTTCTTTTCATCGTTTCGGAAACCGCCGGGCTCTGCCGGCGGAAAATCCCGAAAAAGCAAAGGCTTCACGGCTCGAGCGAAACGGGCGGTTAAATAAAAGCCGGCGACTGGCGGACGTACCTGTTAAGCGGGGGACTGCGCGGCTACAGGCGGCAGGGCGCTTGCGGCAGGCGGCAGCGTGTTTGCCTGCGCCTTCGACGCCGGCCGGCGTAAACCCCTTCCCGAACCTTTTCAATCCCCGGCTGAGCCGGAGCCAGGCTTACACTGCCGGCAGTACAGCCTCCGCGCGGCAGGCTTCCGCGGCGGCCTCCCGCCCTGTGCCCGGAGGCGGGACGTTCCGGGAGCGGCATCCAGGGGCATACGGCGCCGCCGTGCCCGCGCCCGGCTGCGTTCAACCGGCGCCGCACGATTCCCGGTACGGCGGGGCGCCGCAGCCCTCGCCCTGCCCTCCGTTAAGGCGGCGGGGAAGGCCGAGGGCCGAGGGGCCGGGAGAGTGGAAAGAGGCCGGAAAGCTTTCGGCCCGGCAGAGCCACAGGAGCCCCAGAAACCCCAGAAACCCCGGGAACCCCAGGATCCACAGGATCCACAGGACAAGCGGCGCCCGTCCAAGCGCCTTTTCCCGCGGTTTCACGGTTTCACTGATCTCTCCCCTGCCCCGCTTTTTCTCCTCACAGCGCCAGCGAGCCGACCATCTGAAAATCAAGGAGGGAATAGGCGCAGATCCCGCCCTCTTCCACCGTGTAGAAAGTTTCCCCGATATACAGGCCGCGCGCATACGCGCCGCCGAAATTGAGGGGCAGCTCCGCCCGGAGGTAAAAGCCCCGCTCCGGCGAATACCCGTACAGGAAATAGCGGAAATCCGCCGGGAACCCGATCAGGTTCCGTCCGGCGTCGATCAGGATCGCCTTGTGGTTATCGGACACCTCCGACCAGCCGGCGTCCAGCGGCAGGGTATACGCTTCGGTCACGTCCGCCGGGTCGGACACGTCGAACATGGACAGCTTCAGCCCCCGCACCTCCCCGGTATAGGGGTCCGCCTGCCGGCCGAAGCCGAACAGCAGGCCCGGCGCGTAGGGATGAAGATATTCAGAAAAGCCGGGGATTTTCAGCGCGCTGAGCACCTTGGGCGACGCCGGGTCGGTCAGGTCCACGGCGAAAAGGGGATCGATCTGGCGGAAGGTGACAAAATACCCGATGTCCCCGCAGAAGCGGACGGAATACACCTGCTCCCCTTTCGCCAGCCCCTCCACCTTGCCGAGGAGCCGCATCTCTCCGTCCAGCGTGTACAGGCAGTTGACGGTCTCCCACGGCTCATAGGAGACGACACCGTCGCCGATCGTCTCGGTCCCGCCGCTGAGGGTGGTGACCACCCGGAACACGCCCTTGTATTCATCCATCGAAAACTGGTTGAGAAGGGTGCCGGGCACCGTGCCGCTCGCCGCCAGGGTAATGTCCCCCTCCTCCAGCGAAAAGCGGAGCAGGTCGGTCACCGTGCCGGTCCGCCCCTCTTCCCCCTTCACCGAACGGGGAACGGCCAGCAGCAGGGTTTCCGTATTGGCATACAGGCTGTCCCCGCCGCCCAGCACGGTTTTGGAGGCGAGGTGCTCCTGCGGGCGGCGGATATCCACAGAAGCCGCTACCGTGTACTGCCGCTCGGAGGGCTCGGGCGGGATGCAGACATCCGCCGCCGCCATGACCGCCCCGCTCTCCTGTGTATACAGGCAGGGGACATAGGTTTCCTTCTCTCCCTTTTTCGCCTTGTCCGGCAGGCGGTAGGTGGTGACAAGGTACAGGGTATCCCCGGCAAGGCGGGAGGACAGATACTCGCCGGCCTGTCCCAGGACGCCCAGCAGCGCCGGGTTCTCCGGGTCGGCGATGTCATAGACGGCCGCCTGGGTATACCAGCCCTCCGGGCAGCCGGCCGCGCCGGCCGCGCCGGTCTGCGCGGCATTCCTCTCGTTCCCGGAAAGCCAGCCGGACTGCATCACCACCAGCCGGCCCCCTTTTACATAAAGCTCAAGGGCCCGCATCCCGCTTCCCCCGCCCGGCAGGACAACCTCCGCCTCCGGCTCCAGCGTTCCGCCATCCGCGCGCACAATATGCAGCCGCCCGCCCGACAGGGTATAGATGCAGCGGCCGTCGGTCTTGGTCACGTCGGCCTCGTCCACCCCTTCCACCTGCGTATTGGTTTCGGAGTAAGCGGGGCCGTCCGCCCCCGCAGCATCCCCGGACGCACCGGAGGAGAGGGCCCCCATGCTGTCCCCCGTCTCGTTCGTCCCCCCCTTGGTCAAGAAGCTCCCGAACAGGCCGGATAGCCATTCGCCGAAATCGAAGCGGGGTTCCAGCGCCTTGACGGCCTGATAAATCTGACCGTAATCGGCGCCGTCCACCACCTCGCCGGTCCCCGCCGCCCGCGGCGCGGCATGCAGGCCGTCATACACGGCCGCGGCGGAAACCAGCACCGCCAGGCAGGCGGCCGCCGCCACGGCCGGTTTCACCCAGCGCCGCGGACGGCGGGCCTTCGGCGGCGTTTTCCATTTCTCTGCTTCCTTTTCTTCCCCGGCCTGCCGCATCTTCACCTCCAGATGGCGAAGAAGCGCTTCATCCGGCCGGATTTCCTCGTTGTACCGACGGTATGCGTCCTCAAACATCGTCCATCGCTCCTTTCAGGGCTTCCCGCAGCTGATTCCGGGCGCGGTGCAGGCGGGTCTTCACCGTCGCCTCCCGGCAGTCCAGCAACCTGCCGATCTCCGCGACCGAATATCCCTCATAATAAAACAGATGGATTACCGTGCGGTAGGGCAGGGAAAGCCGCATCACGGCGTCGTAAACCTCGCCGGCCTCTGTCCTTTCGGCGGCCGGCAGATCCTCCAGCGGCACGGTTTTCCGGAACCAGGCGGAGGCCAGCAGGGTTTTGCTGCAATTGATGGTGGTGCGGATCAGCCACGCGCGCCGATGCTCCTCCTCCTCAAACGAGGGGGCGCTGCGGATATACCGGAGGAATACCTCCTGCAAAACATCGTCGGCGTCATAGCGGCTTTTGGTGCGTGCAAAGGCCAGCCGGTAAACCATATCGGCGTATTGGGACAGGACTGCGGCCGCAGAATCCATGACCCTTCCCTCCTATCTGCCGCCGGTGCGGCAAAGCGTGGGTAAGCGCGGGGAACTCCTCTCTCATTCGGAACACTGCCGAGCGCCCCGAAAGGTTTCACCGGTGAAAAAATTTTCAGCCGGGCCGGGTGCGGCCGGTAAGCCCCGCCGTTCCCCGCCCGTCGCTCCCCTTTTTGCCCGCCTCCTGTTTCTTCTACTATTTCCCGTGGATTTCCATGGAGCTAACTGGAACGCTTACGCTATTCCCCTCGTTTACAAAAAAGGGGCCGCGCCTCG
>CAJFTG010000018.1:0-10721 GCA_904419875.1 Candidatus Avimonas caecicola | reverse complement strand
TGCGTTCGAGGCGCGGCCCCGGGAAACCAAAACGGAAGGAAAACCCCGCGGTGATTTTTACTTCAGTTCGACCTTCGCGCCGGCTTCCTCCAGCTTCTTCTTCATTTCCTCGGCATCGTCCTTGGAAACGCCTTCCTTGACCGGCTTCGGCGCGTTGTCCACCAGATCTTTGGCTTCCTTCAGGCCCAGCCCGGTGATCTCGCGGACAACCTTGATGACCGCGATCTTGTTCGCGCCGATTTCCGCCAGAACAACGTCAAACTCGGTCTTCTCCTCCGCAGCGGCGGCGGCGCCCGCAGCCGGAGCGGCAGCGGCGGCGACGGCAACCGGAGCGGCGGCGGAAACGCCGAACTCCTCTTCCAGAGCCTTCACGAGCTCGGACAGCTCGAGAACGGTCAGGGCCTTAACATCTTCAATCAGCTTCAGAACCTTGTCAGACATGGTTGAAATCCTCCATTTTCATAATATTTATTGCGGTTTGTTACGGCGCATGTGCGCCCGTTCGGAACGCCGGCTTCCACCGGCCGGCCGCCCGCCGGGACGGCCGAGACAAGGGCGAAAACGCCCTTATGCCTGCTGCTTCTCGGCAATCGCGTTCAGGGCGACCACCAGCCCGCGCAGGTTGGCGTTGAGCACGCAGACAAAGCCGGAAATCGGGGCGTTCAGGCCGCCGAGGGCCTTCGCCACCAGAACCTCCTTGGGCGGCATCTTCGCCAGCTCGGCGACAGCGGCCGCATCGACCACCTCGCCTTCCACGAAGCCGGCCTTGACCTCCAGGGCCTTGTTCGTCTCCGCGAACTTGCTCAGGATTTTGGCCGCGGCGACATGATCGCTTTCGCTCAGCGCGATCGCGGTGGAACCCTCCAGCACGGAGTCCAGCCCGCCCAGGCCGGCCTTTTCCGCGGCGCGGCGGAGCATGGTGTTCTTCACCACGGCGTAATGGACGCCGGCCTCCCGCAGCTCGCGGCGCAGCTTGGTGTCGTCGGCCACGTTGATTCCCTTGTAGCTGACGACCACGCCGGCCACGGAATTCTTCAGCTTTTCGGCCAACTGCTCGACGTACTCCTGCTTCTGCTGCAGAATCTTCTCGCTAGGCAATGGGTATTCACCTCCGGAATAAAAAGTGGTGCTGTCTTTTCCGGAACAAAAAATCTTCCCGCAGTCCGAAAACCGCAGGAAGATCGAAAGACATTATCCCGCTCCCGCCGGATGGCGGGAGGATTCATGCCTTCGTCCTCGGCAGGCGGCCAAAGCCTTTACATCGGTAAAAACCGATACCTGCTGTCTGCGGAAGAACAGCAATGGTTATTTTACCGCAGGGCGCCCCTCTTGTCAAGGGCTTTTGCGGTTAAAATACGGATTTCGCGCCGCCGATCACGCGCCGAACCTGCTCGGGTTGATCCTCACGCCCGGTCCCATGGTGGTGGCGACAACGCAGGAGCGGATATACTGGCCCTTCGCCGCGGCCGGCTTGGCGCGCACGATCGCGCCCAGCAGGGTGTCGAAGTTCTCCTGCAGCTTTTCCGTGCCGAAGGATACCTTGCCGATCGGGCAGTGGATGATGTTGGTCTTGTCCAGGCGGTATTCGATCTTACCGGCCTTGGCTTCGGCAACGGCTTTGGCCACGTCGGGGGTGACGGTGCCGGCCTTGGGATTGGGCATCAGGCCGCGGGGACCGAGCACCTTACCGAGGCGGCCCACCAGGCCCATCATGTCCGGGCTGGCGATCACCACGTCGAAATCCATCCAGCCGCCCTGGATTTTGGAAACCATGTCCTCCGCACCGACATACTCGGCGCCCGCGTCGGTCGCGGCCTGCGCCTTGTCCGCCTTGGCGAACACCAGCACCCGCACCGATTTGCCGGTGCCGTGCGGCAGCACGATCGCGCCGCGGACCTGCTGATCGGCGTGGCGGCTGTCCACGCCCAGTTTGACGTGCACTTCGACCGTCTCGTCAAATTTCGCCTTGCCGGTCTTGACCGCGATGTCCAGCGCTTCGTTCACATCATAGAGGTTTGCCCGGTCGAACAGCTTGGCGCTGTCCACATATTTCTTACCGTGTTTCATTCACTTATCCTCCCTGTTGAGTGGTAAAATCGGAATTCCGTTGTGAGGCCGCCCGCCGGGCGAAACGCCCGCGGCAGCCGGGAAAAGCGGAACCGGCCGGCAGCCGCCGCTTCTCTGCGCGGAAGGCCCTTCCGCGCCATCCTCCCACCCGGAACAGCTTTAGTCGACGACTTCGATGCCCATGCTGCGCGCCGTGCCGGCGATCATGCTCATCGCCGATTCGATGCTGGCGGCATTGAGGTCGGGCATTTTGGTCTCCGCAATCTTGCGAACCTGTTCCCGCGTAATCTTCGCCACCTTGGTTTTGTTCGGCGTGCCGGACGCGGTTTCAATGCCGCAGGCCTTCTTAATCAAAACCGCCGCAGGGGGGGTCTTGGTGATGAACGTGAAGGAGCGGTCCGCATAGACCGTGATGACGACGGGGATGATGAGGCCCACGTCGTTCTTCGTGCGTTCGTTGAATTCCTTGGTGAAGGCCATGATGTTCACGCCGTGCTGACCGAGGGCCGGACCAACAGGGGGGGCCGGCGTCGCCTTGCCCGCCGGAATCTGCAGTTTAATGTACCCGGTTACTTTCTGAGCCATTTTTACTTGCACCTCCAAAAATTGTGGTAGATGGCGGAACGGCGGGGCCGCTCCTCCCACAGCCGGACGCCAGTCCGGGAAGCCGGGCGCCGCCCGGCGGGGGAAAGCCGCAGGCCGCTTTCAGGGAAAAAGGCCTGCGCAGGCAGGCGGCGGATTACTCCAGCAGCTCCGCCTGATCCAGCTCCAGCTCCACCGGCGTTTCCCGGCCGAACATGGAGATGGTTACGCGAACTTTGTTTTTCTCCAGGTCCACTTCATCCACCACGCCGGAGAAGTTCTCCAGCGGGCCGTCGATGATGCGGACGGTGTCGCCCGCCTTGTAATTGACCTCGATTTCCCGCTTCTCCACGCCCAGCGCGGCGACCTCCGCCTCCGTCAGGGGGATCGGCTTGCCGTTGGGGCCTACAAAACCGGTGCAGCCGCGCGTATTCCGCACGACATACCAGGAATCGTCGGTCATCACCATCTTGACCAGGACATAACCGGGGAAGATTTTCCGCTCCACCTCGCGCTTTTTGTTGTCCTTGATCTCCACCACCGTTTCGGTGGGGACGCGGATTTCCTTGATCCAGTCCTGGAGCTTGCGGTTCTCGACAATCGTTTCGAGATTGGTGGCTACCTTGTTTTCATAGCCGGAATAGGTGTGAACCACATACCACTTTGCTTCTTCCGCCATGGACGAATCCTCCTTTCCTGCTTCGGCAGAGGATTACAGGGACACCAGCAGATCGACCAGGCTGGACAGCGCCAGGTCGAACACGCAGATCAGCACGCCGAGCACCGCGCACATCGCCAGCGTCACGCCGGTATTGCGCACCACCGACGGCAGGGTCGGCCAGATGATCTTTTTAAACTCGCCCTTGGAGTCGCGGAAATACTTCGCGATTTTTTTGCCCATGCCGGGCTTTTTCTCCTTGGCGGGCTTGGCGTCCTTTTCCTTATCCGCCTTTGCAGCCTTGCCGTCGGTTTCCTCGGCGGCGGAGAGCTTCTTTTCGTCTGCCATTACGAACCCTTCCTTTCGTTGCCGGAAGGACGGCGTTTAGCGCCCGTCCGGTTTCCTGCGAAGCGGAAGCCCCTCGGGCGCCCTTACTTCGTTTCGCGATGAACCGTGTGCTTGCGGCAGAAGCGGCAGTACTTGTTCATCTCCAGTCTGTCGGGGTCGTTCTTCTTGTTCTTCATGGTGTTGTAGTTGCGCTGCTTGCACTCCGTGCAGGCCAGGGTGATTTTGACTCTCATAACGGCACCTCCAATAATTTCGGAATATCTAGGGCTTTCCGCAAGCCGGAACCCGGCCCCCGGCAAGCCCTGGCCTCCCTCCGGCGGGGGCGGACTTGTCCCGCAAGGCGGCGGAAGCACAGACGCAGGCCGCCTAAAAATGGGCACAAAAAAAGAAGCCCCCAATGAGGTACTATCTACTATACCACACTCTTTCCCGCTGGTCAAGAGGGCAATTTGCAGTTCCCTTTACCCAAAGTGTTGCCGAATGAACCGCCGTCGATTTCACTCAGCGCACATTGAAGGAAAGAGTTGCCCATGATATAATTAAAGATGATAAATGGGAGTTCGGAGGAATGAAGTATGTTATTGGATTTTAACGATATAAAAGAAATGACAGTTCCGGGCATGAATAACGGAACAGGTATGATGACAGCCAAAATGTATATAGACGAACAAGGGAAGATTATTCCCTGCACCATTCATGCTGGCGGCTCTATCGGCCTGCATAAACACGAAACAAGCGATGATATTAACTATGTATTATCTGGAAACGGGAAAGCAATTTGCGATGGGAAACAAGAAATATTGAAAAAAGGAACTTGTCATATTTGCAAAAAAGGTTCTGAGCATAGTATCATCAATACAGGCGATGAGGATTTGGTTCTTATCACGGTAGTGGTAGAACGATCAATCCCGGATAGCGGCCAGCGCCCCATATCGGGTACCTAGCCGCCTGCCTATTATGATGAAGTGTTTTGAAATTAGCTCTCTGCAACGCAAAAAGAAAAGGGCAATTTGCATCTCCCTTTTCTATTTTCCTTAAGTGCTGCCGGCTCAGAACTCCATCGATTTCACCCAGTCCCTTGCAACAACGCCAAGCCCTGGGATATACTAAATTCCAAACCGCGGGGCGCTTTCGCCGGCCGCATGGAAACCGGTTTGACCAAACGGTATAATGGGCCCGGCAAATGGGAAAGGGGACGGATTAGCGGCGGTGAGGCATGGGTGAGCTTGAGATTCAGCAGGGTGAACAGGGGGTGAACCCATTGAGAAAAATCGTTTTGCTGGTCGCCATGAGCCTTGACGGGTATATTGCCGACAGCAGCAGCAGCGGCGGCGGCGCCTGGCTGAACGGGCAGGGGAATGATGATGAGGAGAAGGTCGACACGTATTCCCGGTTCGTGAAAAGCATCGACACCGTTTTGATGGGATGGAATACGTATCATCAAGTCGCCTAACGAATGGGTATACCGTGATTTAATCACTTATGTGATCACGATCACTTATGTGATCACGCACAAGGCGCATCCTTCGACCGAGCGGATTCGCTTTACAAGCGAAAATCCGGCCGCGCTGTTGAAAAAGTTAAAAAGGGAGAATGGCAAGAACATCTGGATTTGCGGCGGCGCCGCCGTAATTCAGTCGTTGGTCGGCGAAAACATTATTGACGAGTATTATATTTCCGTAATCCCAACTCTTTTGGGCAACGGCATCCGCCTTTTTGGTAATATGGAAAAGGAAATCAAGCTGAAACTCTGTCATACGCAATCCTGTAATGGGATTGTAGATCTGGTTTATGTACGCCGATAATTTTTCTCGGCCGCCGGTTTTGGCGGCCGCTTTTTGCCGATGCCGGCCAGGGATTTTGAAAGGAGGTTCCAGCGCCAGGCGTCAACGGACAATTTCGCGCGGCCGCGCCCTCCGCCTTATCCCTTTCGCCTCCCGCCGCCCGGCGGCGGACCCTCCTTTCCCGGCCGGCACAGGCCGCGCCAGACGACCCGCTTCCTTCCCTCCGGCCCCACTCCGCCTCCCCTGCCCGTCGCCAGAAGGTCGTTTTGCCGTCCGCGCCAAACCTTTTCTCCCTAATAATAAATAACGCCCCGGGAAGAAGAACGTGAAGAAGGGGCGGAAGGCGCGCGGAAGGGAAAAGGTGGGCGCCGGGGAACCGGCCGACCCGGCTTCCCGTTTCCTCCCGCGTTTCCATTGCGCTGCGTGCCTATGCCTGGGAACGCCACAAGCAGCCCCAGGCATAGGCGGACGGCATGGACGCCGGCCCTGTGCCGGCCCCTGCATACCGGGATTCCGGGACGGGCGGCGCGGGGGCCCTGCCGGCCTCTCCCGCGCCGCCCCGCAAAAAGCCGTTGCCTTCTGGAGGCGGGTATGGTATGATAATGGATACCCTGTGTGCAGATGTGTGCAGATGTGTACAAACGCCGGACGCTGTCGGCTTCTCCGGCCGCCGGTGTATGCACCGCATATTTCCGCCCCGGCGCGCATAGGCATCTTTTGCCGGGCGCGGGGCCGTCGGCGGTTGGGTATCCTTCGGCACAGCCTGTAATCGGTATAATTGGAAAAGGAAGGGGCAGCGGCATATGGATAACCGCCCCATCGGCGTCTTTGATTCCGGGCTTGGCGGCCTGACGGCGGTGCGCGAGCTGATGCGCCTCCTGCCCGGCGAAGATATTGTCTATTTCGGCGACACCGGCCGGGTTCCCTACGGCAACCGCAGCCGGGAGACGCTGGAAAAATACGCGCGGCAGGACTGCCGCTTTCTTCTCGGAAAAAACGTGAAGCGGATCATCGCCGCCTGCGGCACCGTCAGTTCCGTGGCGCCCCATGTGCTCAAGGCCCTCCCCGTGCGCGCCACCGGCGTGGTGGAGCTGGCGGCGGAAGCGGCGGCGCGCATTACCCGGAACAAGCGCATCGGCGTGATCGGGACCCAGGCGACCATCCATTCCGGCTCGTTCGAGCGGCATATCCGGGACCGGCTGCCCGACGCGGCGGTTTTCCCCCAGGCTTGCCCGCTGTTTGTCCCCCTGGTGGAAAACGGCTGGATCGGCCGGGACGACGAGGTGGCCCTTCTCACCGCCCGCCGGTATCTGATGCCGCTGAAGGCGGCCGGGGTGGACACCCTGATTCTCGGCTGCACCCATTTCCCCCTGCTCGCCCCGCTCATCGGGGATGTAATGGGGGACGGCGTCGCCCTGATCGATTCCGGCCGGGAGGCCGCCGAAAGCTGCGAAAGGGAGCTGCGGCGGGACGGCGCGCTCAATCAAACCAAAAAAGCGGGCGAGCTCCATTTTTATATCAGCGACCGCCCGCAGGATTTCACAAAAGTGGCCTCCATGTTTCTGGGCCGGGAGATCACCGGAGAGGTTCACACGCTGGACATCGAGCAGGTGGACCGCCCGGAGGCCGGGACTGTCCGGGGATAGCAGAACGGCGGCGCCGGCAGCGGCGGAGCGGTCCGGGGACCGCCCAGGGGGAGGCACCGGGGAAGGAAGGCGGCGTCATGCCGGAAAACGGAAAGCCCGTCTGGATTTCGATTAAAGGGGTCCAGCACCTGGATGGGGAAAGCGACACCGTGGAACTCAATACCGCCGGCATCCTGGAACGCACCGAAGAGGGCTACCGGCTGACCTACGACGAAAGCGTGTCCACCGGGATGGAAGGGGTGGTCACCCGCCTGTCGGTGCAGCCCGGCCTGGTGACGCTGGAACGGCAGGGAGCGATGAATTCCCTGCTGGTGCTGCAAAAAGGGAAGCGCACCCTGTGCAATTACGATACCGGCTGCGGCTGCCTGACCATGGGGGTATACGCCCGCTCCATCCACATCGGCCTGGCCGACCGGGGCGGGACGCTGGATTTCCACTATACCCTGGACATCAATTCGGACATGACCTCCTCCCACGATATATACGTCACGGTGCGGGAGGCGTCCCTGCCGAATTGACGCGGCGCCCGCCCCGCGGCTCGTCCCCGGGCGGGAAGGCGGAAAGAATAAGACGGGCCCGCCGTGCGGGCCGCGGATACAGAAAGGTTGATGGTCCCATGTCGAAGATCGTTACACAGGCCGAAAGCCAGCTGCGGGAGGCTGTGCTGGCCGCCGTCGCCGCCGCCGCCGCAGCCGGCGAGCTGCCCGACGCGCCGGTCCCCCCCTTCGCGGTGGAGGTCCCCGGCGACCGGGCGCACGGCGACCTGTCCGCCAATGCGGCGATGGTTTCCGCCAAGGCGTTCCGCCTCCCTCCCCGCCGGATTGCGGAGTGCATCCTGAAGCACCTGGCGCTGGAGGGCACCTATTTCGACCGGGCCGAGGCGGCGGGGCCGGGCTTCCTGAATTTCTTCCTCTCCCCCGCCTTCTACGCCGCCGTGGTGGCGGACGTGCTCGCGCAGGGCGACCGCTACGGCCGCTCGGATTACGGGCAGGGGAAACGGGTGATGGTGGAGTTTGTCTCCGCCAACCCCACCGGCCCGATGCACATGGGCAACGCGAGGGGCGGCGCGCTGGGCGACTGCCTGGCGTCGGTGCTGGACGCGGCGGGCTATTCCGTGTGGCGGGAATTCTACGTCAACGACGCGGGCAACCAGATTGAAAAATTCGGCGTTTCGCTGGAGGCCCGGTACATCCAGCACCTGAGGGGGGAGGAGGCGGCCGAACTTCCGGAGGACGCCTATCACGGCGACGACATCCGGGAGCACGCGGCGGATTTCGCCGCCCTGTACGGGGACAAATACCTGGACGCCCCCGCCGACGAGCGCCGCGCGGCCCTGGTCGCCTACGCCCTGCCGCGGAACATTGAACGGATGCACCGCGACCTGGAGAAATACCGCATCGTCTACGACGAATGGTTCCTGGAATCCTCGCTGCATGAAAGCGGCGCGGTCCGTGCGGTGGTGGACCTGCTGGCCTCCAAGGGGCTGACCTATGAAAAGGACGGCGCGGTCTGGTACCGGGCCAGCGAAAACGGGGGCGAAAAGGACGAGGTGCTCATCCGCGCCAACGGCAATCCCACCTATTTCGCGGCGGATATCGCTTATCACCGGAATAAATTCGAGCGCGGCTTCGACACCTGCATCGACGTCTGGGGTGCGGATCACCACGGCCATGTCGCCCGTATGAAGGGCGCGATGAACGCCATCGGCCTGGACGGCGACCGGCTGGAGATCGTACTCATCCAACTGGTGCGGCTGATGCAGGGGGGCGAGGTGGTCCGGATGTCCAAGCGCTCCGGCAAGGCCATCCAGCTTTCCGACCTGCTGGACGAGGTGCCGGTGGACGCGGCCCGTTTCTTCTTCAACATGCGGGAGGCCAGCACCCAGATGGATTTTGACCTGGACCTGGCGGTGGAGCAGTCCTCCTCCAACCCGGTGTACTATGTGCAGTACGCGCACGCGCGCATCTGCTCCATTTTTAAAAACCTCGCCGCCGAAGGCGTCCTCCCCCGCGCGTGCACCGCGGAGGAGCTGGCCCGGCTGGCCTCGCCGGAGGAGAAGGAATTGATCCGGCATCTGGCCGCCTATACCGGGGAAATCATCGCCGCGGCCAAGGCGTATGAGCCCGCCCGGATCACCCGGTACTGCATGGAGCTGGCCACCCTCTTCCACAAATTCTACAACACCTGCCGGGTCAAGGGGGAGGAGGAGCCGCTGATGCAGGCGAGGCTCGCCCTGTGCGCCGCCACCCGGAACACCCTGAAAAACGCGCTCGCCCTGCTGAAGATCGACGCTCCCGAATCGATGTGACCGCGCCCCTGCGGAAGAAAGGATTGGATTCAGGATACATGGAACTTCCCTGTAAGCTGCCCCTGCTCCTGGACGGGGCGACCGGCACCCAGCTCATGGCGGCGGGGATGCCGGCGGACGCCTGCCCGGAGCAGTGGGCTCTCGAGCACCCGCAGGTGGTGCTGGACCTTCAGCGCCGCTATATCCTGGCCGGGTGCGACGTGCTGTACGCCCCCACCTTCGGCGCAAACCGCGCCCGGCTCGCCCCCTTTGGGCTGGAGGGCCGCGTGCGGGCGCTCAACCGGGACCTTGTCGCCCTTTCCCGCGCGGCGGCGGACGCCTGCCCGAAAAGCCGCTGCCTGGTCGCCGGGACGCTCTCCCCGACCGGCCGGCAGTCTCCCTCCCCGGCCGAAGCGCCGTTCGACGAATGGGTGGCCATCTTTGCGGAGCAGGCCGCCGCGCTGGCGGACGCCGGGGCGGACCTGCTGGTGTGCGAGACAATGACCAGCCTGGGGGAAGCGCGGGCCGCGCTGCTGGCCGCCCGGCAGACCGGGAAGCCGGTGATCGTCACCCTGACGGTGGATCGGGAGGGCGAAACCCTCTCCGGCGCCCGCCTCCTTCCGGCGGTAATCACCCTGCAGGCGCTGGGCGCGGCGGCGGTGGGCCTCAACTGCTCTTTCGGGCCCGCCGGCATGGAGGAGCCGCTTGCGCAGGCGCTGCCTCATGCGGCCGTCCCCCTGGCGGCGAAACCGAGCGCCATGGCGCCGGACGGAGGGAACCTGTCCCCCCTGCAGTTCGGGCAGGCGATGGAGCGCCTGCTGGACGCGGGCGCCTCGGTGGTGGGCGGTTGCTGCGGCACTTCCCCCGAGCATCTGGCCGTCCTGCGCGGGGTGGTGGACGGCCACCCCACCGTTGCGCCGCGGGAGATCGATTTCGACGCCTGCGCGGTGGAAAGCGAGGCGTTTTTCCTGGCCGACGACCTGGAATACGGCGCGCCCCTCCCCTGCGACAGCGACCTGGCCGACCGGCTGATCGAGGCGGAGGAGGAGGGCAACGTGGCGCTGGTGGAACTGGTCCAGCCCGGCGACCTGGACTGCCTGCTGGAATTCGGCGGGATGAGCCGTCTGCCCGTGATGGTGCGCACCGACCGGGCGCGGCTGCTGGATGAAGCGCTCCGCCGCTTCCCCGGCCGCCTGCTGGTGGATTCCCTGTGCGAGATGGAACGGCCTCTGCTGGAGGAGATCGCCGCCCGGTACGGCGCCGTCGTCTTTTAGCTCCGCGCCCTGCTTTTTCCCTCCGGAAAAGCAGCCGTGCAATCCAATTGTGCGTCAGGCCGCCGCGGCGGCCTG
>CAJFTG010000017.1 GCA_904419875.1 Candidatus Avimonas caecicola | reverse complement strand
CCCCATCCCCTTCGCGGCGGCCAGCGTGGCCGTGATCTCGGTGGGATGGTGGGCGTAGTCGTCCGCCACGGTGACCCCGCCGAAGGTCCCCAGGAACTCGAAGCGCCGTCCCGCCCCGCGGAAATCGCGCAGCCCGTCCGCAATCTGCCGCGCGTCCGCGCCGCAGAGATGGGCGGCGGCGGCGGCGGCCATCGAATTGGAAATGTTGTGCGCCCCCGGCACGCCCAGCTTAACCGAGGTGAAAAATTCACCGTTATGGTAAAGGTCGTACGCGCCGCAGGAACCGTCCTCCAGCCGGCAGCCGCGGGCGGACCAGACCAGCCCCGCGCCGGTGCCGTACCAGATCAGCCTCTCCGGCGGGATGCCTTCCGCCGCCCTGCGGGCGTTGGCGTCGTCGTGATTGACGATTACCGCCCGGCTCGCCAGCCCGGCAAAGGCGTGAAAGGAGGCAACCACGTTTTCCAGCGTGCCGAAATAATCCAGATGGTCGGCATCCACGTTCAGAATAACCGACACCGCCGGCGTCATCGAAAGATAATGGTCCTGAAATTCGCACGCCTCACAGATGAAGGTATCGCTTGAACCCGCCCGGCCGTTGGCGTTGATCAGCGGCAGGCGGCCGCCGATAAAAATGGTCGGATCCTGCCCCGCTTCAAGCAGAATCTGGGAAATCATGGAAGTGGTGGTGGTTTTGCCATGGGTGCCCGCCACCCCGACGGCATTGCTGTAATGACGGCTGATCAGGCCGAGCAGCTTCCCCCGCTCAATGAGCGGGATGCCGCGGCGCCGCGCCTCTTCCAGCTCCGGATTCTGCGGGTTTACCGCCGAGGTATACACCACCAGTTCCGCATCCCCGACATTATCCGCCGCCTGGCGCATCGACACCGGGATGCCCAGGCCGGTCATCCGGTCCACATTGTCCGAGGGGTTAACGTCCGACCCGGTCAGCCGGTATCCCCGGGAATGGAGGATTTCCGCCAGCGGGCTCATCCCCGAACCGCCGATCCCCACAAAATGCACCCGCCTGACCGAGCGCAGAATTTCCTGCCATTCTTCATCGGTACGTGCCGCCGTCTCCATATATGCGTCCAACCTTTCCGCCGTCTCATATTTCGTCCGTCTTTTCCGCACGCGGGAAAACGCCGCGCACGATGCCGGAGCCGCCCGAAGGACATCCCGGGAGCCGGGCGCTTCCGGAAAAGCGGAAAGCTTCCGGCCATCTTATTAATTATATTACCGCCCGGCTGGAAAATAAACACTTTTTTTGAAAACAGCCGGCGGCATTGCGCGGATGGGCCCTTACACGCCTTCCTCTTCCTGCGAAAGCCGCATTTCCTCCGTCTGCTCCAGAAAATAGCCGAGGCCGCTGTACCGCAGGGTTTTGCGGTTGTTGTCCACCATTGCGGCCACCGTGGCCCGGCTTCCCACGATAATCAGCAGCGATTTCGCCCGTGTCACCGCCGTATACAGCAGGTTGCGGTAACAGAGCATCGGCGGGTTGCGGTAAAGCGGAAGGACTACAGCGTCGAACTCGCTGCCCTGGCTTTTGTGCACGGTGACGGCATAGGCCAGCTCCAGGTCCTGCGCTTCCTGCCTTGTGTAAAAGGCCACCCGGTCGTCGTACCGGACGCTGAGAGTGCCTTCCCGCGGGTCAATGTCCTCCAGCAGACCGATATCCCCGTTGAACACGCCCTGGCCGACCTCCCCGTCGTCCCGGGTCCAGCCGATGTCGTAGTTGTTGCGGATGTGCATGACTTTGTCTCCTGCGCGCAGGGTCACCCCCTCCACCGTCAACTCCCGTTTCTCCTCCGTCTCCGGGTTGAGCAGGGCCTGCAGGCGGCGGTTGAGCTCCCGCGTCCCCAACTCGCCCTTCCTGCCGGGACAGAGCACCTGGATGCCGCTGAACACCGTATAGCCGTAGCTCCCGGGCAGCCGGCGGCCGCACAGGTCGAGCACGGTATGGGTCACCCCCTGCACGCTGTCCTGCGCCAGGAAGAAGAAATCCCCCTCCCGGAAGGCCAGCTCAGGCATCTGCCCGGCGACAATGCGGTGGGCGTTCGAGACAATGTGGCTTTCCATAGCCTGGCGGAATACCTCGGTCAGCTGCACCACCGGCAGAGCGCCGCTCTCCATCAGATCGTGCAGCACGCAGCCGGGGCCCACGGCGGGAAGCTGGTCGGTATCCCCGACCAGAATCAGGCGGCAGCCGGTTTTCATCGCCCGCAGCAGGCTTTCGAACAGCAGCACGTCCACCATGGAAAGCTCATCCACCACCACCGCGTCGGCGTCCAGCGGATTCTTTTCATTCCGGCCGAAGGCGGGGGTTTCCTCATCCTCCCACTGCACCTCCAGCAGACGGTGCAGGGTTTTCGCCTCCCGTCCGGTCAGTTCCGCTATCCGTTTGGCGGCCCGCCCGGTCGGCGCGGCCAGAGCCACCGTCTCCCCCATCTGCTCCAGGATGGCGATAATGGCCTCCAGCGTGGTGGTTTTGCCGGTGCCGGGGCCGCCGGTCAGGATGAGCGCCCCTTTCTGCACCGCCTCCACGATTGCCCGCCGCTGCTGGGCGGCATAGCTGATACCGCTCCGCCGTTCGACGGCATCGATGCTTTCCTCGATATGGCGGTCAGGCAGAGGCGGGAACCCGCCGATCAGCCGGACGCGGGCCGCACAGTATTTCTCCGCCCGGTGCAGTCGGTTCAGGAAAATAAAGCGGCGGCCCCCGAAATCCTCTTCCTTGACGGTAAAGGCGGCGAGCATGCCTTCCAGCACCTCCGCCACCAGCGCCGGCCCGACCCCCAGCAAACCGACCGCGGTTTCGCACAGCTTGTCCGCCGGCAGACAGGTATGGCCGTTGTTCAGGTTGTGCCGAAGGATATAGAGCAGCCCGGCCTCCACCCGGTGGGGATCGTCCGCGGGACGCTCCATCCCCATGCAGATGCGGTCGGCCCGCTCAAAACCGATGTACAGCCCGGCCGAACAAAGCAGATACGGGTTCTGCCGGATCCGCTCGACGGTGGAGGCGCCCCATTTTTTCCAGCAGCGCAGGGCCTCCCCGGGGGTCAGGCCGTAGCCGGAGAAAGCGAGCATGACCTCCCGCAATCCGAACTGGGCGGCATACTCCTCCGCAATCTTCCGTGCTTTGGCGGGGGAAATGCCTTTGATCTCCACCAGCCGCTCCGGTTCCTTTTCCAACACTTCCAGCGCGTCGCTCCCGAATTTTTCTACAATCCGGATGGCGGTTGCCTGCCCGATTCCCTTGACCGCGCCGGAGGAGAGATAGCGCAGGATCGCGTCCTCTTCAGTGGGGAGATGCCGCTCGCAGTATTCGGCGCGGAACTGCACCCCAAAACTCGGGTGATCCACCCACTCGCCCAGCAGACGGAGGGTTTCCCCCGCTCCGACCATCGGCAGCACCCCGACGGCCTTGTGTAGCTCCTGCCCGTCGTCCAGCTCAATCACCGTCCAGCCGTTGTCCTCGTTGCGGAAGACGATCCGTTCCACGCTGCCGACAAGCTGTTCCCAATGCTTTTCCTCCATAGTCCAAACCCTTTGCTTCCTTCACATTTATACGCCACATTCATGCACCGCCCGGGCGGTTTCCCCTTCCGCCTTCCCGGCAGGCGCCGAGAAGCCCCCGGATTTTCTCAGCCGGCGGAATTCCCGCGCCGCCGGGACGGGCAGTCCTCCCTTTCGGTCTATTATACCCCATCTGCGGCGTCACTGCAAACGGGGTTGGAACACTTTTTCCAGTCCGGACGGTTTCTCCAGCCTGACCGCCGGATACTCGGCGCAGACCCGCTCGGCGAGCAGCCGTGTTTCCTCGTCCATTCCCAGGTCCAGGATGAGGACCGTCCCGGCAATTTCTTCCGTCCACCTCGCCTGTGCCGCAGCGGTGCGGATCCGGTATTCCGCATCGTCGCAATGCCCGGACAGGGGCAGCACCAGGATACCGGAGCGCGGCTCCGGCGGGCGCATAATCCGAGCGGCGGCGCGGCGAATCAATTCCATACAGCCATACAGCGCCAGCAACAGCACCAAAACCAGCATGACGGTCTCGCCCATACCCATTCATCCTTTCCCTCGTCTGCGGCCGGTTCCTCCGTTCAGAGGCGGAACTGCCAGATCTTCTGCCGCACGCGGAAAATACGCTCCCGCCTCGTACCCACCCGGCATTTTCCGCGTGTATTCCATCGTATGCCGAAACCGGCAATTGGTGCCAGGGAAAGGCCGGTTCCGCCGGACGTCCAACGGTTCCTCCGCCTTGCCGGCATGCCATGCTTGGTTTCTCCGAAAAACGGCGGCGCAATGACCGGATATGCCGGATAATCCGTCCCGGCGTTGGAAAGCGGCAGATGCCTTATGAGAAAAGCCGCCTTTGCCTATACGGGTGTCCAGGCGCTCTCTTTGTCCGGCTCCTGCCGCCGGCCGGCGCCCCCACCCGACGAGTTTGCCGCCGTATTTTCCAACCGCCGTGAATTCACGATTTACGGTAATCCGACAGTCATCCGCCGGAATGGTATAAGACGCCAACCGGTCGGCGGCCGGCCTCCCTCTCATGCGCCTGTGATGGGAACCGGCGGGAAAAAGCGGATTTGGCACGCTCTCCTTTGCCAAATAAGAGCAAAAGAGTAAATCCATTGATAAACCGGGGATTTTCATATATTATAGTATAAGGATATCCTTCCGGAACAACAAGGCTAGGGGTGACATATATTGTTGCTTATGTTGTTATTTTTGATTGCTGTTCTAACTGCATTTTTGACGCATTTAATCCACAAGCATAATTACGAAAAAACACAGTATTTCAAGCAGACTCAAAATTCCTATTGGAATGTTAGAAAGAGCAAAGGTCTGCTTGGTGAATATTATACATATACGTACCTAGAACATTTGCCCGGCTATAAACGATTTGTCTTTAACTGCTATTTGCCCAAACAAAATGAGGAAAGAACAGAGGTTGATATCATACTCATACACGAATCCGGTGTATATGTGCTCGAATCGAAAAATTACAGTGGCTGGATATTTGGTACTGAAACAAATCAATATTGGACACAGGTTTTACCAACTGGTAAAGGACACTCAAAAAAACACAATTTCTAAATCCTATAATACAAAATAAAACACATTTAAGATGGCTAAAAGCGTATTTACAGGAAGACCGCGTTTGTTTCCTTTCATATATTGTGTTTAGTGACCGTTGTACACTGAAAGAAATTAACTTAACAAGCGGTGAACATCGCATCGTTAACAGATCTGATATTCTTTCTGACATAATTTACATATCTCAAACGATTGGCAATCGGCTTACTCCTGAAAAAATCGACGATTTGTACAACAAGCTATTACCGCTTGCCAATATAGATAACTTCGAAAAGCTTTTACATATTGAGAATATACGGAAGCGGTATTCAGGATTAGATTCTCCAACTGAAAAAACATGCCCCCGGTGTGGCAGTAAACTTGTTATTCGAACTGCTGCAAAGGGCAACCGCATGGGTAAACAATTTTGGGGATGTTCCAATTATCCCCAGTGCCGATATATACAAAATATCGATTGATCACAGGAGTATTCACACGTATTTCCGACCAAGATCAACGACGTGCCGCATGACAGGAATACCCTTCTACCCATCAGGAATCAAGTTCAGTGCAAAAATATCCGTAAGGTAAAAGACGGGAAAGAAACTGCGACAGCTTCTTTCCCGTCTTATCTTGTGAACGATTTGTCAGCCGTTAATGTTTCCGGCCGTCCCTTTCTGCACGCCTCTGAAACCGCATGGCCCGCGGGTCGCAGAGATCGCGATTTTGAGCGCGGGAGCTCAAGCGCCGCGGACCTTGTGCATCTCCAGCTGCGCCATGACCAGGCCGTAGTAGATGCCCTTTCTGCGCATCAGCTCGTTGTGGGTGCCGACTTCCGCGATGCGGTGCTTGTCGATCACCACAATCCGGTCGGCCTCCCGCAGAGTGGAGAGCCGGTGGGCGATGGCGAAGGTGGTGCGGCCGTGGGTCAGGCGCCCGAGCGCCTCCTGGATCTGGTACTCGGTTTCGGTATCCAGAGAACTGGTCGCCTCGTCCAGAATCAGCAGGCGGGGATTATGGAGGATAGCGCGGGCAATGGCAATCCGCTGCCGCTCGCCGCCCGAAAGGGTATACCCGCGCTCCCCCACATAGGTGTCATACCCGTCGGGGAGCTTGGTGATGAATTCGTGCGCGTTGGCCATTTTGGCAGCCTGGATGACCTCCCGTACCGGCGCGTCCGGCCGGGCAAAGCGGATATTGTCGAACACCGTTCCGGAAAACAGGAAGGTTTCCTGCAGCACCACACCGATCTGGCGGTGCAGGCAGTCCCGGGACAGCTGCTGCAGGGGGATACCGTCCACGCGGATCTCCCCGTCGTCCACCTCATAAAGCCGCATCAGCAGGTTGATCATCGTGGACTTCCCCGCGCCGGAGGAGCCCACCAGGCCGATCATCTCCCCCGGCCGCACGGTCAGCTCAATGTTCTCCAGCACCGGCTCATAGGTCTTGTAACCGAAGGTTACATTGTCAAAGGTGATCTGCCCTTCCAGTTCCTTGTCCACAGCGTCCCTGGGGTCGGCAAGCTGGACCTCCTCGTCCAGAATGTCGTAAATCCGTTCCAGCGCGGTGGTCAGCCGCATCAGCATGCGGGGAAGGCGGCTGACAAACTGCAGAGGCCCGTACAGCATATTGGTATACGCCAGGAACTGAACCAGTTCGCCGGGGGTCATCTGCCCCTTCAGCACGTCGCCGCCGCCGAAATAAATCACCAGCAGGGTGCCGGAGGTAAGGAAAAAGGTCACGCCGGCATACAGCGTCGCCCAGAACACCTCGTTGCGGCGGGTGATCTCCATCAGCCGGTCGGTGTATTCATGAAACCGCCGGCTTTCCCGTTCTTCCTGCCCGAAGGATTTGACCACCCGGATGCCGGAGATCACGTCCTGCAGCCGGTCGTTCACCTTGTCCTCCGTGCGCCAGCGCTTGCGCCACATACGCCGTTCATACCGGCGGAAAAGCCGGATAAGCACAATGCCGACCGGCGCGAAGGCCAGCCCCAGCAGGGCGAGGCGCCAGTTCATAACGAGCATGGCGATCAATGCGCCGACCATAACAAAAATCTGGCTGAACATCTGCGCGAACGCCTGCTCCATAAATTCCCGCACCCGGGTGGCGTCCTCCACCACCCGGTTCATCAGTTCCCCCGACTGCCGGGAATTGAGGAAGGACATGGACAGCTCGTTAAGCTTGTAAAAGGTGCGCGCCCGCAGATCCCGGCTGATCCGGGTGCCCAGGCTGTTGCTCCACAGCGCGTTGGTGATCCACAGGGCCAGCGACACCAGCACCAGCACCAGCGCTACGGCGAAAAAAGCGCCGACCTCGGCCAGCGTCCCCTCGGCGGGGACCAGAACGTCGTCGATAAACCGGCGCTGGATATACTGCTGAAAGACGCTGATGCCCGACATCGCCGCCATGATCGCCGTCAGCGTCAACAGCGGGAGGGCGTACCCCCGGCAAAGGTCCCAGAAGCGGCGGAGGGTTCTCCCCCGCTGTCCCGCGCAGTGCGGGCAGACGCTGGTGCCGGGAAGCACCCGGCCGCAGCGGGAACAGACCTTTTCCCGTTCCCGGCTCTCCACCGTCCGGCGATCCCCCCTGCAGAAAAGCGCCGCGCCGCGGGCGGCATAGGATATCCGGATCATATGCCGCATGCTGAAGCGGCAGAGGTATTGGTCTTCCCCGTTCCGGCGGACGGCCAGCACGCCGCTGTCCACCTGCGGGGTGCACAGGAGGTCGTCCGCTTCCGCAAGGGAAACCCGGTGCTTGACCGTTCCGCCCTTGAGGACGAAAAGCGTCTCCTCGGTCACGGCGATCCAGCCGTCCCCGCACATCTCCCCGTCGTCGTCAAGATCGTAGGGCACACAGTACCGCAGGGGTTTTCCCTGCCGCAGCGGCTTAATCAGCCCGGCCTCTTCCTCCGGGAGGGTAAAACACAAATTCAAAGGGATGCACCGCCTTTCCTCGGCAGAATCTTGTGTAACCGCCCTGTCAGATAAACAGGTCAAGCTGTTTGATCTCCCGGGCGGACAGCTTGTACAGGTCGGGAATTTCAAAGCGGTTTCCGTCGATATCGTTGACCAGATAGCGATTGGGGCCGATCGAGTACACGTTGCCCCCTCCCCCCATCCGCACGGTGAAGCGGCAGGCGCCCCGGTCGGTGAGCACGTCCCAGTAGGCGTAGCCGTATTCCTCTTTAATGCTGTTCACCCGCCGAATCTTTGGGGTGAAATACCGCAGGCCCATCTGTTCCTCCAGCATGGCGCGCATCTCGCGCGGGAGGGCGTCCAGATCCTCGATCAGCCCGATTTCCCGGCCGTCCGCTTCCGGTTCCCGGATGGAAATGAAGCGGGTCGGGTCGGAGAAAGGGAAGCAGCGGTGGACCGACACCCGGGGATACGTTTTCTTCTCTCCTCCGGGATTGGCGTATTCCAGGGAGACAAAACCGCCCTCCGTGCGGCGGAACACGGCGTTGTCCGCCGTGATCGACCGGATGGCGATAATTTCCTCCACCGCTTTTTTCTCCTGCTGCAGAATGTCCGGCTCCTTGTCCGGCCGGGTATTCTGCGGATTGCTCTGTTCCGTCATCGGTAGCCTCCTGTTCTGTCAATCGTATCGTTGCCTTCGCGCCTCATTCAACGCCGCGCATCGCCAGCGCCTTGGACTGGAGCTGAAGGAGACGGTAATAGACGCCGCGCCGGCGCACCAGCTCCTCATGGGTGCCGCTTTCCACCAGCTTCCCATTATCCAGCACGATGAGCCGGTCGGCATTGCGCAGGGTGGACAGGCGATGGGCGATGGAAATGGTGGTACGGCCCTGAATCAGCTTTTCCAGCGAAGCCTGGATGGCCCGTTCCGTCTCGGTGTCCACCGAAGCGGTCGCCTCGTCCAGAACCAGAATCCGCGGGTCGGCCAAGATGGCGCGGGCAATGGAAAGCCGCTGCCTTTCTCCTCCGGAAAGCTCCCGGCCGCCGGAACCGACCACGGTATCGTATCCGTCCGGCAGGCGGCAGATAAAGCCATGGGCGCTTGCCGCAACCGCCGCCCGGACAATTTCCTCCCGGCTGGCGTCCGGCCGGGCATAGGCGATATTCTCCGCCACCGTGCCCATAAAGATATAGGTTTCCTGGCTCACCATCGCCACCGCGCCACGCAGGGATGCAAAGGAAATATCCTTTACATCATGGCCGTCCAACAGAACCGACCCTTCCTCCGGGTCATACAGCCGGGAAATCAGGTTGACCAGCGTAGACTTCCCCGCGCCGGATTTTCCCACGATTCCCAGCATTTCTCCCGCGCGGATATGAAAATTGATGTCCTGCAGCACCGGTTTGTTCGGCTCATAGCTGAAGCAGACGTTTTTCAGCTCGACCTCGCCTCGGATATCCATATGTAAAGGATTTTCGCTTTCCTGTATTTCCGGGTTGGAATCGACAATTTCAAACACCCGCTGCGCGGCGTTCATGCTGCTCGCCCACCAGCGGAACACGTCGGAGAAGAACTCAAGCGGCCCCTGAAGCATGGTAAGATAGCTGACGAACGTGAGCAGCTCGCCGTAGGCGAAATTTCCCGGGGAATGCAGAAGGATCAGTGCCCCGACGCTCCACACCAAAAGATTCGGGATATCCCTGGTCAGGGAATAGGCGATGTCGTACTGGTTTCCGTAGCGGACCACCCGCATTTCGGCGGCGCGCACCTTCTCGTTGATCTTGTCGAAGCGCCGGTTTTCGCTTTTTTCCTGCCCGAACGCCTTGACCACCCGGGCGCCGACGATATCGTCGTTGAGCAGGGAATACATCGAGCGCACCATTCTCGCCCGGCGGCCGTTGGCATGCCAGTACCGCGGACCGACCACATAGCAGACAATGGCGGCCGGCGGCAGCATGACGATCGCGACCAGCGCCAGTTTCCAGTTCATGGAAAACATCACGCCCACCGAAAAGAGGATGGTGACGATGTTGAACAGGAAATACGGCAGGCCGTCGATAAAAAAGCCCATTACTTCGTTGGCGTCGCCGTTCACCCGCTGCATCAGGGAGCCGGTCTGCCGGCGGGTGAAAAAGCCGACCGACAGGTCTTTGAGCGAATCGAACACCCGCTGCTTGAGCTTGCAGACAATGTCCGGCACCATGTATGCCGTCATCCGCCCGTGGATAATCCCCGTCAGCTGGCGGATAAAATGGGCAACAGCCATCGTAACGACCAGCAGCAGAAGAAGCAGCATCGCGTTGCCGGGGATCCCCAGCTTCCGGGCCAGCTCATCCCCGCCGCCGAGCACCTGATCGTAGAGCACCGAGCCGCTCAGGTAAGGCCAGACCGCATTCGCCAGCCCGGAAATGGTCACGCAGGTCAGCATCACAGCAACCCGGAGCTTGTAATTCTTAAAGTACTGCAGGATCCGGGCAAAAACCGTGTGCTTTTCCATGCACTTGGGACAGACGGCCCGTCCCCGTTCGGGATACGGCGCGCCGCACTTGGGACAGTATTCCTCTTCCTCGCCGTCCCGCTCCTTCAAGGGTTCGCCCCGGGACAAGGCGTTTAAATCCCCGCAAAACCGCTGCATCCGGCGCATTTTGGTCCCGGAAAAGCGGCAGAGCCAGGTTTCCTCCCCATCCACATTCACGGCCAGCAGCCCGCCGACCACCTGATTGAGGATTTTCGGCTCGGCCAGACGGGAAAGCGCATAGTCATACAGCTCCGCCACCCCTTCCGCCTGCCGGCGCCTGGGCGGCACGGCGCCTCCGTAGGTCATCTCTCCGCTTTGGTCGGAGACGGCGAAGTACAGCCGCTCCTTTGTGAGCAGCAGATAAATATTCTGCAGCCCCCCGTCGTGGTTCATGTCCGCGACGGCGAGCGAGCAAACCTCCTGTACCGGCACGCCCCGTTCCTCCAGCGCTTTGCGCACCGAACGGGGCACCGGCTTCCACAATACGTCCTTCATGTTCCGTCCTTTCACCCCAGTCCTCTTGTCCGGTTCTTTTCCCACCCGGCTCTTCCGGGCCTCTCCGCCGTCCCCGCCCGCGCGGAAGGGGCACGCGCGGGCGGGGACGCTTTATGTCAGCCCGTGCCTGCAGCGGATGGCCCGCATCCCCCATTCGATCAACCGCAGGGCTGCCAGCGTATCCCGGTGCGGAACCACCGCGCTTTCGGTTTGGCCCTCATGCAGCAGGCGTCGGAATTCCTCCAGCTCGTAAGCGAAGCCGTCAGCCTTTTCAAAATGCCGAACCTCATCCGGCATCCCTTCCCGATGCAGCGTATATTCCGTCGCCTGATAAAAGCGGGGCAGGGAGATCCAACCGTTCTCCCCGATCAGGAGCGCCTCCTGAGGGCCTGCCTGGTCGCCGGCACAGGTGAGAATTGCGGTTCCTCCGCCCGGATATTCCAGCGTCAGAGCGGCAAAAACGTCCACCCCGGTGGGGGCGAGCCGCCCGGCTGCCTGCGCGGCGCAATAGTCCGGCCCGAAGGCGGAAAAAGCCAAATGGATGGCGTATACCCCCAGGTCCAGCAGCGTTCCGCCCCCCTGGGCCGGGTCATAGAGCCGGTGGGACGGGTCAAAGGGGAAACGGGCGCTGAAGTCCGCCGTGACTCCCTTCAGCTTTCCAAGCTCTCCCGCCCCGGCCAGGGATACCGCCTCCCGCCAGGCGGGCAGATACCGGCTCCACATCGCTTCCATCAGCAAAAGGTTTTTCTCCTCTGCCAGCCGGAACAACGCCTCCGCCTGAACCGCCGTCATAGTCAGCGGCTTTTCACACAGCACCGGCTTCCCTGCCAGCAGACAGGCCCGCACCGCTTCGTAATGGGCGGGATGGATGGTTGCGACGTACACCGCGTCCACCCCGTCGTCCGCCAACAACCCGTCGTAGCCGCCGTAATGCCGCGCGGCTCCGTGCGCCGACGCAAAGGCGCCGGCGCGCTCCTTGTCCCGGGCGGCGACCGCTTCCAGCCGCATATTCTCTCTCGAGGCGATCGCCCCGGCCATTCGGCGGGCAATGCCGCCGCAGCCGAGAATCCCCCAGCGAAGCGGCGTATGCCTGGAATTGCTGTCGATGCTGCCGTCCTTCCTTTCCATCGTATCCATCCTCCCCGGGCTTAGGCTCTTCTTCCGTACCCTCCGGTGCTTCTGGAGTGTTTCAGAGGGCAATTCAAGTGCATTTAAGTATAGTTAAGTATAGCAGCGTGCCTGTTTCGGGCGCTGCAGCGCCCAAAACAAGCGCACAAACGCCCTCCCCCTTTGTTTCCCTGCCCCCGCACGCCTTCACAGAATTCCGGCATCCGAACATCTGCCCGTTCCTTTCGAATCGGCAGGCAAAAGGCAGGAAACGGCCGGGCGCCATCCGCAGTCCCCGCCCCACACAGGGGAAACAAAAAAGCAGGGCGTTCCGCGCAAAGCGGCAGCGTCCTGCTGGAATACCAAAGGATGAGCGGGCCTGTAAGCCGAGTTCTGTCGTGAACAGCCATCTATCTCGACCGCATGTTGCCATGCGGCTCTAGCCGCCCGTCGAAGCCCATCGGGCCGATGGATCGCTTCAGTCGGCGTTGCACCGGATAGGGTTTGCAGGGCCGCATGGTCTCCCATGCGCCGGTGAGCTCTTACCTCGCCTTTCCACCCTTACCGCAGAATGCGGCGGTATATCTCTGTTGCACTTTCCCTAGGGTCACCCCCGGCGGCCGTTAGCCGTTATCCTGCCCTGTGGTGCTCGGACTTTCCTCATATCCGGCCAAGCGGATACGCGGCTGCTCAGCCCGCTCAACGAAGTCTATAGTAAAGCATCCGGCGCCGTTTGTCAACTGCCGGCAGGCTCCGTCATCATGCCGCCGCGTCACGCTGAAACGAGGCGGCCGGTATTCTGTTGTATCGACGGCCGAAACAGCCGTTCCCCTCCCTGTCCTGTTTTTGTCCGGTTCTGTGTTTCCGCGCCGTCCAGCCTTCCTCGATCTTCCTGTAACTTCCGGGGCCGGCGCGGAAAAACGGGTGCAAAAAAGCCGTGACAAACGCCACGGCTCCACGACAATATGCAAAGGGCGGGTTATCCGGCCCTCCTTTTTTCGCGGGCATTGGGTTGTTCTCCGGAAGCTATTCAGTTGTCAAAGCGCCCTGCTTTCCCCTTTCCACAAACCGAACGGTCCCGGACACAGCACAATCCCCCTTTCCTGTATTTTGACGTGTTAACCGCTTTAAACGCTTCCCGGCTCCCCCCGGTGCAAGCGTCTTTCATTGAAAACTATTTTTTACTTTACACCCTTTTTATGGAATTTGTCAAGAACAACTTTCCTGTTTTCTTCAATTTCTGGAATTTATAAGCTTTATAAGCTTTATAGCACCTTTCTCATCATCCGGTGGGGAACATGACCGTCCATATGCTCCTCGCCGCAGACGGCGTAGCCGCATTTTTCATAAAAGCCGATCGCGCGGCACTGTGCGTCCAGCTCGGCCTGACCGGCCCCGAGGGCGCGCGCCTTCTCCTCCATCGCCAGGAGCACCCGCCTGCCCATCCCCTGCCCGCGCCAGGGCTTGCGCACGGCAATGCGGCCCAGGCCGACGGTATCCGGCCCTTTCCAATAAACCCGGCCGGTCGCCGCCGGTTCCTCCCCTTCCCACAGGATGAGATGCCAGGCGTCCTTATCCTGCCCGTCCAGTTCCATGTCCGGCGAATACCCCTGCTCCCGGCAGAAAACCTCCAGCCGGACGGCAAACGCCGCCTGCAGGCCGCCGTCCGCCCCGTTGAGCCACTCCAACCGTTCAATCATGCCGTTTTCCCCCTTCCCCGTTGAGACTATACGGCATTGTACCGCATTTCCGTCCGCCTTTCAACCCGTCCCGTCCGCCGGCGCCCCGATTTACGGCAAAGGGAAGACTTCTCCGTCCAAATGTGGTATACTGTGGTTATATGGAAATGGACGGGGCTTCCGACGGTTTCACATATTTTCACGCATTTACACACATTTACACACAATGCACACAGAAGGGAATTATGCTGAGAAATATGCCGAAAGCAAGGAGAGTTGAGCATGGAACAAAGGACGCCGCCTCTCGTCCTGATTGTGGACGACGAAGAACGGATGCGCCGGGTCATTGCCGATTACCTGCGTATCAAGGGATACGATACCATGGAAGCCGCCGACGGGATGGAGGCCATGGAAAAATTCGAACAGCGCCTTCCTTCCCTGGTTCTGCTGGATGTCATGATGCCCCGCATGGATGGATGGGCCGCCTGCCGGGCCATGCACGCCAAATCCAGCGTACCGATCATCATGCTGACCGCCCGCGGCGAAGAAGAGGACGAGCTCCAGGGTTTTTCCCTGGGTGCGGATGAGTATATCACCAAGCCGTTCAGCCTGAAAATCCTGCTGGCCCGGATCGAAGCAGTGCTTCGCCGTGCAAGCGGCGGAGCGCCGGAAGCCGCTTCCGCCGGGCAGGAGATCCCCGGCCTGACCGTGGACCGGGAGGGACGGGAGGTGCGGGTGGACGGCGTTCCGGTCGAGCTGACCTACACCGAATATGAGCTGCTGGTCTATTTGCTGGACAATCCCGGCATCGCCCTGTCCCGGGATAAAATCCTGGACGCCGTGTGGCGGTACGATTATTACGGCGACGCCCGCACGGTGGACACCCACATCAAAAAGCTGCGCAGCAAGCTGGGCGAGCGGGGGGAATACATCCGCACCATCCGCGGCGTGGGCTATAAATTTGAGGTCTGAACCCGCCTGCCGGCGCTTGCTGAAGGCTACACAAACCTATAGAAACGAGGAATCCCTATGACGCACCCTCCGCGTCCTGCCGCGATGAAGCGCCGCCTGCGTCATTCCATCGCCTGGAAGCTGTCTGTCGGCGTTTTTCTTTGCCTTTTCCTGCTTCTGCTGTTCAACTGGCTGCTGAACAACTTTGTCCTGGTTTCCTATTATCAGGATGTGAAGCGGCATTCCCTGGAAACCTCCTTTGCAAATGTGGACGCCCTGTTCAACGGCAACGCCGAGGAGGCGACCGAAGAAATGTACCGCCTGTATTCCGACGAAAATATCCGGATGCAGGTATGGAACAGCTACGGCCAGATTTTCGGCCCCATATACAGCGACAAATCCTACTTTTCCTTCACCCTGCCGCCCCTGCTGATGGAAAACGGCGCCTATGAGCTCGGCGTCAGCGAGGATTCCCGGACCGGTTCCCATATTATTTATCTTGCGGGGAGGTTTACCAACGGCTACAGCGTGGTCATGAGCACCCCGGTCGCCGCCATCGAGGAAAGCATCGGGATCACCAACCAGTTCCTGCTCATCTCCGGCGGGACGACCCTGCTGATCAGCCTGCTCATCATCCTGCTGTACGCCCGCAGCTTCACCCGCCCCATCAAGGAACTGTCCCGCGTGGCGGGCAGCGTGTCCCAGCTCAATTTTTCCGACCGTTACGCCGGCCGGCGAAGCGACGAACTGGGGGACCTGGGGCGCAGCATCAACGCGATGTCGGCGGCCCTGGAATCCGCGGTATCGGAGCTGAAAACCGCTAACCTGCAGCTAATGAACGACAACGAGCAGAAAACCCGGCAGAACGAAGCGCGCCGCGCCTTCATTGCCAACGTCTCCCACGAACTGAAAACGCCGATTTCCCTGATTCAGACCTATGCGGAGGGACTGAAGGAGGACATTGCCGGCGATGCGCGCAACCGCGATTATTACTGTGAGGTCATCGAGGACGAGGCGTCGAAAATGAGCGTGTTGATTAAAAAGATGACCATGCTGATGCAGCTGGAGGCCGGCAACGAGCAGCTTTCCATCGAGCGTTTTGACATCAGCGAGCTGCTGTACGGCCTGCTCGGAAAACATCGTCCCCGCTTTGAGGAAAAACACGCCGCCGTTACCCCGCCCCCGCCTCGCCCCGTTTTTGTGTGGGCCGACGAATTCCTGATGGAAAACGTGCTGTCCAACTACCTTTCCAACGCCCTGAACCATGTGAACGAGGACGGACGGATTTGTCTGGATATCCGGCCGGCGGAAAAGGAGGGACGGGTCCGGATTTCGGTATTCAACAGCGGCCGTCCCATTCCCGCGGAGGAGCTGCCCCGGATCTGGGAAAGCTTCTACAAGGTGGACAAGGCCCGCACCCGCGCCTATGGTGGGACGGGAATCGGCCTGTCGGTGGTGGCGGCGGTCATGAACGCCCACCGTATGCCTTACGGCGTCATCAATCACGAGGACGGCGTGGAGTTCTATATCGAGCTGGAATCGCCGTCCGGCCCGGAGTAAGGGGGCCGGCCTGCCGGAAAAACGCTTGAGCGCGCAGGGGAACTCATGGCCTGTGACCGCACGGCCGGACTTGTTTTCCGGAATAGGGAGGCTCGGGTGTCCGGCCGACCGCAGAGGCGGAAACGGCGCGGGGCCGGGCCGTTTCACCCGGCGAACCGGAACAAGGCGGCAGGGCCAGAAAGGCGGGCGTCCCGGTGTGCCGGCGCCGGTATGCCGCGGCGGCATGACCGGGTATGTCAACGTCTGTTTCCTTGGTTTTCCGAAAGCGGGCGTCCGGCACCGGAGGAAGCACCGCGCAGGGAGCGCCGGCGAGGATGTCGGCAAGGACGCCGGCGAGGAGCGGATCCGCTCGATACAGGGCTCATCGCCCGCCGCGGTTATCCGGAAATCGCGGATTGGGGCGTCCCGGCGAAACAGTACGGCCGCGGTGCAGGAGCCCGGCCGATGGACGCCGCCGAAGATATCGCCGCCGCTTATGCAAACACCGTTTATCTGGAGTCCGGATTCCGCAGCGACTGCGGCGGCGTGCTGCGACCGTATGTAGAGCGCGGATATGTTCCCGGTCGGCAGCAGGGTTTGGCGCCGGGATTCTGTCTTCAAACCGTATCCCGGCTGCCGCAGCGGCGACGGCCTGTTTGATACCTGTCTAAGCCGCTGCAACCGTTGTAAGGCTCCGGCCGGCGGGTCGTCGGAAAAAGCCCGTATCGTCCGCCGGATACATCAGAGATCACAGGAGGTTTTTTATGTTTCGTCCCATTGGCCGGCAGGACCGGGATACGCTGGTCTGCCTGATGCGCGAATTTTACCATTCCCCCGCGGTGCTCCATCCGGTGCCGGACGCCCATTTTCAGAAAACAGCGGACCTGATCCTCGCCGGCACCCCCTACGCCGACGCTTATCTGTTCGAGGAGGACGGGCAGACCGCCGGCTACGCCCTGACCGCCAAGACCTATTCCAACGAGGCGGGCGGCCTGGTCCTCTGGCTGGAAGAGGTGTATATCCGTCCCGCCTTTCAGGGAAGGGGCATCGGAGGACGGTTTCTTCGGTATCTTGCCGAGGAATATCCGGAGCCGATAGCCCGCCTGCGGCTGGAGGTGGAGGAAGCCAACGAAGGCGCCGCCCGGCTGTACCGCCGGGCGGGCTACCGGGATTTTCCTTACCGCCAGATGATCTGGGACGGATCCGAAACATAGGCTGCGCACCCGCGCCGCCGGGCCGTTGGGTATAAACCGTTATTGATCGCAGATACTAACCCAAACCAAACGGAAAGGACGGAAAATATGCGATGAAAACGGTGACTCTCCATCTGGACCCGCCCGCCGACCCGGCCGAGGCCGGCCGCGCGCTGAGCGAACTCTCCGGCGTGATGGCCACGGAAATCCGCGGCGACCGGCTGGTGGTCCACTGCGGGCGGCGGATGAGCGGCGAGGCGCTCATCCATACCCTGCAAAGCCGCGGATGCTCCGCGCGCGAGCTTTCTTCAAGCCCTGAGTGAGGCGGGGCCTCTCCTTCTCCCCCCTTCTTCCCCCCCGCCTGCCTCGGCTCCGCCGTTTCCCCTCCGGGTTCCTGTTCAGCAGCAAGCCGTCGGGCAACCGGCGGCTTGCTGCGTTTTGCACACGCCCGCCGCCGGGCCGTCCGGTTCCGCGGCGCCTTTGGCCGAACCTTGTCGGAAGCCGGCCGGAAATCTTAATTCTTCATAAACAGGTTGTCTCCGGGTTGACCACCGGGAAAAAGCGGGATATAATGGTCGTAACTTTTACGGTGAGAAAGGAACGAGCATGGATAAGAGTTCATCAGACAACCGGTCGGTCTTTCACATTCTGTTCCGGGTCGTTCAGGGGGCCCTGATTGGTCTGGGCGCTGTCCTTCCCGGCATCTCCGGCGGCGTGCTGTGCGTGGTGTTTGGCATCTACAAGCCGATTATGGAGCTGCTCTCCCATCCGCTGCGCAATTTCAAAACCCACGTTCCCAAGCTCCTCCCGGTGATTGTCGGGCTGGGCGTCGGCTTTCTGGGGATCGCCAATCTGCTGTCCTTTTTCCTGGAAAAATACCCCGCGCCGTCGGTGTGCCTGTTTGTGGGCCTGATCGTCGGCATGATGCCGTCTCTTTTCCGGGAGGCGGGCGAACAGGGCCGCAGCAAAGGCTCCTTTGTTTCCCTGCTGGTGGCTATGGCGGTGGTCTTCGCCCTGCTCATCGGCCTGCAGTTTTCCTCGGTTGAAATCGTCCCGAACTTTGCCTGGTACCTTTTCTGCGGCTTTTGCCTGGCGCTGAGCGTGATCGCCCCCGGCATGAGCTTTTCCACCCTGCTGATGCCGCTCGGGCTTTACACGCCTTTTGTGGACGGCATCGGGCATCTGAACATGAGCGTTCTGGTTCCCGGGGGGATCGGCGCCCTGGCGACTGTTATCCTTCTTGCCAAGGCGGTCAATGCGCTGTTCGAGCGGTACTATTCGCTGGCCTTTCATGCCATTGTCGGCATTGTCGTTGCCGCAACGGTCATGATTATCCCTTACCAGAGCTTCACCGTTTCGGTTGTTCAGTGCCTTGTGAATCTGCTCTGCCTGGCGGTCGGCATTGTTGCCGCCCTCCTGCTCGACCGTTTCAATCAGAGCGTCGGCAAGCCGAAAGACTAAAGCGGCTGCCCCGTAATCAAACCTGCCGGCAAATGGGAGGCGTACCAAGCCCTGGGAGCACCGTTCTCTTTCGGGGACGTCGGGGACTTTTGGGACGCGGAAAAGCCGCCCGCCGCGTTATTCTTACAGGCCGCCGTTGGAAGCGGCCTGTTTTTCTATAGCGGACACGGCGGGCCGCCGGCCGCCGCTCCCCCATATCAACCATATAAGCCTGAGCGTTTTATAAATGCTTGTAAAATACTCAGGCCTGGGCAGCCGGCCTGATAAGCGGCATGCGCTTTTATGCTTTTCCCCTTCACAGGAGCACCCGATGTGACAAAAAAGGGCGGCCGAAACCTTCCTCCCGGAAGCTTCGGCCGCCCTCCTGCCTTATTTTTTGAAGATTTGGAAAGCTTTTCGCGTCCTGCGGGACGCCGAGAAAGCGCCGCGTCCCGGCCCCGCCGCCTTTGGACAAAGACGGACGAAAACAGTCCGCGTTTTATTCGGGCAACGCCGCTTTTTTGACAAGCGGCGCCGCGCCGGCCGCCCTTATTCGTAGGCGACAACGTCGATCCACTTCATCAGGAAATCCTTCTGCTCCGGTTTGCCTTCGGTCAGCTGGGCGGCGGCCACGATCGGCAGCCACTCCTGCACATATTTTTTGGAGGTATTCGTCTTCTTGCAGAAGGCGTTCATGTACAGCTCCGCCGCGTCGGGATTGTTCAGGGAGAACAGCAGGTAGGTGCGGGCCACGTCGGCGCTCGCATTCCCCTGGCGGGCGGCGACCCAGTCCACGATAAAAGTGCCCTTTTCGTTGAGGATGATGTTGGCCGGAATGAAATTGCCGTGGCAGAGCTTGGTGTGCTTGGGCATGCTCTCCAGCCGGGTAAGCAGCTCGTACTTTACCACGTCGCTGATGGTGTCCAGCGAATTGATCTGCCGGGCCAGTTTATCCTTCAGCTTGCTGAGCTTCGGAGTGACCTTGGAGTGGACGGTCAGATGCAGGTCCACCATGTCGTTGATGTATTTTTCCAGATTGGCGGGATCCTCCTTCATGACCTCCTCCAGGGTCTTGCCCTCAATCAGGTCCATCGTAATCGCCCAGCGGCCGTCGATCACCGACACCTCGTGGACGATCGGCACGTTGAGCCCCGTATCCTCCACACGGGCATGGGTCAGCGCCTCGTACAGCGCGTTGGTCTTCGGGCGGTCGATTTTGAACAGCTTCACCGCCTTGTCGCCGCACTTGTAGACGTCGACCGTTGCGCTTGAGGAAATGAGTTCTTTGAATTCCATAGACCAGGTCTCCTTTCAAAAATCCACAGGAGAATCGCTCTCTGCTGTGCGATTGTTTTTGTGATATTTCGTGCATCTGTTTGTATTATACAACTTTTTCCGAAATTGTAAAGTGGTTTTTTGTATAACCTATATTTATTTCTTTTGGTATTTCCGACCAACTCTTTCCAGCCTTTTTTCTGTTCTTTCGGCTGATTCTTCCCGACCCATTTCGGCCCTTTTCGGCCCTTTTCAGCCCTTCCCGGCTCTCCCCAGTTCTTTCCAGCCCTCCGCCAACCCTTCGCCTGCCCGGACGGAGCAATTGCCGGCTATTTTGACGGAAAACCGGGCGCGGGATGCATTTTCCGCTTGTCCCCCGGCGGCGGACGGTAAAATCCAATAGAGGAAAGTGGGGAAAGCGCTTGATTTTCCATGTTTCTTTTGGTACTATTGAATCCATACGAGAGATACGGCGATGAGCGGCATGCATGTTCCCCAGGGGTTTCCGTCAAGCCGCCGATTCCTCTAAAGCAAAGGAGAGTTTGCTCATGTATACCATTTTGCATAAACGCCCGCTCAACCCATCGGTTACCCTCATGGAGATCGACGCCCCTCTGGTGGCCAGAAAGGCCCGCGCCGGCCAGTTTATCATCCTGCGGGTCAACGAGACGGGGGAACGCATCCCCCTTACCATTGCGGACCACGACTCGGAAAAGGGCACGGTAACCATTATTTTTCAAAAGGTCGGCGGGACTACCTTTCTCCTGGACACCCTGGAGGAAGGAGACGCGCTGCTGGATTTTGTCGGCCCGCTCGGCCGCGCCACTGAAACCGAGGGCTACCGCCGTGTGGCGGTGGTCGGCGGCGGCGTGGGCTGCGCGATCGCCTATCCCGAGGCCAAGGCCCTGCATGGAGCGGGAGCGCAGGTGGACATGATCGCCGGCTTCCGCAACAAGGATATTGTCATGCTGGAGGAAGAGATGGGCGCGGTCAGCGACCGGCTGTTCGTGATGACCGACGACGGCTCCAACGGCAACAAGGGGTTTGTCACCGTGAAGCTGAAGAAACTGCTGGAGGCGGAGGGCGGCTATGACCTGGTCATCGCGATCGGGCCGCTGCCGATGATGCGGGCGGTTGCCGAGCTCACCCGCGGATACGGCGTCAAAACCATCGTCAGCATGAACCCCATCATGATTGACGGCACCGGCATGTGCGGCGGCTGCCGCCTGACGGTGGGCGGCGAGGTGAAATTCGCCTGCGTGGACGGCCCGGAATTCGACGCGCACCAGGTGGACTGGGACAGCGCCGTCAAGCGGCTCGGCCAATATAAGGAAGAAGAGCACGATTGCCGCCTGATGAAGCGGTTCGGCAAATGACCGTCCGAATTTCGAACAGATAGAAACGGAAGGATTGGAAGCCATGGCAGTCAATAAGCAAATGGAAAAAACGCCGATGCCCGAACAGGACCCGAAGGTCCGCGCAGCGAATTTTGAGGAAGTGGCGTCCGGCTATACGGCCGAGATGGCGGTGAACGAAGCGCAGCGGTGCCTGCACTGCAAGAACCGCCCCTGCGTTTCCGGCTGCCCGGTCAACGTGCAGATCCCGGATTTTATCGCGCTCATCGCCGCCGGGGATTTTGAAGGAGCCTATCAGGCTATCCGCGCCACCAATTCCCTGCCGGCGGTCTGCGGGCGGGTATGTCCTCAGGAGAGCCAGTGCGAAGCCCGGTGCGTGCGGGGGATCAAGGGCGAGCCGGTGGCCATCGGCCGGCTGGAGCGCTTTGCCGCCGACACCCATATGAACGGCCAGACCGAATGCGCGGTGAAACCGGTCCCCAATGGGCACCGGGTAGCGGTGGTCGGCTCGGGTCCGGCGGGGCTGACCTGCGCGGGGGATCTCGCGCGGCTGGGCTATGCCGTGACGGTGTTCGAGGCGCTCCACGCCGCGGGCGGGGTGCTGATGTACGGGATTCCCGAATTCCGCCTGCCCAAGACGATTGTGCAGCAGGAAATCGCCTCCCTGAAAGAAATTGGGGTGGATGTCCGGACCGACATGGTCATCGGCAAGGTGCTGTCGGTGGACGAGCTGTTCGAGCAGGGCTTCGAGGCGGTTTTCGTCGGTTCCGGCGCCGGGCTTCCCAGCTTTCTCGGCATCCCGGGCGAGGAACTGCTCGGCGTAATGTCGGCCAATGAGTTTCTGACCCGCATCAACCTGATGAAGGCATACCGCGACGATTACGACACCCCGATCAAACGGGCGAAACAGGTGGCGGTGGTCGGCGGCGGCAATGTGGCCATGGACGCCGCCCGGTGCGCCAAGCGGCTGGGCGCGGAGCACGTCACCATCGTCTACCGCCGCGGAGAAAACGAGATGCCCGCCCGGCGGGAGGAAATCCATCACGCCAGGGAGGAAGGGATCGCGTTCCTCTTCCTGACCGCGCCGGTGAAGCTGCTGGGGAATGAAGACGGCCGTATAACCGCCCTGGAATGCGTGGACATGGAGCTGGGCGAGCCGGACGCTTCCGGACGCCGCCGGCCGGCGGAAGTCAAGGGAAGCAATCACCGTGTGCCGGCGGATATGGTGATCGCCGCCATCGGCAATGCGCCGAATCCGCTGATCCGCACCACCACCGAGGGGCTGGAGGCCAACCGCCGCGGCTGCCTGGTCGTCAACGAGGAAACCATGCAGACCACCAGGGACGGCGTGTATGCCGGCGGGGACGTGGTCACCGGCGCCGCAACGGTCATTCTGGCGATGGGGGCCGGCAAGCGGGCGGCCCGGTCCATCGATGAATACATCCGGGGGAAGGAAGCCTGAAATACCGCCCCGTTTCCGCCGCCCGGCAAGGACGCTTCCCCCTCCCCACTTCCCTACTCTTCCCCCCTCTCCCCCTGCCCGGGAAGCTTCACGCGGGCTCGCTCCGCCAAGGCCGCTGCGGTCCGCCGCTTTTCCAGGATTTTCTCCTGTCCGGTGAAACCGGCCAACGAGATGAAAGCCGCCGAGAGACCGTTGGTTTTTCCACGGCTTTTTTCATGCGTGATCGGCTGTGGAGCCGGTCGGGGAACGGAAGGCTGTCAAAAATTTCGAAAGACGCATTGTCCTTTCGACCGTTCCTTCCTGCCTTTGGCCTGCCTCCGAGACGGTCAGGGAAAGAGCGGCAGGCATATATTTCTGTACAAAATGCCAAATTATGGTACTTCATATATAGCAAAACGACATGTTTATGCGAAAAACAGAAAATATTCCTCGTTGTTCGATCGTTTTTTTACAACATCCATAAATAATTAGGCGCAGGGGGTTGACAATTCCCTTGGAATCGGCTACAATGATGCTCGTAGCCAGAAAAGAACGTTCCCGGCTTTCCGGCGCCCTGCAAAAGCAGAATGCGGCCGGAGGGGACGGACGGCGGCGTTGAGGTGGTTTTCGGTGGCAGTGTCCAGGCATGATACGGTAGCGGAAACCATGAGCGACGAACAGTTGGCCGTCCGTGCCCGCAGTGGAGACGAAGAGGCGTTCGCCCTTCTGGTTCAGCGATGTGCGCCGATGGTCAAACGACAGGCCGGCATTTTCCGCAATGCCGAGGTGGAAGCCGAGGATTTGTCGCAGGAAGGGCTGTTGGGCCTTCTTTCCGCAGTGAGGACGTATAATCCGCAGGCGGCCGCTTCTTTCCGCACCTATGCGGGCATTTGTGTCCGCCGCCGGATGCTCACGGCCGCCAAACGGTCGGACGCCGCCAGAGCGGTCCCTGTTTTGGAGCTGGTTCCGATGGAGGGCGCGGAGGGATCGCTGTCCGCTGCTTCAGGAGCGGAGGATCCGGCGCAGCTGGTGGTGGAAAAGGAGACGCTTTCCCATTTGTATGACCGGCTTCGCGGCACGCTGTCGGAGCGGGAGTACGCCGTGCTGGCGCATTATATGAACGGGTACTCGTACGAAGAGATCGCCCGTCGTTTGGGCGTGACGGCCAAAGCGGTGGACAATGCGCTGCAGCGGGTCCGCCGGAAGTGTGCCGGCCAGGGGCTGCCGGTCTGTTGAAGGCTTTAACGTCCATTCTGTCCAAGATCTTTTGTCACTGAGGCGGGATTCCGCCTTGGAATATATGCCCGGGTAGCTTAATGAGAGCGTTGTTATTCAAAGGTGTCGGTCCAAATCCGTCGCAGGGCAAATTTATTTTTTAAGCGAGGTAAAATCCATGTACGAAGACAAAACTCTGGTCTGCAAAGAATGCGGTGCGGAATTCGTTTTCACCGCCGGCGAGCAGGAATTCTACGCTGAAAAGGGTTTCGTAAACGAGCCCCAGCGCTGCAAAGCCTGCCGCGACGCCCGTAAGAATGCGTCGAAGCCGGAGCGCGAGATGCACACCGCCATTTGCGCGAACTGCGGCAAGGAAGCCAAGGTTCCCTTTAAGCCCCGCGAGGATCGCCCGGTGTATTGCAGCGAGTGCTTTGCGGCCATGAGAGGCGAGAACTGATTCCGCCGGGAAACGGTGACGCCTGAACAGCAAAAGGAAAACCGTACCGGAGCCACTGGTTCCGGTACGGTTTTTTGTATTGTTCAGCTTTAAAAAGCGGCGTTTCTCCGAGAGAGGCAAAAAAGGGGAAAAGCGCTCCTGTTCCGATGCGTTCGGCGGCGATGCGGGAATTCCAGCCTTTGTTTTTTCCCCCGCAAAAATGCCGATGGGCATGTGGGGGGATGGTGGGCTGTTGATATTTCCCCTATCCGGTACAAAGGGCAACCGCGCCTTCCTATCCTGTATATCCGAATCGTCCTTTGCCGGGATAATTTCCGGCATCCCCTGCGGAGCTATGCTGCCCCGACCCTTTTGGTGCCTCTGTAAACCACCGGTGAGCGGGCGGTTTGATCGGCGGCAGAGCGACGGACAGTACCGGCGCGGCGGCGTATGTGGTATGGCGAGGGCAGGAGCCGGGCACGTCCCGGAGCGAGACCGGGCGGAAGTTGGCCCTCCTCCTTGACCGGGAGGTCCCGGAGGTGCAGGCGCTTTTCGTGCGGGCGGCGGAGGTCGGGTATCCTTTCGACGCCGGGCGCCTTTTCCGGGAGGCGGCGCCGTTTGCAGACAATGCCTCGGTGCGGCAGATCACGGCGGCTGCCGCCGATTGGGCCGGGCAGGAGGTTCGCAGCAGGACGCAGGCCCTGAGATTCCGCACGCCGGGCGGCATCCAAAACGGCGGGGCGGCAGCCGTCCCGCTCCGCGCCCCATCCTCCCAAAAGGGGCCCCTGCCCCGGCAGCCTGCCGTGTCTTTTTTGAAAGGCCGTTCTGGCTGTCCGTTCTTTTCGTTGATTCTTTTCCATTTCTGTGATAGGATACGGTTAAAAGCAGGCGCCGGCAGAGGCAGGAAGCCGGCAGGAAAAAGGAGGAAAACGCCATGGCCGATACTTTTTACGTATCCCTGACCCCGGAGAACGCGGCGCGCGCTATTGACAGCGCCATTGTGGAGGGCAGCATCACCGGCGAACGGATCGATTATTATACGCTGCGCGCACCGGGGGAAACCTACTGCATCGTGTGCGTATACGAAAAGCATTATTACCGTGCGGGCAACCGGCTGACGTTAACCGCCACCATCGACAACTTCGACGGCCGTACCCGCGTCGTCTGCATCAGCGGCGGCGGGGGCGAGGGATTGTTCCGCTTCGACTGGGGCGCCTCGGACAGCTTTATCAACGTCGTGAGGAACGCGCTGGAGCCGTATACAGCCTGACCAAAGTGCCCGAAGCAGGAAAAGCCCCCGCCAGCCGACCATACACGGTCGGCTGGCGGGGGCTTTGTTGATCGTTTGTTCCATACCGGGCAGGAATCGCCGGTTGGCGGCGGCCTGTCCGGCCTTCCCTTAAAGGCCGTCCGGCGGCAGTCCGTCCCGGCGGCCCGCGCGTACTTTACTTTGCGCCCTGCCGGCGCATCAGCTGGAACAGAGGCATGGCAACCGCCGGCACCACGACGACAGCCAGCGGCAGCTCAATGGACATATTCAGCGCCAGCGCCGCGTCCACGATCGCTTGCAGCACCACACCCATCTTCACCACGCCGCTGCCGCCGAAAAGCTGGATAGCAGTGATGACCAGCGCCGTATTGGTCAGGGTGCCCAGCCCCGCCGCCACGGCCGAAGCCGCTACCTCCGGGCCCTTGCCGCGGAAGGAGCGCAGCCAGCGCGTCACCACGTTCCCGCGGCGCTCCGGTTCGTCCTCTTTCTCCTTCTCACCACGGGAAGGAAGCCGGCGGAACAGGGCGGCAAACCAGCGGAAATACCATCCGGACGCAAAGCCGACGATCACCCGCGGCACCACCGAAATCACCGGATTCAAAAAAATGGCCGCATCCGCCGTGCCGTTGGCAAAGGCGTACAGAAGGCAGGTCACGCCCCATACCAGGCCGATCACCGCGCCCCGTGCCGGACCCAGGGTGACCGCGCCCAGAATGGCCACCACATGCAGGGTGGTCAGGCTCAGGCCGCCGTAGGTAATGTATCCCACAAAGGGGATAAAGGTCATGGCGGTGATGATCGCGCAGAACATCGCGGTCAGCACCATTTTCTCCAGCTTGCTTCTTGTCATAACGACAATCCCTCCTTGCTGCTGCTCCCCTCGCCCCGTCCGTGGAGAACAGACGGATGGGGATACAGCGCGCCGCGTCCCGGAGGCACAGCGCCCCGGCCGCGGATATGTAATATCTATTCGGGCTCCGCCCGACCATGCGCCCCGGCCGCGGGGAAACTGCTGCGGCGCCAAAAGCTGCCGCGCCGTTTCCGTATCCACGGCTTCGGGCGCAGAACCGGCCTTGTCCGGCTATTGCCTTATTATATCCGATATTCTGCCGCCGCGCTACCCCCTTTCGTATTTTTTCGCAAACGTTCCGTTCGCTCAAACCGCCGGCATGGCCGGACGCCCGCGTCACGCCGGCCGCGCGCTCCCGGAAAAGACGGCTGTCACCGGAGGCGCGGTGCTCCGCCGGCTTTCATTTACGGTTTTTCTCGTACACCAGCCGCAGCCCGGTCAGCAGGAGGGTGTCGTCGTAGACGATCTCCCGCCGGCAGTGACGGACAATCTCCCGGCCCAGGCCGCCGGTGGCGACCACCGCCATCGGATACCCCATCTCCGCTTCGATCCGGTCGCACATCCCGTCGAGCATGGCGGCCGTGCCATACACCGCGCCGGACTGCATGCTGGCGATGGTATTGCCCCCCACCACCTTTTCCGGCGCCTCAAAACTGATGCTTTGCAGCTGGGAAGCGCGGGAGGCCAGCGTTTCGAAGGACACCCCCACCCCCGGCATGATGGCGCCTCCACGGAATACGCCGCTTTTGTCCACCACCGATACCGTCGTTGCGGTGCCAAGGTCCCATACAATGCAGGGGGCGCCGAACCGCGCCACCGCCGCCACCGCGCCCACCAGCAGATCGGCGCCGAGCTGGGCGGGGTTGTCGATGCGCACATCCATCCCGGTGCGAATCCCGGGGCCGACCAGCAGCGGAGCCACCCCCGTCACCTTCTCCACCGCCCGGCAGATCACATGATTGAGGGGGGGCACCACCGAGGAGACCACCGCCCCCTCGAAATCCCGCTCGTTCACCCCATACAGACGCAGGATATCCAGCAGCTCCACGGCGTACTGGTCCTCCATCTTGGTATGGTCGGTGGCAATGCGGGATTCCAGCCGCAGTTTTTCCCCGGCAAAAATGCCGATGGTGATGTTGGTATTGCCCATATCCAGCACAAGAAGCATACCGCTCATTCCTTCCTAATCCTGTATCTCCATAACCGCCGGCAGGACGGGCTGCCGCACCGTGCAGTTATCCGGCGCTTATCCGACGCTCTCCTGCGGATTGTGAAAAAGATATGCATGGAAAACACAGCCGGCAGAGACGCCGTCCTCATCCTCCGGCCCCATAACCTGGCTGCAGAACTCCAGACAAAGCCACGGCCTTGTCTCGGAGCCTTTATAAAGATACACGCCGTAGTGGGTTCCGTGGGTAACGTAATATTCCTTATACTGCGGCCGCCCCTGCCCGTCGTACGCGATCGTGCCGCTGCTGTCGGCGGTCGAGCCGCTTCCCGGATTGAACCAGTAGCTTACCGCGTCCAGTCCGTCGTCCCGATACGCGAAGGCAATCTCGCCGGACAGGGAATCCCCGCCGTCGGAGAGCGGCTCGTCGGTTTCTTCTCGGATGGTTTGCAGCCGGCCCGCTTCATCGTACAGACAAACCGCGCGGCTGCCGGCGTGAAGGCAGCCGTCATAGCCCTGCCATCGGCCTTCCCCGCTGAAGTTCATTTTCTCCTTGTAAAGCAAAAAGCGCTGCGGACGGTTCAGGATATTCCGGAGATCTGAGGGGAAACCCGCCTGGTTCCCGTCCTCGGCGGAGGTATACCGGCACTCGGAAATCATGGGGAACGGAACATCCGGCGCATACTCGTAAGCAACATACGCCTGCAGCGTCCCTTCCGGGTCCGAAAAGCTTTCCTCCAGCGTCCGCTGGTCCGAATCGCAGCTGTAGGCAAGCGTACCCAGCTTCTCAAGCGCATCCCAGGGCAGCAGCGCGCAGTACGTTTCTTCTTCCATCCGCTCGGCAGGCTCCCCGTCTTCCGCGTTTGCCGACGACTGCGTCCACCGATGGAAAACGATGCCGGTCACCCGTTTGTCTTCCTCGGAATAGAGTTCCAAAAGGGGCCTCCCCTCCCTGCTGACCGCGCAGTCCGGCGTCTGCCGGTACACGCCCCACTCCTGCAGAGCCTGCATCGTCCGTTCCCGCCGGCTTTCGTCCCCAAACGAAGAGGGAATCCGTAAGCCCGCCGGCAGGCTGTCCTCGCCCACGCCGCCGTTAAAATAGAAAACCGACTCCACCGACTCCATCGTCTCCCCGCCCGCCTGCGGCGTCTCCTCCGATGCGGCGGAGCCGTCCTCCCGGCCGTTCTCTGCCACATCCACTGCCCCGGCGGAACCGCAGCCGGCCAGCAGCGCGCAGGACAACAGAAGCCCTCCCAGAAACTTTGCCGTTTTCACTTTTTTCACTTCCAGTTCCCTCCTCTGCTTTCTTTAAGTTAAGTATACAACCAAGCTACCCGCCGTGCAACAATTTTTCCTTTTTTGCTGCCAGAAACCAACAGGGAAAAAACGCAAAGAAAACGCGCCTTTCGCTTGCCCTTCCCCTGCGCAGGTGGTATAATGAAACGATGGCGGGGCTTGTTCCCGCCGGCATCCGTCCTGCCGACGCATCTACAAGGGATGGCGGTCCCCCGCCGTTCCTCACACCATACATTGTTAGGAGGCCCCCGATTTGCGCATTGGAATTGACATCGGCTCCACCACCGTGAAGGTGGTGCTGCTGGACGATCAGGACAAGACCCTTTTTAGAACCTACGAACGCCATATGTCCAAGGTCCGGGAGAAGACGGCGGAGATGCTCCGCCTGCTGGAGCCCCGGCTCCAGGGGCAGGAGGTGCAGGTTGCCGTCACCGGTTCGGCCGGGCTCGGGGTGGCCAAGGCCGCCGGGCTGGAATTCGTGCAGGAGGTGTTCGCCACCGCCGGCGCGGTGGAGCGCTTCCTCCCCGACACCGACGTGGTGGTGGAACTTGGCGGAGAGGATGCGAAGATCATCTTTCTGACCGGCGGGCTGGAGGAACGGATGAACGGCTCCTGCGCCGGCGGCACCGGCGCGTTCATCGACCAGATGGCCACCCTGCTGAACGTCACCCCGGACGAGCTCAACGAGCTGAGCGAGCGATATGAAAAGCTGTACTCCATCGCCTCCCGCTGCGGGGTGTTCGCCAAGTCGGACATCCAGCCCCTGCTCAACCAGGGGGCCCGCAAGGAGGATATTGCGGCCAGCATCTTTCAGGCGGTGGTCAACCAGACCATTGCCGGCCTGGCGCAGGGGCGGGAAATCAAGGGGAAGGTGCTGTTCCTCGGCGGCCCGCTCTACTTCCTGAGCGGCCTGCGCCGCCGGTTTGTGGAAACCCTGCGGCTCGCCCCGGAGCAGGCTGTTTTCCCCGACAACGCGGACGTGTTTGTCGCGGTCGGCGCGGCAGTCTATGCCGGCAACGTCGCCGCCCTCCCGTTTGAGGAGGTGCTCCGGCAGATCGACAGCGCTTCGGCGCAGAAAAACACCACCAACACCCTCCCCCCTCTCTTCGCCTCGAAGGAGGACTATGAACAGTTCGCCGCCCGCCATGCCGCCCACTGTCCCCCGGCGATCGACGCCGACGCCTACAGCGGGGACGCCTACCTCGGCGTGGATGCCGGTTCCACCACGACCAAGCTGGCCCTGGTCACGCCGGACGGCGGGCTGCTGTACACCTATTATGCTTCCAACGGCGGCAACCCGGTGGCGGTGGTGCTCGAACAGCTCAAGGAGATCTACCGCCGTTTCGGCGGCCGGGTGACCATCAAGGGAAGCGCCGCGACCGGCTACGGCGAGGACCTGATTAAAAACGCCTTCAACATCGACCTCGGGCTGGTGGAGACGGTCGCGCACTACCGCGCCGCCGCCCACTTCAATCCGGAGGTGGATTTCATCATCGACATCGGTGGCCAGGACATGAAGTGCTTTAAAATCCGGGGCGGCGCCATCGACAGCATCATGCTCAACGAGGCATGCTCCTCCGGCTGCGGGTCGTTTATCGAAACCTTCGCCAAGGCGCTGGGCTATTCGATCGCCGATTTCGCCGCCCTCGGCCTGTTCGCGGAGAAGCCGGTGGACCTCGGATCCCGCTGCACGGTGTTCATGAACTCGTCGGTTAAGCAGGCGCAGAAGGAAGGCGCCGGGGTGGACGACATCTCGGCCGGCCTGTCCATCAGCATCGTCAAAAACGCCATTTACAAGGTCATCCGGGCCTCCAGCCCTTCGGAACTTGGCAGGCACATCGTGGTGCAGGGCGGCACCTTCCTCAACGACGCGGTACTCCGTAGCTTTGAGCTGGAGCTGGGCGCCGAGGTCGTCCGTCCCACCATCGCCGGCATCATGGGCGCGTACGGCGCGGCCCTTGCCGCCCGGGGGCTGCATCTGTCCCGCAGCGGCCTGCTCGGCGCGCAGGAACTGGAGCACTTCGAGCATACGGCCAAATCCTCCCAGTGCGGGCTGTGCGGCAACCGCTGCCAACTCACCGTCAACACCTTCGGCGGGAAGCGGCGCTTCATCTCCGGCAACCGGTGCGAACGTCCGCTCGGCAAGGGAGACCACAAGGACGTGCCCAACCTGTACAAATGGAAATACGATTACCTGCGCTCCCTCCAGGGCGGGGAAAACCGGCGGGGCCGCATCGGGCTGCCGATGGCGCTGAACATGTTCGAAAACCTCCCCTTCTGGTACGCCTTCTTCACCAAGCTCGGGTTCGAGGTGGTGCTCTCCCCCGAATCTTCCCGCAGCCTTTACGCCTGCGGGCAGCACACCATCCCGTCGGACACGGTGTGCTATCCGGCCAAACTGATCCACGGGCATATCGAAAAGCTGCTGGACATGGATGTGGACGCCATCTTCGACCCCTGCCTCCCCTACACCTTGGACGAGGAAAAGGGAGACAACCACTACAACTGCCCGGTGGTCGCCTATTATCCGGAGCTGATCGACGCCAACGTGCTGGCGCTGAAAAACACCCGCTTCCTCCACCCCTATTTCGGGATGCACCGGCCCCGCGATTTTGCCAAAAAGGCCGCGGAATACTTCGGGAAGGAATTCGGCGTCCCCGCCGGCGAAGTTAAGGCCGCCAGCAGGGCCGCTTACGCCGCCTATGCCGCGTATCTGAACATGCTGCGGGACAAGGGGGCGGCGATGATTGCCGAAGCGCGGGCAAAGGGACAGGACATCATCGTCCTTTCCGGCCGCCCCTACCACGTGGATCCGGAGATCAACCACGGCATCGATTCGCTGATCGCTTCCTTTGGGCTGACCGTGGTGACCGAGGATGCGGTCGCCTGGAAAGAACCGAAGCAGCCGGTCCATGTGCTCAACCAGTGGACCTATCACTCCCGCCTGTACAGCGCGGCGGAATACGTCACCACCCAGCCGGATATGCAGCTGGTGCAGCTGGTTTCCTTCGGCTGCGGCATCGACGCCATCACCACCGACGAGGTCCGCTCCATCCTGGAGGAAGGCGGAAAGCTGTACACCCAGCTCAAAATCGACGAAATCAACAACCTCGGCGCGGTACGAATCCGCATCCGCTCCCTCCTCGCGGCCATCGACGCCCGCCGGGCAGAGCCGGCCGACGCCGGCGCTGCCCGGGCGGTCTGAGGCCGAATCCCCATCCGCGGCATCACCCTCTTCCAGAAAGGATTATCGCTATGGCAGAACTCGTATACAACGAACAGGGACGCCTCCTCTTCACCGAGGAGATGAAGCAGGAATACACCCTCCTCATGCCCCAGATGCTTCCCGTGCACTTCACCATGCTCAAGCGGGTGTTTGAGCTGCACGGCTACAAGATCGATATGCTCACCACCAACCACCGCGGCATTGTGGACGAAGGGCTCAAATACGTCCACAACGACACCTGTTATCCCGCGCTGCTGGTGATCGGCCAGCTCATCGACGCGGTCAAAAGCGGAAAGTACGATCCGCACAAGATCGGGCTGCTGATTACCCAGACCGGCGGCGGCTGCCGCGCCTCCAATTACATCCATCTGCTGCGCAAGGCCCTCCATCGCGCGGGGTACGATTACGTTCCGGTGGTGTCGGTCAACCTGTCGGGACTGGAAAAGAACCCCGGCTTCTCCCTCAACTTCACCATGCTCCGGCAGCTTGCGTTCTCCATGATCTACGGCGACCTGATCGTCCATATGGCCAACCAGTGCCGCCCCTATGAGATCGTGGAGGGAGAAACCGACCGCCGCATCGACAAGTGGGTAAGCCGCCTGGTCGGGGAGTTCAGCCAAAAGGGAAGCTTCAAGACCGACTTCGTCCGGCAGAATTTCGACCGGATTGCGGATGATTTCGCCTCCATCCCCGTCCGCCGCGTACCGAAGGTGCGGGTGGGCATTGTCGGGGAAATCTACATCAAATACGCCCCGCTGGGCAACAACAATCTGGAGGAATTCCTCCGCTCTGAGGACTGCGAGCCGGTGGTCCCCGGCCTGACCGATTTCATCATCTTCAAATGCGACAACCGGGTGGTGGACCACCAGCTGTACGGCGGAAAGACCCTGACCTATCTCGGCGCCGGATTCCTAGAAAACTACGTCAAGCGCCTGCAGGCGATGATGATTGCGGCGGTCCGGCGGCATCCGGAATTCCGCGTCCCCTGCACCTTTGACCATCTCAAGGGGCTGGTGAAGAATTACCTCGGCTACGGCAACAAAATGGGGGAAGGCTGGCTGCTTACCGGCGAGATGCTCGAGCTGATCGATTCCGGCATCAACAACATTGTGTGCACCCAGCCCTTCGGCTGCCTGCCCAACCACGTCGTGGGCAAGGGCATGGTGCGGAAGATCAAGGACAACATGCCCCAGGCAAACATCGTCTGCATCGATTACGATCCCGGCGCCACCCGGATCAATCAGGAAAACCGGATAAAGCTGATGCTGGCCAACGCCCGCATCGCGGCCCGCAAGGCGGCCCAAACCGCCCGGCCGAAGGCCGCGGCGGAAAAACCGCGCGAAACGGTCTGACTGCCCGCCGTCCTTTCCGCCTCCCCGCCCCTGTCCCCGTTCCCGTTCGGCCGGCCCGCGCTGCATAATCCTCCCCTGTTCCGGGAAAAATGAACCGGAACAGGGGACGGAGCGCCGCAGCGGGGGCGTCCGCAGGGCGGCCGCGGTAAAACCTGCCCGTCCCCGGAAAGGATGGGCGAAAATGGAAGAAAACAAACCCCAGAGCAGCTTTGCCGCCCCGTTTGCCTCCTCCCCGGAAGAAACGGCCGTACAGGCGGACTCAAACGGCGGACAGGCTGCTTCCGGCGACAGTGCCGCGCCGAAGACGCAGCTGGATCAGCTGACCGAAACCGGCTCGGTCACCACCCACAACGGGCGGCACAGCCTCCATTGCCTGACCATCATCGGGCAGATTGAGGGGCATTACGTCCTGCCGGACAACAACAAAACCACCAAGTACGAGCATGTGATCCCCCAGCTTGTGGCCATTGAGGAAAGCCCGGAAATCGAGGGGCTGTTGATCCTTCTGAACACGGTGGGCGGGGACATCGAGGCGGGCCTTGCCATCGCGGAACTGATTGCCGGGATGAAAAAGCCCACCGTTTCCCTGGTGCTCGGCGGCGGGCATTCCATCGGCGTCCCTCTTGCGGTGGCGGCTAAGCGCTCCTTTATCGCCCCCACCGCCACCATGACCCTCCATCCGGTGCGGATGAACGGGCTGGTGTTGGGGGTGCCGCAGGCTTTTTCCTATTTTGAGCGGATGCAGGAGCGGATCACCGGCTTTGTCTCCGGCAATTCCCACATGCCCCCTGAGCGGTTCACCCAGCTCTGCCTGAACAACGACGAGCTGGTGATGGACATGGGCACCGTCCTCGACGGGGAGGACGCGGTGCGGGAAGGGCTGATCGACGAACTCGGCTCCCTGTCCGACGCCATCGCCGCGCTGTATGCGATGATCGACGAAAACCGTGCAAAAACGGCGGAAACGGGCGGTAACCCGGACGGACAGCCCGCCGAATAGCCGGCGCGGCGTCCGGTGGACGCTTCTTTCCCGGGCCGGAACCGGCCGGGGAATCCGCCGGACGCCGCGGCCTGTCCGAAAGCCGCCGTGCCGCGGCCGGCCCTTGGGCCCGTTACGAAAACTGAACTGGGAGTGAACGCGATGCCAGCGACCAAAAAAAAGCCCGCGCCGAAAAAAAAGGTGCCGAACCGCCCGTCCTCCATGGCCAAAAAAAGCACGGAGGGAAAGGGAAGCCGGGACGGCGCGGCCGGCAAAGCGCGCCGGCAGACCGCCTCGGTCCTGCTCTTCTTCGGGGCGCTGCTGCTGCTGGCCATGGTCATCATCCCCGGCGGCAGCCTGTGGGGGGCGCTCCACCGCTTCCTGCTCGGGCTGTTCGGCGTCTGCGCCTATATCCTGCCGGCGCTGATGATTTACATAGCGGTGATTATTGCGCTGGACAAGCCGGTGGGCAGCGTCAGCGGAAAGCTGTGGCAGTGCGTCAGCCTGATCGTCATGGTCGCGAGCGCGATACATATTTTCACCTTCAACGTCACCACCAACTATTTTTCCGCCATCGGCCTGGGCTATACCGCCGGCAAAGCGATCCGCGGCGGCGGGGTGACGGGGGTCCTGCTCGGCTATCCGCTGGAATATTTCTTCACCGACGTCGGGGCGAAAATCATCATTATCCTGCTGATCGCCGTGTTCCTGATGCTTGTGACCGGCACCACCATCATTACCCTGCTCCGGGCCGCCTCCACCCCTGTTAAAAAAGCGAAGCAGAGCATTGAAACCGCCATGATCGCCGGGGAGGAACGGCGCCGCGCCGCCTCCATCGACATCGACCTGGGAGAGGGGTACGGCGGCGATAGCGGCGAGGAGGAGGACGGGCTTCCCGCTCATCCCGTGCGCAGCCAGCCGGCAAAAAACGAAAAGCTGGAAGCGCTCGGCCGCGCCGCCCGCGAGTTGCAGGAGGAACAGGCGGGGCAGGAGGGACAGGCGGAAACGGACGCCGTCTCTCTTCTGACGCTGGAAAAGCTGGGTAAGATGCCGGACAAGCTGGATATCGCCCTGGACGAGGTGGCGGCGCATCCGCCCGTCGCCTCCCCGGCGGCGGAAAAAGATGCCGGAGCGCAAAAGGCTGCCGAAGGAGAAAAGCCGGACGGCAAAGGCTTCGAACCGCCCAAGCCGGAACCTCCCCGCGCCGAGGACGACGACTACCATTACCCCCCCATCGCCCTGCTGGATGAACCGCGCCCCTTCGACGACGCTTCCGCCGCCGCGGAGCAGCAGAGCAACGCCGACCTTCTGGTGAAAACCCTGAAGGATTTCGGCATCAACACCCGGGTGGTGGCGATTTCCCGCGGACCGGCCGTCACCCGCTACGAGCTGGAGCCGAGCGCCGGGGTGAAGATCAGCCGGATTACCGGCCTGGCGGACGATATCGCCCTGCGGCTGGCCGCCACCGGCGTGCGGATTGAGGCGCCCATCCCCGGCAAGGCCGCCGTGGGCATCGAGGTGCCGAACAAGCTCAGCAGCAGCGTCTGCCTGCGGGAGCTGATCGATTCCGCCGAGTTTTCCAAGGCCAAGGGGAAGCTGACCGTGGCCCTGGGCAAGGATATCAGCGGCAGCATCGTGCTGACCGACCTGGCGAAGATGCCGCATCTGCTGATCGCGGGCACCACCGGCTCGGGTAAGTCAGTCTGTACCAATTCCATGATCCAGAGCGTTCTCTACCGCGCCTCTCCCAAGGAGGTGCGGATGCTGCTCATAGACCCCAAGCAGGTCGAATTCGGGATATACAACGGCATCCCCCATCTGCTGGTTCCGGTGGTGACCGACCCGCGCAAGGCGGCCGGCGCCCTGGGCTGGGCGGTAACCGAAATGCTCAACCGCTATAAAGCCTTTGCCGAAAACAACGTGCGCGACCTTGCCTCCTACAACGAGCTGGCCAAAAAAAGCGAAACGCTCCAGCCGATGCCCCTGATCCTCATTGTGATCGACGAGCTGGCCGACCTGATGATGGCCGCCGCCAGCGAGGTGGAAGACGCCATCATCCGTCTGGCTCAGATGGCGCGCGCCGCCGGAATGCACCTGGTCATTGCGACCCAGCGCCCTTCGGTGGACGTGATCACCGGCCTGATTAAGGCGAATATCCCCTCCCGCCTGGCGCTTACGGTGGCGTCCAGCGTGGATTCCCGCACCATCCTGGACACCGGCGGCGCGGAAAAGCTGCTGGGGAAAGGCGATATGCTCTTCATGCCGGTCGGCCTCCCCAAGCCCATGCGGGTGCAGGGGTGCTTTGTCAGCAACCGGGAGGTGGAGTCGGTGGTGCAGTATCTCAAGAGCGCCGAAGAGCACGAATACGACGATAAGGTGATTGAGGAGATCGACCGGCAGGCGGCGGCGGCCGGCAAGGGCGGCCGGGCGCCGGCGAGCGCGGAGGACGACGCGGACGGCGACGGGGACGAGATGCTCCCGCAGGCCATTGAGATCGCCGTGGAGGCGGGCAGCGTGTCCACCAGTATGCTGCAGCGCCGCCTGCGCATCGGCTACGCCCGCGCGGGCCGGCTGATCGACGAGATGGAACAGAAGGGCTACATCGGGCCGACCGAGGGCAGCAAGCCCCGGCAGGTGCTCATCACCCGCCAGCAGTGGGTGGAGATGGCCATGAACAACCCCGACGCCGAATAATCCGGCGGGTTTTCCCTCCTTCGGCGGGTAGAGGGCCGGAAAACGGCATATACTGGTATCTGGCAGCTTTTTAACAACCGAAAGGAGGATTTCCGCCTTGAAACAAACGGAAACCCGCACGGCCGGCGTGCTGTGCAACATCTCCTCCCTTCCCGGCCCTTATGGCGTCGGGGTGTTTGGGGAGGAGGCCCGGAGCTTTCTCGACGCCCTGCGGGAAATGCATTTCCGCTGGTGGCAGGTGCTCCCGTTCAATCCGCTGGACAGCATGAATTCCCCCTATACCAGCCCGAGCGCCTTCGCCGGCAACATCCTTTATATTGACCCGCGGGACCTCCTGCGCCGCGGGCTGATCACCGGCGAGGAGGAGGCTTCCAACCGCTGGGACGGCTCCCCCTACACCGCCGCCTACGACTTTGCGAAGGAACGGCGGCTCGCCCTGCTGAAAACCGCTTTTTCCCGCGTAACCGACGCGCTGCGGTCGGAAATCGCCGCCTTTGCCGAGAAGCAGGAGTGGCTGGCCGATTTTTCCCTGTACATGGCCGTCAAGGAAGCGAACGACCGCAAGCCCTGGTGGGAATGGCCGGATGAGTGCGCCGATTACGCCCGCTGCCGGGCCAGCGCCGCCGCTTACCAGGCGGAAGTTGATTTCTGGAACTTCACCCAGTACCTCTTCTTCACCGAATGGGAGGAGCTGCACGCCTATGCCCGCCGCCTCGGGATCGGCGTGCTGGGAGACATGCCGGTCTATGTGGCGCTGGACAGCGCGGACGTGTGGGCGCACGCCGACCTGTTTCAGATCGATCCCGTCACCCGCCGTCCCGGCAAGGTCGCCGGGGTGCCGCCGGATTATTTTTCACAGGACGGCCAGCTTTGGGGCAACCCGTTGTATGACTGGGAGGCGATGAAACGGGACAACTACCGCTGGTGGGTGAACCGCATCGGCGCCGCCCTGCGCACCTACGACCGGGTGCGGATCGATCATTTCCGCGGGCTGGCCTCTTACTGGGCGGTGCCGGCGGCGGCAAAAACCGCCAGGGAGGGCGCCTGGGAGCAGGGGCCGGGCCAGGCGCTGTTCGACGCGGTAGAGGCTGTTTATCCTGATCCCGCCATTGTGGCGGAGGACCTCGGCGTGTTCGGCGAGGATGTTACCGCCCTGCTGGAGTCCACCGGCTTCCCCGGCATGCGGGTGGTGCAGTTTGGCTTCGATCCCGGCGGGGACAGCACCCACCTGCCCCACAATTATCCCTTCAACTGTTTGGCGTATATCGGCACCCACGACAACAACACCCTGCTGGGCTGGCTGTGGGAGGCAAAGCCGGATGAACGCGCTTTTGCCCTGCGGTACTGCGGTTTTGAGGGAGACAACTGGGGAGAAGGCGGTTACCGCAGCCCCTCCTGCCGGAAAATCATAGAAACGGTGTGGCGTTCCGCCGCCCGCACGGCGGTCATCGCTTTTCAGGACCTCTGCGGTTTCGGCAGTGATGCGCGGATGAATATTCCCGGCGTACCCGAAAGCAACTGGAGGGTCCGTACCACCAAGGAGACGCTGGACGGCATCGACAAGGCGTATTACCGTGAGATCAACCGCCTGTACCGGCGGGACGGCGAAAACGTCTTTTTGAATCCTGCGGGCGGAAAGCCGCGCCTTTAAAACGTCCGCGCCTGGCGGCCGGCCCGCGGCCTTGCCTGCAAGTGGACCGCCTGCAGTGGCGGCAGCCCGGGTCCGGTCCGCCGGAAGCAAAACCGAACCGGCAGGCGCGGGTGGGCGGAGCCCTCTCCGTCCGCCCGTGTTTTGACCGGTCAGAAACGGAGAAACTGTATGCCTTTTCTTCCCATCACCCCCGAAGAGATGCGGGAACGCGGCTGGGATGCGCCCGACATCGTCACCGTCACAGGGGACGCCTATGTCGACCACCCCAGCTTCGGAGCCGCCATTATCTCCCGCGTGCTGGAAGCCGCAGGCTTTGCGGTATGCATTCTTTCCCAGCCCCAGAGCGCCGCGGACTTTGCCCGTTTCGGCCGGCCCCGCCTCGGCTTTTTCGTCACCGGGGGCAACATCGACTCGATGGTGGCCCATTACACCGCCGCCAAGAGGAAACGGAACGACGATGCCTACACTCCCGGCGGCAAGGCGGGGAAACGTCCCGACCGCGCCACCATCGTCTACTGCCGCCAGATCCGGGAGGCATATCCCGACGCGCCCATAATCATCGGCGGGCTGGAGGCGTCCCTGCGCCGCTTTGCCCATTACGATTACTGGGACAACCGGGTCCGCCCCTCCATCCTGCTGGATTCCGGGGCCGACCTGCTGGTGTTCGGGATGGGAGAAAAGCAGACCGCGGAGATCGCCCGGCGTCTGGCGGCGGGAGAACCGGTTTCCGCCCTGACCGACATCCGCGGCACCTGTTATGCCGTGCCGGTGCGGGAGTACGCGCCCCGTCCCTGCGCGGAATGTCCCCGCTACGAGCTGGCCGCCTCCGACAAGCGGCAGTACGCCGTCTCCTGCCGCATCCAGCAGGACGAGCAGGACGCGGTGCGGGGGAAAACCGTCATCCAGCGCCACGGGGATGTCATCGTGGTGCAGAACCCGCCGATGCCTCCCCTGTCCACCCCTGAATTCGACGCGGTGTACGAGCTGCCCTATATGCGGGCCGCCCATCCCTCCTATGATCCGCTCGGCGGCGTGCCGGGGATCGAGGAGGTGCAGTTCTCCATCACCCACAACCGGGGCTGCTTCGGCGCCTGCAACTTCTGCTCCCTCGCCTTCCATCAGGGGCGGCAGATCACCTGCCGCAGCGAGGATTCGGTGGTGCGGGAGGCTGAGACGATTGCCAAAATGCCCGGCTTCAAGGGCTATATTCACGACGTGGGCGGCCCGACCGCCAATTTCCGCCGTCCTTCCTGCCAGGGACAACTGCAAAAAGGGTTGTGCAAGGGCAAGAAATGCCTCGCCCCTCATCCCTGCCCCGCCCTGCAGGTGGACCACCGCGAATACTGCCAGATGCTCCGCCGCCTGCGCACGCTGCCGGGGATTAAAAAGGTATTCATCCGCTCCGGCATCCGCTTTGATTATCTGATGGCGGACAAGGACGAGACGTTTTTCAAGGAGCTGGTGGAACACCATATCAGCGGCCAGCTGAAGGTCGCGCCGGAGCACTGCTCCGCGCCGGTGCTCCGCTGCATGGGCAAGCCCCCGGTCGAAACCTACAAACGCTTTCAGAAGCGGTTTTACGAGCTGACCAAAAGCGTGGGGAAAAAGCAGTATCTTGTCCCTTACCTGATGTCCTCCCACCCCGGAAGCACCATCCGGGACGCAATCGAGCTGGCGGTCTTTCTGAAGCGGGAGGGGCTGCACCCCGAACAGGTGCAGGACTTCTACCCCACCCCCGGCACCGTCTCCACCTGTATGTTTTATACCGGGCTGGATCCCTATACGCTTGAGCCGGTCTATGTGCCCCGCACCCCGCAGGAAAAGGCCCGGCAGCGGGCGCTTTTGCAGTATTTCCGGCCGGAGAACCGGGAAACCGTCCTCGCCGCGCTGAAAGCCGCCGGCCGCACCGACCTGATTGGGGACGGACCGGACTGCCTGCTCCGCGGCCCGGCCTCCGGCGGGAAAAAGCCGGGGCCGTCCTCCGCCCGTCCGGCGAAGGGCGGCTCGTCCGCCACGGAAGGGCGGCGCGGGAAAAGCGCCGGGCGGTACATAGCCGGAAACCGCGGACCTTCCGGAACCCAAAAAGGCGTCCCGCGAACCGGACGAAAGGGCCGCGGATAAGCGGCCGGGAAGCCTCTCCCTGCTTGACAGAAAGGCGGAATCATCATGGCCAGGCGGCGAACCCGCAGGAAGCTCTCTCTCACCCGCACGCAGAAGCTCGTTTCCCTTGTATGCGCCGCCATACTGGCTGTTGCCGCCGGGGCGGCCGCGCTCACCCGGTACGGCGGCCGGATTGTCGAGGCGCTGGACCTCCCCGGTTCCCTCCAAGCCGAGGGCGGCGATCTGGAAATCCACATTCTCGACGTGGGGAATGCCGACTCCATCCTGGTCACCAAGGACGGAGAATCCCTGCTGATCGATGCGGCGGAAAATCAAAGCGCCGACACGGTGGTGGCCTATCTCCACTCGCAAGGGATCGCCCGGCTGAATTACGTAATCGCCACCCACGCCGACGCGGACCATATCGGCGGCATGGACGAGGTCGTCAACACCTTTCCCATCGACACCTTTATCATGGCCGCCATGCCGGAGGAAGCGACGCCGACCACCAAAACGTATCGGAAACTGCTGGACGCTCTGGACGCACAAGGGCAGACGATCACCGAGGCGGAACCGGGACAGACCTTCCCGCTGGGCGGCGCTGTTCTCTCGATTCTCGGCCCGGCCGGCGAATTCGACGACACCAACGAAATGTCGGTGGTCTGCCGGGTGGATTTCGGTTCCTGTGGTTTCCTGTTCATGGGCGACGCGGAAAAGGAGGCGGAGGACGCGCTGCTTGCCTCCGGCGCAAACCTGCGGGCGGATTTTCTGAAGGTGGGGCACCACGGCAGCAATTCCTCCACGCAGGAGCGACTGCTCGCCGCCGTCCGTCCAACCTATGCGGCCATCACTTGCGGGGCGGGAAACCCCTATGGGCATCCCTCTCCCGAAACCCTGGAAGCGCTGGAGGAATACGGCGTGCAGGTCTACCGCTGCGATCTGGACGGCCGCATCGACCTCACCTGTGACGGCGAAACCGTCACCGTATCCACCGAAAAATAGCCGGCAGGACGAAACGGCGTCCGTTGCCGGGGAAGGAGAAAACCGTATGTTTTATTCTCTGGAGCATTTTGAAGGGGAACTCGCCGTGTTGGAGGATGACGACGAAAATCGCTGGAACATTCCCCGCTCCCTCCTCCCCGCCGACGCCAAAACCGGCGATGTATTCACTCGGGAGGGAGAATCCTTTTTTCCCGCGCCGGAGGAAACCCGGCGCCGCCGGGAGGCGGTTCTGCGCCTGCAGGCTAAACTGCGTAAAAAATAGATGCTGGGACGCAGGCAAATAGGTAAAAAAGACCGGGCACAACGGGTTTACAGGAGCAGTTGTCTTTTCGCGTTCCATTCAAAGGAGCTGACCGGTCCATTCTTCCAACACAAGACCGTGTCCCGCCTGCATGCAACCCGTCTCAAGAAAATTCCCTGCAAAATCTTGCCGTCTACCCGAAATTCCGGTTGACAGGACGGTCCTTCAATGATATAATAGCACTTGCGTTCTTTGGGGTGCGTTCCCCTGAAACAAAACATAGGCGAGCATGCTGGAACTGGCAGACAGGCACGTTTGAGGGGCGTGTGTTGCACGACGTACGGGTTCAAGTCCCGTTGCTCGCACCATATCAGCAGGAACGAGGGGAGTTCGTACGGACTCCCCTCGTTCGCAAGTCGCGCACCGCAGGTTTTTCTTTTGTTTACGAGAGGCTCGCGTCGGAACCGAGTATCTTTTTTGTAACTCAAACCGCTTAAATGTTAGGTTTTCAAGAGCTTCTTCTTTTTCGTTTTCGGATTTGGCCGTTATCTGGCCGTTGTTTTGGCGTTTTGGTATGCCTCAATACTCAACATTATAAGACGAAATAAAACGCACAAAAGCCCCCAGGCGGATGCCTGGGGCCGCCCCTACTGCAAAGCAGAGCAGCACCGACAGCAGCACCGCCGCCAGCTGGGTCACCGCCGTCCTGGCTTCCCCCTCCTGCACCGCGCCGATCACCGTCTTTACGTAT
>CAJFTG010000016.1 GCA_904419875.1 Candidatus Avimonas caecicola | reverse complement strand
GTCCACCCGCAGAATGCCCATGTTCGCCCCCCGCCGGGTACCGCCCTGCTTGACCGCCTCGGTCGCCATGTTGAACACCCGCATGAAGCTGACCGGGCCGCTCGCCACCCCGCCGGTGGAGTTTACCGTGCTGCCCGAGGGGCGCAGCCGGGAGAAGGAGAAGCCGGTGCCGCCGCCCGACTTGTGGATCAGCGCCGCCTGCTTGATCGCTTCAAAGATTTCCTCCATGCTGTCCGGCACCGGCAGCACAAAGCAGGCCGACAGCTGGCCGAGAGGACGGCCCGCATTCATCAGCGTGGGGGAGTTGGGCAGGAACTCCAGCCCGGTCATCAGGTCGTAAAACTCATTCTCCAGCCCGACCAGGTCGGCATGGGGGTCGTAGGCCCTGTCCGGCGCGGCGATCGCGCGGGCTACCCGGCGGAACAGGTCCTCCACCGTTTCCGTGGGCCGGCCGTCCTCCCCCCGGATCAGATACCGCTTTTCCAGCACGGTGCGGGCATTCTGTGTCAATTCCATTCGGCTCCGTCCCTTCTGTATAGTGTTTTCCATAATAGACTGTTTGTATATTGTATTGGGATTGGCAGTATGACGCCTCAAAACACAATATATTGTATTTCGAGCTGTTCTTCCTGTCAATAGCTTCCCGCATATTTTCACCGGGGAAAAGAAATTAGGCGCCGTCCGCCTTTTTTCGTCCGCAACCGCTTGAAAGCGCCGGCGAAAGACGATACAATGGAGGAAAACGGCGGCCCGCCGCCGGGGCATGGAGGAGGGGGGAGGCCGTGGAGCGGGTGCTTGTGATTGGAAGCCCCGGGGCGGGGAAAACCACCCTTTCCCGCCGGCTGGCGGAAAAATGGGGGCTGCCGCTTATCCATCTGGACAAGCTGTATTGGCGGGACAACTGGCAGCCGGCGCCGTACGAAGAGTTTGAGGCCCGGCTGCTGGAAGCGGCGGCCCGCCCCGCCTGGATTCTGGACGGCAACTACAGCCGCACCCTCCCGCTGCGGCTGGAACGCTGCGACACCGTGATTTACCTGGATTATCCCCGCGCCGTCTGCCTGTGGGGCGTGCTCCGGCGGGTGGCCGCCGGCTACGGAAGGACCCGGCCGGACATGGGCGTCGGCTGTCCCGAACGGCTGGACTGGGATTTCCTGAAATACGTCTGGCGCTTCCCCAAAAACCAGCGCCGGAAGCTTTTTTCCCTGCTGGACGGGCAGGAGGGCAAGACGGTTGTTGTCCTGCGAAGCCGGAGGGAAACGGCCCGCTGGCTGGAAGGGCTGGCGACGTGAACGCCGCGCCCTTCTCCCGGGGAGCCGCCGGCGCGCAAAGGCCGGGAAATACCGTGCCGGGAAACCGGAAAGGAGAGGACTATGCCCAGCTTCGCCAATCTGCAGCTCGCCCTTACCGCCCGCACCGAAGCGGCGCAGGAAAAAATCCTGTACGTCATCACGGCCTATATGGATACCCAGGGGCTGATGCCCTGCCGCCGGGAGAGCGCGGAGCGTACCGTGCGCATCGGCCGGGAGGAGGACGGGCTTTGGGCGGTGTTCGACGACTGCGCCGACCGGCTGGATATCCAGGCGCTTGACGGGCTGGGCCGCTGCCTGACGGGGAAGCTGCGCACCGGCGCCGTCGGGGTGATGGGTTCCGGCGAGGGGAGGATGCTCCGGCTGTATGTGGACGGGCGGCTGTGGGACACCTATCTGCGCGCCCCGGCCGTGCTTTCGCAGGAAGGCGGCGGGTTTCCCAAAGGACTCCGCCTGCCGCCGCGCAACCGGCTCGGCGGCCGCAGCCGTGCAATCCGCTGGCTCCCGGTGCTGCGGCCGGGCCATACGGTGCGGGAGCTGTCCGACGCGTTCCTCCGCGGCACGCAGCCCGGCCTGGACGATTTCCGGGAGCTGCTGCTCCTCGGCCGCTCGGCCGAGGCGGGCTTCGCTTCGGTGGAGGAGGACGGCGGCGCGTTCTTTCCCGGCACGGTTACGCTGTATTTCTGCACCGCCAACCGGGTGCGGCAGGGGCTGCTCGACCGCCTGCTGAAGCCGGCCTCCCGCACGGCGGCCAGCACCGGGGCGCTCATCCGCCCCGCCCGTTACCGGATGTGGGGGGCGTAGACGCGCGCGGGAGGCGCGGCGGCCGGGGCCGGGGAAACCCGCCTGTTTCCGTCGCATTTTCCAAAAATCCCTGCGCTGGCGTCCGGTATTTTTCCTTGACAAGCCGCCGCCCGGTGGAGTATGATAAAGCCAACGCCTATTAGGCGGGACAAACGGATAAGAGGAGCATCTCTTATGGTCGCCACGGTCGCTGCATTGCCTGAAAAACAGCAGAACCGATTTACGGGGTATTTTCGCTTCGGTCATTTTTATGGCTGGGGCTATTTTTGCTGTGCGCAACGTGCTGTGAGACGACCGGCGTAACGGCCGGGATGCTGCCGTAGACGAAAGGATACAAGGCGGGGCTCATGCACGATGAGCCCCGCCTTTTTGCATGTCCCCTCGTCTGCGCGCCGGAACCGTCCGGCAGAAAGCTTACCGGCACACCGTGCCGCAAGGAAAGGAAGCGTTGTCATGATTATCGTACTCAAGCCCGGAACCACCCGCGAACAGGTGTCGGAGTTTTCCGCCCTGCTGGAGAGCCGCAACGACGTGAAGGTCAACGCCTGGTACGGCGAGCATTCCATCGTCCTCGGCCTCCTTGGCGACACCGCCACGGTGGACATCGAATTCATCGGCGCCCAAAAGATCGTGGAGAGCGTCAAACGGGTGCAGGAGCCGTACAAAAAGGCCAACCGCAAATTCCATCCGGGCGATACCGTGATCGACCTGGGCGGGGGCTCGGTCCTCGGCGGAGGGAAACTCGGCTTGATTGCCGGGCCCTGTTCGGTGGAGAGCGAGGAGCAGATCGCCGAGGTGGCGAAGGACGTGAAGGCGGCCGGCGCGGCCTTCCTGCGGGGGGGAGCGTTCAAGCCCCGCACCTCGCCCTACGCTTTCCAGGGGCTGCGGGCCACCGGGCTGGAGCTGCTCCGCCACGCGCGGGAGAAGACGGGGCTGCCCATCGTGACCGAGATCATGTCCCCCGCTCATCTGGTTCTGTTTGAGGATGTGGACATCATCCAGGTCGGCGCGCGGAACATGCAGAATTTCGAACTGCTCAAGGAATTGGGCAAATGCGACAAGCCGATCCTGCTCAAGCGGGGGCTGGCTAACACCATTGAGGAGCTGCTGATGAGCGCGGAATACATCATGGCCGCCGGCAACGACCGGGTGATCCTCTGCGAGCGGGGGATCCGCACCTTTGAAACCATGACCCGCAACACGCTGGACATCTCCGCGGTGCCGCTGCTCAAGAGCCTGTCCCACCTGCCGGTGGTGGTGGACCCGAGCCATGCCTCCGGCATCAGCGCGCTGGTGGAGCCGCTCGCGCTTGCGGCGGTGGCGGCCGGCGCCGACGGGCTGATTATCGAGGTGCACAACAACCCGCCCTGTGCCCTGTCGGACGGCGCGCAGTCCCTCACTCCCGACCAGTTCCGGCATCTGACCGCCCGGCTGGAGGAGATCGCCCCGCTGTTCGGCAAAACCATATCCCACCGCGGGGCGTGACCCCGTGCGAAGGCCCGCCGCCGGACCGGAGGGAAACGCGGGCGGGCCGGCCGGAAGGGCCGGAAAGGAGCGATTATGAGGCAGACCATTGCGATAGCCGGGCTGGGGCTGATCGGCGGCTCCCTGGCGCTGGCGCTGAAGGCGAACACCGCCTGCACCGTGATCGGCATCGACCGCAGGCAGGAGGTGCAGGAGGCCGCCCTGGCCGCCGGGGCGGTGGACCGCACGGGGGCGGCGGCCCTTCCGGCAGCGGAGCTGCTCATCCTCGCCCTGCCGCCCGCGGCGGCGGCCCCCTTCCTGCGGGAGCACGCGCCCAGCCTGAAGAAGGGGACGCTGGTGACCGATGTGTGCGGGGTCAAGCGGGCGGTGGTCGCCGCCTGCGAGCCGCTCTGCCGGGAACACGGGCTGGTATTCCTCGGCGGCCACCCTATGGCGGGAAAGGAGACCAGCGGCTTTGAAAGCGCGGACGCCGCCCTGTTCCGGGGGGCGTCCTATATCCTCACCCCCGCGCCGGATACGCCCGTCTGGGCCGAGGAGCGGATGCGGGAGCTGGCGGCGGCCCTGGGCTGCGCGCGGGTGACCGTTTCCACGCCGGAGGAGCACGACCGGATGATTGCGTTCACCTCCCAGCTTCCCCACGTGCTGGCAGGGGCGTACGTCAAATCCCCCTGCTGCCCGAAGCACGCCGGCTTTTCGGCCGGCAGCTACCGGGACGTGTCCCGCGTGGCGGCGGTGGACGAAAAGCTGTGGACCCAGCTTTTCCTGCTGAATGCCGACGAGCTCTGCCGGGAGATCGACACCCTGATCGGCCATCTGCACGCCTGCCGGGACGCCGTGGCGTCGGGGGATCCCGCCCGGCTGGAGCCGGTGCTGCGCGAAGGCCGGCTGAGAAAGGAGAGCGTGAAGCCATGAACCAACGCAGTGAAAAAGAGGGGGCGGCGGTCCTTACCGTCCACACTGCCAGGCCCTATGATATTCTGGTGGGTTCCGGCCTTCTGGACCGGGCGGGGGCGCTCAGCCGGGAGGTGAACGGGGGGACAAGGGCGCTGATTGTCACCGATTCCCATGTCGGCCCGCTGTACGCCCGCCGCGTCGCCCGTTCGCTGGAGGCGGCGGGATACCGCGCCGGCGAATACGTTTTTCCCGCGGGGGAAACCAGCAAGCGGCTCGCCGCCGTGGAGGAGATCTACGCGGCCCTGGCCGCCGGCGGCTTTACCCGGGCCGACCTGATCGTCGCGCTGGGCGGCGGGGTGGCCGGCGACATGGCCGGCTTTGCCGCCGCCACCTGGCTGCGGGGGATCGACTTTGTGCAGATCCCCACCTCCCTGCTCGCGCAGGTGGACTCTTCGGTGGGGGGGAAGACTGGCGTGGACATCCCGCAGGGGAAAAACCTGGTCGGTGCCTTCTGGCAGCCGGTGCGGGTGCTGGCGGACATGGACACGCTGGATACCCTGCCCGCCGCCTTCCACCGGGACGGGCTGGGGGAGGTTGTGAAATACGCCTGCATCGCCCCCTGCCTTTGCGGCGGGGAGCCGCTGTTCGACCGGCTGGAGCGGGGGGACGCCCTTTCCCCGGGCAAGCGGGCGGAAACCATCCTCGCCTGCATCGACTGCAAGCGGGGGGTGGTGGAGCGGGACGAACGGGAAGCCGGAGAGCGCCGGCTGCTCAATTTCGGCCACACCCTGGGCCATGCGCTGGAGAAATATTACGATTATGCCGGCCCGACCCACGGCTGTGCGGTCGCCGTCGGGATGGCGGCCGTCACCGCCGCTTCGGAGAGGGAGGGGCTGACCGCGCCGGGGACGACGGCCCGGCTGACCTCTCTGCTCGCCGCCCTGGGGCTTCCCTGCGACGACCCCGCCCCGCCGTCGGCCTATCTTCCCGCCGCGGCGATGGATAAGAAACGGGCGGGGGACGGCATCCACCTGGTGCTGCTCCGCCGGATGGGGGAGGCGTTCGTCCACCGCCTGCCGATGGCGGAGCTGGAAGGCTTTGTGCTCGGCTCCGGAAACGCCCGGTGAGGGAAGAGCGCCGTATGGCGCCGGCCGCGGGCCGGCGGGAAGGGGAGGATGGAATGGAATCATTCATGGAACTGGCGCTCCGGCGGCAGAGCTGCCGGAAATATACCGGCCGGCCGGTGGAAACCGAACGGCTGAAGGCGTGCGTGGAGGCGGCCAGGCAGGCGCCCTCCGCCTGCAACGGGCAGCCCTGGCGGTTTGTCATCGTGAACGGGGGCGAAACCGCCCGGGCGCTGGCCCGCTGCGCGCAGGGGCAGGGGATGAACAGGACCATTTCCACCAGCCCGGCGTTCATTGTGGTCTGCCAGGCCAAAAGCAACCTGTCCTCCCGCGCGGGCGGGCTGCTGAAGGGGCAGGATTATGCGGGTGTGGACATCGGCCTGGCCGCCGCCCATCTCTGCTTTGAAGCGGCGGACCAGGGGCTGGGGACCTGCCTGCTCGGCTGGTTTGACGAACGGAAGGTCAAAAAGCTGCTCGGCATCCCGCGCGGGCAGCGGGTGCGGCTGCTGGTGGCGGTGGGATATCCGGAAAACCCGCGCATCCACCGCAAACGGCGCAAGGCGTTCGACGAAATCTGCCGTATCGCCGGAGAGGCCGGCCCGCTTCCGGATGGGCCGGACAGGCCGTCCGCCGAAGAGACTGCCGGAAAGGAGGAAGGACATGCCGTGGAATCCGACGCCGGAGAGGCCGGCCGTCCCTGAAGCCGTACGGGTTTCCCCTTCGGGAATACGGGGCCGGCTGTCGCCTCCGCCCTCCAAATCCGCCGCCCACCGGGCCCTGCTCTGCGCCGCCCTGGCCGGCGGCGGGGAGGTGCGGGGCGTTCTGGACTCCCAGGATATGCAGGCCACGGTGGGCGCCCTTCCCGCGCTTGGGGCGCTCCCGTCCTGGAAGGGGGAGACCGTTGCGCTGGCCCCCGCCGCCCCGCCGCCCGGGGCCCCGGCTGTGGTGGACTGCGGCGAGAGCGGATCCACCCTGCGCTTTCTGATCCCGCTGTTTGCGGCCAAAGGGCTGCCGGCGGTCTTCACCGGGCGGGGCCGGCTGCCGGAACGGCCGCTCGGGGTGTACGGCGACTGCCTCCCTCCCCACGGCGTGGCGCTGGAGGGGCCGGGCGGCGGCCGCAGCCTGCCCCTGCGGGTTTCCGGCCGCCTGCGGGCCGGGCGTTTTTCCCTGCCGGGGGATGTGTCCAGCCAGTTTGTCACCGGCCTGCTGCTCGCCCTGCCCCTGTGCGGCGGGGAAAGCGAGATTGTGCTGACCACGCCGCTGGAATCGGCCGCGTATGTGACCATGACCGTGGAGGCGATGGCACGCGCCGGCGTGCGGGCGGAACGGACGCCGGCCGGCTGGAGGGTCCCCGGCGGACAGCGCTACCGCCCGCACAGCGAAACGGTGGAGGCTGATTGGTCGCAGGCCGCCTTCCTGCTGGCGGCCGGCGCGCTGGGCGGGGAGGTCCGGCTGACCGGGCTCAACCCCGCCTCCTCCCAGGGGGATCGGGAAGCGCTGGCGCTGTTCCGGCGGTTCGGCGCATCGGTTGAGGAAACGGCGGAAGGGCTGATCTGCCGGCGGGCGCCCCTGCACGGCATCGAGATCGACGCTTCCCAGATCCCCGACCTGGTGCCCGTCCTGGCGGTGACCGCCGCTCTGGCGGAGGGGACCACCCGCATCACCGGCGCGGCGCGGCTCCGGCTGAAGGAAAGCGACCGGCTGGCGGCCGTCGCCCACTGCCTGCGCCTGCTTGGCGGGCGGGTGGAGGAGCAGGCCGACGGGTTGACCATTGAAGGGCAGGCCCGCCTTCCCGGCGGCGCGGCTGTCCCCGGCTGCAACGACCACCGCATCGTGATGAGCATGGCCGTTGCCGCCCTCGGCTGCGAGAAGCCGGTGACCATCACCGACGCGGGGAGCGTGCGCAAAAGCTGGCCGTCCTTTTTCACGGATTTTCAGAAGATTGGGGGAGACGTTCATGGCCTCGAATATCGGTAACCGCGTCCGCCTGTCCATCTTTGGCGAGAGCCACGGGAGCGCCATAGGCTGCGTGATCGACGGCCTTCCCGCCGGGGAGGCGCTGGATTGGGGAGAAATATTGACTCAGATGGCCCGCCGCGCCCCAGGGAGGGACAAGACTTCCACCCCCCGGCAGGAGAGCGACACGCCGGAGCTGCTCTCCGGCACCCTGGGCAGCGCGGAGGAGGGCGACCTGCGCACCACCGGCGCGCCCCTCGCCATGCTCATCCGCAACCGGAACACCCGTTCCGGCGATTATGCGGAGCTGGCCCGCCTGCCCCGGCCGGGCCACGCGGATTATCCCGGCTTCGTGCGGTATCAGGGCTTCAACGATGTGCGCGGGGGCGGGCACTTCAGCGGCCGCCTGACCGCGCCGCTGGTCTTCGCCGGCGCGGTGTGCAAGCAGATCCTGCGCCGCCGGGGGGTGCATGTGGGCGGCCATATCCTGGAGATTGCCGGGGTGCGCGACCGCCGCTTCGACCCGGTTGCGGTCAACGGCGGGATGCTGGAGGGGCTGTCCGCCCGCCCCTTTTCCCTGCTCGACCCCGCCGTCGAGGCCGCGATGCGGGAGAAGGTGGAGGCCGCCCGGATGGACTGCGACAGCGTGGGCGGCATTGTAGAGGCGGCGGCCACCGGCCTGCCCGCCGGGCTGGGCTCTCCCCTGTTTGAGGGGATGGAAAACCGGCTGGCCGCGCTTCTGTTCGGCGTGCCCGCCGTCAAGGGCGTGGAGTTCGGCGAGGGATTCGGCTTCGCCGGCCTGCGGGGCAGCGAGGCGAACGACCCGTATGCGTACGATCAAAACGGCCGGGTCACGGCCACGGCCAACCACAACGGCGGCCTGCTCGGCGGCATCACCAACGGTATGCCGCTGATCCTGCGGGCGGCGGTGAAGCCGACCTCCTCCATCGCCCGGCCGCAGCGGACCGTGGACCTGGTATCGGGCAGGGAGGCCGAGCTGGCCGTCCGCGGCCGGCACGACCCCTGCATCGTGCCCCGCGCCCTGCCGGTGGTCGAGGCCGCCGTATGCTTCGTCCTGCTGGACGCGATGGAAACCGAGCGGCCCGGCGCCGCCTTTTAAACGACAGTAAAAGGAAGGGATCCCCATGGAATTGTCTGAAATCCGCGCCGAGATCGACCGCATCGACCAGGAGCTGACCGCGCTGCTCTGCCGGCGGATGGACTGCTCTCTCCGGGTGGCGGAATACAAGGCCGCCCACCGCCTCCCCGTGCTCAACGAGGCGCGGGAGCAGGCGGTGCTCCGGCATGTGCGGGAGCTGGGAGACGGATGCCGGGAGGGATACGGCGATGCCGCCGCCCTGGTGTTCTCCACCATGATGGACGCTTCCCGGGCCCTCCAGCATCAGCGGCTGGAGGCGGGCCGGGCGCTGCGCGCCCGCCTGGAAGGGGCGAAGCGGGCGCTGCTTCCGGCGGACACCGCCCGGGTGGTCTGCCAGGGGGTGCCCGGCGCGTATTCGGACGAGGCGGCGGGCCGGCTGTTCCCCGGCGCGTCCCCCCGCTTTGTCCCCGCTTTTTCGGACGTGTTCGCCGCCGTGGCGGACGGGACGGCGGATTACGGGGTCCTGCCGGTGGAAAATTCCACCGCCGGCTCGGTCAATGAGGTGTACGACCTGGTGATGAAGCGGCGCTTTTCCATCGCCGCCGCGGTGGAGGTGCCGGTGCGCCACTGCCTGCTCGCCCTGCCGGGCGTAAAGGCGGCGGCGCTGTCCGCCGTCTATTCCAAGCAGGAGGCGTTGGCCCAGTGCGCGGAGTATATTGCCGCTCACGGCCTGGAGGCGCGCGCCTTCAGCAACACCGCCGCCGCCGCCGAGATGGTGGCCCGCAGCGGAGACGGCGCCATCGCCGCCATTGCCTCCCGGCGGGCTGCGGAAATATACAAATTGGATATTATAGATGAAGATATACAGACGGCGGATAACAACGCCACCCGCTTCATCGCCATTTCCCGGGAATTGGTGATTCCGGCGGACGCGAACAAGATCAGCCTGATTTTTGCCCTGCCGCACGTGACAGGCTCCCTGTACCGGGTGCTTTCCCGCTTTGCAATGGCGGGGCTTAACCTTACCAAGCTGGAGAGCCGCCCCCGGCGCGGGAGCGGGTTTGAATACAACTTTTATCTGGACTTTGAGGGGGCCCTTTCCCATCCTGGCACCGTCGACCTCCTGTGCGCCCTGTCGGAGGAGCTGCCGGCCTTCTCCTTTTTAGGCAATTACCGCGAGCAGGAGCGGCCGGCGCGCGGCTGACGGCAAATTTTCGGAAAAAAGCGGAATGAAATCTTAAGATGTGATTATAAAGCGGCTCAGTTCCTTGCTTTTTCGGGCCGGCCGGGCATATAATAAGGACAGACTTCACGAGAGGAGGGAACGATATGAAGCTGCGGCTGCCGGATATCCTCGGCCCGGAAGGGCTGGACGTGCAAAAGGGCCGGGCCGGCGTGAAGGAATACGCGAACGCGCTGGTCAGAAAATACTGGCACGCCACCCTTTTCCTCGGCTATCTGATCCTGATGCCCCAGTTCTGGCTTTTGGAAAGGTATATCGTTCCCCAGTATTGGATTAGCTGCCCGCTGGACCAGGCGATCCCGTTTCTCCCGGTTTTCGTTATCCCGTATGTGCTCTGGTTCCCCATGATCGCGCTGGTGCTGCTGGCCCTCTGCTTCCATGACCGGGGGGATTTTGCCCGCACCATCCTGCTGCTGTACGCCGGCATGGCGCTGGCCATGCTGATCTGCCTGCTCTTCCCGCACGGCCAGCCCCTGCGGCCGATCGTGACAGGAAACGATATTTTCTCCCGCCTGGTGCGGTACACCATCTACGCGAACGACACCAACACCAACACCTTCCCCAGCATTCATGTGCTCAACCAGCTGGCCATCCATATCGGGCTGTGCAAGTCCCGGCTGTTCCGCGGCCGGAAGGGCTGGAAGCGCTTTTCTCTGGTCATGACCGTGCTGATCTGCGCCTCCACCTGTTTTATCAAGCAGCACTCCATTCTGGACGTGATCGGCGCCCTGCTGCTGGAGGTGCCGCTGTACCTCCTGGTCTTCCGGGTGGACTGGAGCCGCGCCGTCCCGCAGGGCTGGCGGGACCGGGTGCGCGCCTGGGAGCGCCGGGGACGCCTGCAGGAGGAATACTGATTCCCCTCCCCGTTTATACAGAGGCCGCCGGTTTTCCGGCGGCCTTTTCCTGAAAAACAATTGACAGCGGGAGCGGGGGATGCTATCCTATAAACCAAATCCTGGCGCCAGCGGCCTGTAAAGGCCCCACGCAATGAGGGAGCAGTAAGCGCGGTTTCCCGCGTGGCAAGTCAACATGCTGGCCGCCCGCGGCCTGGCTTGCCTTAAATGACGAGACTCATGTGCAGCCGTTTTCCGGCGGTACATGGTCTTTTTTCTCTGTTCCTGGAAAAAAGCCCCGTCTGCCGGCAGGCGACGGGGCTTTGCCGCGTTTGCCCGGGCAGAGAAAGGATGAGCAATAGGAACCTGTGGGAAGTGCTGATTCTGGCTGTCGGCCTGTCGATGGACGCTTTTGCCGTCGCGGTCTGCAAAGGGCTGTCGTCCCCCGCGGCGGGCAATCGGCAGGCGCTGGCCGCCGGCGTCTATTTCGGCGGCTTCCAGGCCCTCATGCCCCTGGCCGGCTATCTGCTGGGCCGGCAGTTCCAATCCCTGATCGCGAACGTCGATCATTGGATCGCCTTTGTGCTGCTCGCCCTCATCGGCGGCAGCATGATCCGCGAAGCCCGCGGCGGCGGGGAAACACTGGACGCCCGCTTTGATCTCCGCGCCATGCTGCCGCTCGCTGTGGCGAAAAGCATCGACGCGCTGGCGGTGGGGGTGACCTTCGCTTTCCTGCGGGTGCCGATCCTCCCCGCGGTATGTCTGATCGGCGCCGTTACCTTTATCCTTTCCGGCGCGGGGGTCCGGCTGGGCGGGATTGTCGGCGCGAAATGCCGGGCGGGCGCACAACTGCTCGGAGGCGCCGTCCTGATCCTGATGGGGCTGAAGATCCTGCTGGAGCATCTGGGCGTCCTGGGCTGAGAAGGCGGCGGCCGTACTGGTCCCGGCCGTTTCCCGGCGACCGTCGCCGGGAAACGGCCGCTTACCCCCGCAGCCGCAGCCCCTTGGGATAGCGGTTCTTGAGGACGCCGCCGGCCGCCTTGCCGAAGCCGGTGACGATGCCGGCGACCGCCACGCCTGTCCATCCGGCGCAGCCGGGCGCGTCGATGGCCTCTCCCCGCAGGAAAGCGGCCAGACGCGGGTCCTGAGGCGGCAGGTCGAGGAGGGAGGCGCAATCCGCCGCCGCGGCGGATTGGAAAAGGGCGTGGCAGGGTTCCAGCCGATCTCCGCGGATTTCCGCGGCGGCAATCCCCGCGGCGAGCACTCCCCGCCCCTCAAGCGGCGGAAGCCCTCCGGGCAGAAGGCGGACCAGCCCGCTTCCCGCGCGGATTTCCCCTTTCGGGGCGCAGGAAAAGCACTCTTTGTATAAATTTATAAATTTACAACGGATAGTATCATCCGAAAGCGCGGGACGGCGGGGCGCCGCGCCTTTTTCCTGCCGCCTGCCGGCCGTGTGCCCGCCGGAACGGGGGACAGGGCGGAAGGAACGCGGCGTTCCCGCTTCGGCCGGGAGGGCGCTGCCTGCCGCCTCTTTCCCGGCGGCGCGGTCGTCCCGGCGGTACAGCAGGGCGAGAAAGTGTCCTTCCCCCCCGTCGCCGGGCAGGATACGACGGCAGGACGCCAGCGAATAATCGGGTGCGGACAGCGCCGGCGCGAAAGGCCGCACCCGGTCCCAGTCAAAGCCCGGACGGCCGAAGGAAAGCGGCGCGTCGAGCAGCACGAAATCCGGATGCCCGGCGAGAAAGCGGGCGACCAGGCACTCGTTTTCTTCCGGCGCGAAGGTGCAGGTGGAGTAAACCAGCCGGCCGCCCGGACGCAGGGCGGCGGCCGCCGCGTCCAGGATGCCGGCCTGCCGCGCGGCGCACAGACGGATGTTGTCCTCGCTCCACTGCGCCAGGGCGGCCGGCTCCTTGCGGAACATGCCTTCGCCCGAGCAGGGGGCGTCCACCAGCACGGCGTCAAAAAAACCGGACAGCCCGCCGCACAGGGAGGCGGTGTCCCGGCTGGAAACCACCGCGTTGCGCACGCCGCACCTCTCCAGGTTTTGCAGAAGGACCTGCGCCCGCCCCCGCACGTATTCGTTTGCCCAGAGAAGGCCCCGCCCCCGCAGCGCGGCGGCAATCTGGGTGGCCTTGCCCCCCGGCGCGGCGCAGAGGTCCAGCACCCGCTCCCCCGGCTGCGGCGCGAGCAGCGTGACCGCCGAGGCGGCGGAGGGCTCCTGCATATAGTACGCGCCGGCGTGGTGCAGCGGGTCGGCTCCCGCCCGGAAGCCGTCCGTCTCCAGATAGAAGCTGTCCGGGGAAAAGGGGGCGGGGCGCAGCCGGCCCAGGAACAGCGCGCAGAGCTTTTCGGGAGTGCATTTCAGCGTATTGGCGCGCACGCCCCGCCGCAGGGGCTGGGCGTAGCTTTCGTAAAACCGGGGGGCTTCGACGCCCAGCAGGCGGTCCATCCGCTGCCGGAAGGCCGCCGGGAGAGAGATTTCCACTGTCATCCGCCTTTCTGTTGAAAAAACAACGGTCCGGCCGGCCGCCGGACCGGATGCTTCGGAAAAGCCGCGGCCGCCGGCCGGGCGTGCGCAAACCGCGCATAAAAAGAATGGGCGCCGGGAAACCTATGGCTGGAATCAATCCGGAAAGGAAGGACGAGCCATGGAACAAAAAAACCAAACCTCGGTCGAAAAGGACGATACCGCGCTGCTCAAGGACATCTATCAGGATGCGAAAATGGGCGAAGAAACCCTGAAAACCCTGCTGAAAACCATTGAAAGCGGGCAGATCAAAAGCGACCTGCAGGCGCAGATGGCGGGGTACGCCGAATTTTACGGCAAGGCGCAGAAGGAGCTGGCCAAGCTCCACGCCGACCCGGAGGAGGTCGGCCCGCTAACCAAGGCGTCCTCCTATCTCGGGGTCAAGATGAACGCGATGCTGGACCGCAGCCCCTCCCATGTGGCGGAAATGACCATCCAGGGGAGCACCATGGGGATTGTCAGCACCACCGAAAGCCTCAACAAGCATCCGGAGGCCGGGCGGGAAGCCAAGCGCCTGGCGAACGACGTCCTCGCCTTCGAGCAGAGAAATATCGAGCGGATGAAAACCTATCTGTAAGGCGTCCCCGCCGGGGGGGATTCCGAAAAAACCGCTTGCAGGGCCTGCCGACCGGCCCGCAAGCGGTTTTGCTCCTTTTTGGTTCGTTCCGGAGCGGGATGCTTCCCCGCGCCCGTTTACAGATCGTAGATCTGTTCGCCGCCCAGGATTTCAATGTCCTTTGCCTGGAGCGCGGAGACGGCGGCGTCGTTGTCCTCCACCCGCAGGATGACGCAGGCGCGCCCCTGGTCCCGGGAAATGAAGGCGTACATATACTTCACGTCGATCCCCGCGTCCGCCAGGGCGCGTGCGGCGGTGGCGAAGCCGCCCGGCTGGTCCGGAACCCCGATGGCGATTACGCCGGTGAGGGAGACGGTCAGGCCCGCCGCCTTCAGGGCGGCTTCCGCCTCGTCCGGCTTATCCACAATCAGCCGGAGGATGCCGAAGTTGGTGGTGTCCGCCACCGAAAGAGCGCGGATGTCGATCCCCGCCCGGGCAAGGATCGCGGTGATTTCCGCCAAGCGGCCGGATTTGTTTTCCACAAAGATGGAGAGCTGCTTGATGAACATGCCGAAGGCCCCCTTGTCGTTTATTGTTCCGGCCGAGCCGCGGAGCGCGGCCCGTCCCTCTGCCGGCGGAAGCGCCAGCATGCCGCGCCGCCTGCCCGGCGATTCTGACTATAGTATACCATGCGCCCGTTCGCCGGGCAAGAGGAATTTCCCCACCGCCCGCCGCTTACCGGGCGAAAAGGGAGCGGAACAGCGCCGCCGCGTCGTCGGGGGTGAAGCCGCCCGGGGTGCGGGCGAAGTTTTTCAGTCCCTCCCAGCGGGGGCGGTAGCCGTCGATCGCATCCGGGGTCATGGATGCCTCCGGCTTCGGCGTGAGCGCTTCCAGCAGGGCGAAGACCCGGTCCCGCCCGCCGCAGAGCCGGTACAGCTGCTCCGCCCGTCCGGGCGCGTATTTTTCCGCACGGCGGAGGAAGGCGGGCAGGAAGACGGCGCAGGCGGCGCCGTGGGGAAGGCCGTATTCCTCGGTCAGGATGTAGCCGAGCGGGTGGGGGAAGGCGGTGCCGCAGGCATTGAGCACCATCCCCGCCCACAGGGACCCGTAATAGAGCTGCTCCCGCATCCCTGCGTCCGGGAGGCCGGGGTTTTCCGCCAGCCAGTACAGCCCGCCGGACACCATCATCAGCGCGCGTTCCCCAAAGGCGGTGATCACGTTGCCGCAGCCCGGGGCGAACCAGCCCTCCGCCGCGTGGGAAAAGGCGTCCAGCGCGGTGCAGACCGTGGTTCCCCGGGAAGCACTGTAGGTATAGCGCGGGTCGGCAAATACGTAACGGGCGTAGCACTGCGGGTGGGTGACGCTCCGTTTCTGCCGCTCCCGGTCCATCGTGAGGACGGCGGTGGCGCTCACCTCGCTGCCGGTGCCGGCGGTGGTGCCGACCAGCACGAAGGGCAGGGCGTCCCGGCGCAGCCTGCCTTCCATCAGCTCATAGCCCCGGGTGGAACCGTTGGGGGCGAGCCAGGCGGCGGCCTTGGTCGCGTCCATCACCGACCCACCGCCGACGCCGACCAGAAAATCCGCCCGGCAGGTTTCCGCCGTGAAGGCGGCCGCCTGGCATTGGGAAAGCAGGGGGTTGGCGCCGACGCCGGGGAAAACGGTGGCGTCCACCCCCGCCGCCCGCAGCACCTCCAGCAGGTCGTCCAGCGCGCCGCTCGCCTTGGCCGCATGGGCCCCGGTGAGAACCACGCACCGCCGCCCGAGGGCGCGCAGCCGCTCCCCCGCCGCCTTCAAGCAGCCCTCGCCGCTGAACACCTGCACCGGCATATGAAAAGTAAAGTCCATGGAAAGCCGTCCTTTCTGCGGTAAAATTCACCGGCAAACGAATTTGCCCTTGTTTTTTTGGGAAAAATGGTCTATGATTAGACAGATTAGACAGATCCCGCCTGCGGCTGTGCCTGTCCGCACACAAAACCGGACGCCGGCGTTCCGCCCCCGCCCTTTTTCAGGGACAGTATAGCAAATTCGGCAGGAAAATGCCAGCTAAAAACGAAACGGAGGGCGCCGGGAGACGCCGCCGTTTTCCTGTGCGGGAGATACGGCCGCCGGGGAAAGCCCCCGCGCGGCGGGACGCACGGGACATGCAGGATGGCGTGCGGGAAGCAATGCGGGAGGAAATACAGGAGGGAAGTGCAGGAGGGCGCGGAAGGGAGCCGCGGCCCCCTTGTGTAACGGGACGGGAGGACAGCGCCATGGAACGCAACGGCAAACCGGGGGCGGCCCGCCGCGCCGTCCTGCCGGGGGAGGGGCATCCCAGGCAGCGTTCGCGGGGCGGGCCCGGGCATGGAGCCGGGCGGTTTCTCGGCCTGCGCCGGGGGGATCTGCTCCTGCTGGCCGTTCTGCTTGCCGCCGCCCTGGCACTGGCCGCCGGGACGCTGCTTTTCAGGAAAAAAGGGGGAGAAGCGGTCCTCACCACCCCCGACGGGGAAAGGACTCTCGACCTGTCGACGGCGGCGGTGATCCCCATCGACGGGAAGGACGGCATCCACCTGGTCATCCGGGTAGAGGACGGCGCCGTGTGGTTTGAAAGCAGCGGCTGCCCGGATCAGATCTGTGTCCACAGCGGCCGGCTTTCCCTCGCAGGGGACACGGCCGCCTGCCTGCCGGCCGGGGTGGTCGTCCTGGTCACCGAGGGAAGCCCCGGCGCGGAGGGCTCCGCCCCGGCGGATGCCGTGGCGGGCTGACCGCACGGGACGTGCGGGATGGCGTACGGGAAGAAATACAGGTGGAAGTGCAGCCGGAAGCACCGGAGGGCGCGGAAGGGAGCGCGAGGCCCCCTTGTGTAACGGGACGGGAGGACAACGCCATGGAACGCAACGGCAAACCGGGGGCGGCCCGCCGTGTCGCCCTTCTGGGCATCCTCTGCGCGCTGGCGGCCGCCCTCTCTTTCCTGGAGGGCTTCCTGCCGGTGCTGCCCGTTCCCGGCGCCAAGCTGGGCCTGTCCAATCTGGTGACGATGGTGGCCCTCTCCTCGATGGGCCTGCCCGCCGCGCTGGCGGTCACGCTGGCCAAGGCGGTGTTCGCCCTCTTCCGGGGCGGAACAGCCTTCCTGATGAGCCTGTCGGGCGGCGTTCTCAGCACGCTGGTAATGGCGCTGGCCTGGCGGCTGTTCCGCCGCCGGTTCAGCTTTGTGGGGATTGGCCTCCTCGGCGCGGTGGCGCACAACGGCGGCCAGCTCGGCATGGCGGTGCTGCTGCTGGGGCCCTCCCTGCTGGCTTATGGTCCCTGGCTGCTGCTCCTGGCCCTGGCGGCGGGGACGGCGACCGGGCTGACCCTCAATCTGGTGCTGCCCGCTTTGAAGCGGCTGCATATATACAAGGATGCGTAAGGCGGCGACGCCGAAATTTCGCCGGGCGGTTCCGGCGGCAGAAAGGCATGGTAACGAATGGCTACACAGACAACGGGCGGCGCACTGAAAAAAGCGGCCGGCGGCATCTGGCAGGCATGGCGGAGCCGGACGCGGGGCGGAGCGTACGTACCCCACCGCAAGAACACGGCGGAAAGCGAGACGGTTGTGATGCCGCCGCCGGAAACGGTGGTCCTGGCCATGTCCCAGCACCTCGGCGCGCCCTGTGTCCCCACGGTAAAGCCCGGGGACGAGGTGGCGGTCGGCCAGGTGGTCGGGGACAGCGACCGGCCGGTCTCCGCGCCGATTCACAGCGGGGTGTCCGGCAGGGTGACCGCCGTCACCGAGCTGCTCCTTCCCGGCGGAAGGAAATCGCAGGCGGTGGTGATCGAATCGGACGGCGAGGGAAGGGTTGACGAAAGCGTCCGCCCCCCTGTGATCGACAACCGCCAGGATTTCCTGCGCGCGGTGCGCGCGTCGGGGCTGGTCGGCCTGGGCGGAGCGGGGTTCCCCACCCACGTCAAGCTCAATCCCCGCGACGTGGACGCGATCGACACCGTCCTCGTCAACGCGGCGGAATGCGAGCCGTACATCACCGCCGACTACCGGGAATGCATGGAGAACTCCTGGGATATCGTTTCCGGCGTACAGTCGGTCATGGAATTTTTAAACGCCTCCCGGGTGATTGTCGCGGTGGAGCGGAACAAGCCCGCCGCCATTGCGGAGCTGTCCCGGATCGCCCGCAGCGTCTCCGCCCCGGGACGGGAGGTGCGGGTGAAGGCCCTGCCGGCCCGGTATCCGCAGGGGGCGGAAAAGGTGCTCATCCAGGCATGCACCGGCCGCCGGGTGCCCCCCGGCGGACTCCCCGCCGACGTGGGGTGCGTGGTGCTGAACGTGACCACGGCCGCCTTCCTGGCGCGGTACCTCAAAACCGGGATGCCGCTGATCCACCGCCGGCTGACGGTGGACGGCCCGGCGATCGCCTACCCGAAAAATGTGCGGGTGACGATCGGCACCTCTATCCGGGACGTGATCGCCTTCTGCGGCGGCGCGCGGCGGGAAATCCGCAAGCTGCTCATGGGCGGCCCGATGATGGGGCTGGCCCTGATGGACGACACGCTGCCCGTGCTCAAGCAGAACAACGCCATCCTCGCTTTTGCCGAGGAGGACGCGCAGGTTCCTCCCGCGTCGGTCTGCATCCGGTGCGGCCGCTGCGTGGAGGCATGCCCCATGCATCTGGTGCCGCCCTCCATTGCGGCGGCGTATAAAAACGACGATGTGGAATCGCTGGAAAGGCTGGGGGTCATGACCTGCATGGAATGCGGGTGCTGCTCCTTCTCCTGCCCCGCCCACCGCTATATTGTGCAGACCATGCGGATGGGCAAGGAACTGGTGCGCAGCGCGCCGAAAAAGGCGGATTGAGGGACGGGGACGCCCCGCAACATAATAAGGAGTGAACTGACGGATGGCTTCCATGGACAAGCCTTTGATCGTTACCTCGTCGCCTCATCTCCACTGCGGGATGAACACCCGCGGGATGATGCTCGACGTGTTGATTGCGACGGTGCCGGCGGCGGTGGCCTCGCTCCTGCTCTTCGGCTGGCGGGCCCTGGCGGTGATGCTGGTGTGCGTCGCCTCCTGCATGGCTTCGGAGATCCTCAGCCGCTGGGTGATGAAGCGGGACCAGACGGTGGGAGACCTGTCCTGCATCGTGACCGGCATGCTGCTGGCCTTCAACCTGCCGGCCACCATACCGCTGTGGCAGGCGGCTCTCGGCGGCGTGGCGGCGATTGTGGTCGCCAAGCAGATGTTCGGCGGGCTGGGGCAGAACTTCGTCAATCCCGCCCTGGTGGGGCGGATCGTGCTGCTGGCCTCCTTCCCGGAGTCGATGAACCACTGGGTGGTGCCGTTCGGCGGCACCGGGGTGGACGCGGTCACCGCCGCCACCCCGCTGGCCGAGGGGGCGGCCCCCTACTCGGTGACGGAGCTGTTTTTCGGCATTCACGGCGGCTGCCTGGGCGAGACCTGCGCGATGGCGCTCCTCCTCGGCGGCATTTACCTGGTGCTGCGCCGGGTGATCTCGCCGACGGTGCCGCTGCTATACATCGGCACGGTCTTCGTGCTTTCCTGGCTGCTGGGGGAAAACCCGCTGTACCAGGTCCTTTCCGGCGGGCTGATGCTCGGCGCCGTCTTTATGGCGACCGATTACACCACCTCCCCGATCAATAAGGCGGGCAAGGCGGTGTACGCCGTGGGCTGCGGGCTGCTCACGGTGCTGATCCGGCAGTTTGGCTCCCTGCCCGAGGGCGTGTCCTTCGCCATTGTCATCATGAATATCCTGGTTCCCCTCATCGAGCGGGCGACCCGCCCGCTCCCCTTCGGACGCCGGCGCCTGAAAAGGAAGGACGCGGCGGACTGAGCGGGCGGGAGACAGCCCTGCCCTGATGAAAGGAAGGAAAACATGGATAAGAAAAGCATCCGGGACATTGCGGTGTCCGCCGCCGCGCTGGCCTTGATCGCCGGCGGCGTCACGGCGGCGCTGGCGGGCACCAACGCCCTGACGGCCGACACCATTGCCGCCCGGAACGAGGAGGCCGAGACCCAGGCCCGCCTCCAGGTCATCGACGCGGATTCCTTTGAAAAGCAGACCCTGACCTCCGCCGATGGGGAGGAGGTCACTTATTACGCCGCCTTGCAGGAAGGCGAGACGGTGGGTTACGTCTTCACGGTGAGCGCCACCGGCAAAAGCGCCGGCCTGGTGGTGATGACCGGCATTTCGGCCGACGGAAGGATCACCGGCGTTACCGTGACCGACGACAATGAAACCGCCGGCTATGTGGACAAGGTGAGGGAGGGCGGCCTGTTCGGGCGCTTCCAGGACAGGGAAGCGCCGGACGGCGGCTTTACGCTGGGGGAAGAGATCGACGGCGTTTCCCAGGCGACCAAAACCTCCCGCGGCGTGACCGACGGGGTCAACCGGGCGGTCGCCTATTACCGGCAGATAAAGGGGGCGGAATAAATGGCGAATAAATATGTCCACGCCTTTACCAAGGGGCTGCTGGTCGAAAACCCCGTCCTCCGTCTGGTGCTCGGCACCTGCCCCACCCTCGCGATCACCACCGCGGCGGTGAACGGGCTGGGGATGGGCGCGGCCGCCACCTTTGTGCTGGTCTGCTCCAACGTCGTGATCTCCCTCCTGCGCCGGGTGATCCCCGACAAAGTGCGTCTGCCGGCGTATATTGTGGTGATCGCCGGCTTTACCACCATTGTGCAGATGCTGGTGAAGGCGTATCTTCCGGAGATCGACAAGGCGCTGGGGATATACCTGCCCCTGATCGTGGTCAACTGCATCATCCTCGGGCGCGCGGAAGCCTACGCCAGCAAGAACAGCGTCGGCCTGTCCGCGCTGGACGGCCTGGGGATGGGCGCCGGCTTCACCGCCGCGCTGGTGGTCATGGGCGGCATCCGCGAGCTCCTGGGCAGCGGCACCCTGTTCGGCTGGCCGGAGGGAGGACTCCTTCCGCCGGTCACCATTTTTGTGCTGCCGGCCGGGGGATTCTTCGTGTTCGGCATGCTCATCTGGCTGACCAACAAGCTTTCGGTCCGGCTGGAGCGGGACGAGACCCGCCGCGAGACGGCGAAAACCGTCTGCGCCGCCTGCCCGAATGCGGCGGCCTGCGGCCGCATGGGGAAGGAGGACGGCGCGCATGAGTAATACCGGGCTGTTTGCCATCCTGATCGGCGGGCTGCTGGTCAACAATTTCGTCCTCTCCCAGTTCCTGGGGATCTGCCCCTTCCTCGGGGTGTCCAAAAAGCTGAATTCGGCGGTCGGCATGTCCCTGGCGGTCATCTTTGTCATGCTGATGGCCACCGCCGCAACCTGGCCGATCCAGACCTATATTCTGGAGCCGAACGGGCTGACCTATCTGCAGACAATCGTTTTCATCCTGATTATCGCGGCGCTGGTGCAGCTGGTGGAGATCGCCCTCAAGCGGTTTGTTCCCCCGCTGTACAACGCGCTGGGCATCTATCTGCCCCTGATTACCACCAACTGCGCCGTGCTCGGCGTCACCATCCTGAATATCGACAGCGGATACGGGTTCGTCCAGTCGCTTACCAATGCGCTGGGGGCGGGCGGCGGCTTTCTGCTGGCGATGGTGATGTTCGCCGGCGTGCGGGAGCGGCTGGAAGGGGCGGACATTCCCGCCGGCCTGAAAGGGCTGCCGATCACGCTGGTGTCCGCATCGCTGGTGTCGGTTTCCTTCCTCGGCTTCCAGGGGCTGTTCGGCCTGTAACACCCTCACGAAAAGAAAGGGGCATACCCTCTATGTATCCGATATTGCTGGCAATTCTGGTACTGGCCGCGCTCGGCCTGCTCGCGGGGCTGGTGCTGGCGGTGGCGTCGGTGGTCATGGCGGTGCCGCGGGACGAGAAGGCGGAGGCGCTGCGGGACGTGCTGCCCGGCGCCAACTGCGGCGCGTGCGGCTATTCGGGCTGCGACGGCTACGCCAAGGCGATGGCGAACGAGGGCGCGCCGGTCGGCCTGTGTTCCCCCGGCGGCGCGGCCGTGGCGGAAGCGACGGCGAGGATCCTCGGCGTGGAGAGCGGCGGGGTGGAAACCCGCACCGCCCTGGTCCGGTGCGGCGGCTGCGAGGAGGTAACCTCCCGCAAGCTGGATTACCGCGGGCTGGATTCCTGCCGGGCCGCCAATCAGCTTTACGGCGGCGACTGGCTGTGCCAATACGGCTGTCTGGGCCACGGCGACTGCAAAAAGGCATGCGAGTACGGCGCGATCTCGATTGAAAACGGCCTGGCGCGGATCGACCCGTCCCTCTGCCGGGGCTGCGGGCTGTGCGTGAAAGCCTGTCCCAAGGACCTGATCGAGTTGGTGCCCGGGCATGTGAAGGGCGTGGTGCGCTGCTCCAGCCACGACAAGGGGGCGGCGGTGCGCAAAATCTGCGCCAAGGGCTGCATCGGGTGCATGAAATGCACCAAGGTGTGCGGCTACGACGCGATTCATGTGGAGAACTTCCTGGCCGCCATCGACGGGGAAAAGTGCGTGGGCTGCGGCGCCTGCGAAGAAACCTGCCCGGTGGGCTGCATCTCGATTTTCAAGCCGGAAGCGGCCGATGCGCAGCCGGCGGGCTGACCGCGGCCCTTCCCCGGCGCGGGGCGGGCTCCGGGCTCCGGCAGAGGCCGGGCGGGCCATGCCGGCCTGGCGGCCCGCCCGCCTTCGGCGTCCGGACGGGGGCAAGAGAGGCCGGCAAATGCCAACCGAAAAAATTTTGCGGAAAACCTGAGAAAAAAGGAAAATTCATATTGACAAAGCGACCGTCCATACTATATAATAAACTGCGCCTTGATTGAAGGCGCTTTCCCTTAAAATGGAAGGGGAACAGCCTCCATGGCGGTATAGCTCAGTTGGCTAGAGCATGCGGTTCATACCCGCAGTGTCGTTGGTTCAAATCCGACTACCGCTACCATCGCGCTCCCCGCCGGGAGCGTATCTGCGGCCCGATGGTCAAGCGGCTAAGACACCGCCCTTTCACGGCGGTAACACGGGTTCGATTCCCGTTCGGGTCACCACGCAGCTCGCTGCGTCACGGGCGTATAGCTCAGCTGGTTAGAGCGCTTGCTTCACACGCAAGAGGTCAGCGGTTCGAGTCCGTTTACGCCCACCAGTTTTGCGAAAACCAGCCGATTCTTTACAAGAATCGGCTGGTTTTTTGCACGGCAGGGGTCTCCTCTCCGCAGGTTGCGAAGGCGGGCGTGCCCGCAGGGGTATTCTATTGGCGCCCCAACCTCCCGGGGCGGCGGACCGGCCGCCGCTGCCGTATCCGTCCCGGGGACAGGCGTCCCGGCCGGTTCCCTTTTCCGGATCCGGCGGAATCCGGCGCCCCCGCCGGGGCAGGGACGCCGCACGGGCGTGAGCCATGACCGCAGGGAAGGCTATGGGCGGACGCTGGAGGACGTGGGAGGATACTCGGTCAGCAGGAGCCTTTCCGGGGCGCCGCCATCCGCCGGAAGGCGGAGGGTGAGGAGCTCCTGCGGACGGAGGGACACGGTAAAATCCCTTTTCAGCGCCGGGAGCTCCACCCGGCATGCGGCCGTCTTGCCGGCAATTTCCACCAGCCGGAGAATGACGCCGTTCCCATCCTCCGCCGCCTTCCAGGCGGCAAGAAGAACGTTGTCCGCATTCAGCCGCACCCCGGTATACACCGGCGGCAGCGCGCCGGCATGGTGGGTTTCCATCAGGGCCTCCGGCATCCGGTTGAGCAGCGCGGCCGTTTTTACCGTTTCGGCGGGATCGTCCTGGAAATGCGGCATCAGGGCGTAATGAAAGATCTGCTCGCCCAGGTCCATGTATTCCACCAGGTCGTCTCTTTCTCCGAAGTGGTCGGCGTAAACCGCGCTGCGGGCGAGCGTCAGCCGCAGGTCGTTCCCCTTGGCGCAGACGCTGTATTTTCCGTCGTTGAGCAGGGCGAGCCCGCGGCCGTCCGGCCCATACACGCCCGCCCATTCGTGGGAGGGCTCCTCCGCTCCGTCCGCCTCCTTGGTCAGAAAGCCGCAGGGGAGGGAGTAGACGGCGCGGGGAAGCTCCGCCCGCACCGGGACGGAGAGCTTTGCGATCTTCAGCGGCTCCTGCCAGTTCAGCCGGCAGCGGACATCCAGCGCGCGGCGGCCGGCGGACAGGGAGAAATCCTGGGTCAGGGAGGAAGCGCCATAGCGGACGGTTACGCGCAGGGCAGCCCGAACCGGGCCGGTTTCCAGCACCCGCAGGCTCGCCCCGCCGAAGACGCCGATCTCCCTGTCAAAGGTAAAAACCCCATGCGCCCAGGTGTCGGAGGCCCCGTCGTCCATCACCAGGACGCGGGCGGCGGGGCCGGCCGTAAGCTCCCGCCCGCTTTCCTTGTCCAGAAGGCGGGTCATCGCGCCGGAGGCGGGGTCGAACTCCGCCCGCAGGGCTTCGTTTTCCAGAAAAGTCTCTCCCGCCTTCACCGGCGAAGGGGCGGTGTCTTCAAACCGGTGGTCCTGGTACAGGTAATAGGTGCGGTACCCCAGCGGGGGAAGCTCGGCCTGGAAAAGCATGTTGTAATGGTCCCATCCGTTGGTCTGCGGGCCGCGGACAGCCTGCACCGGCACCGGCCTCCCCTGCTCGTCGGTCACGCCGGTGTTCGCCAGGTTGAGCGGCAGGGGGATGCGCACCGGGAAGGAATGGGGGTTGAACACCACATAGGGCGCGCCCTGCCCCTCCTTCTCCCACAGCTTCCAACCGTTTTTCTGGGCGGGCGGCCGGTCGAGGATGTCGGTGGTGCGGATGTTCCAGGAAAGCCGCTGGGTCGCCAGGGAAGCGACCTCCCCCGCGGCGTCGCAGGCGGCGGCGAAGGTGCCCAGCGCCTCGTCGCAGGCCTCCCGCACGCAGCAGCCGGCCAGCGTGTCGTGGGACTGGCTGAACAGCAGCCGTTCCCAGGCGGCCCGCAGCGCTGCGGTCTGCGGCGGGACGGCAAGCAGCACGGACGCCAGCAGGTCGTAGGTTTCCGCCGCGCCCAGGGCGTTTTCCGCCCGCCGGTTCGCCGCCTTGATGCCGGCGTGGGCGGAATAGCACCCGCTCGCATGGTGCTGCAGATCCCCTTTTACCACCGGCAGGCGGCCGGTCAGGCCGGCCGCCTCCACGGCGTCGAAATACTGACGGGGCGATCCGAACCGCACCGAGTCATCCTGCGCGCACGCCTCGGACAGAAGCGTCAGCTCCCGGACGGAGGGGCCGCCGCCGTGGTTGCCCACCCCGTAATAATGCTGGAAGGGAAGCCCCTGCTCCTGCGCCGTCCGCCGGATAACCTCCAGCTTGGCCAGGCAGGGGGCCTGCCCGTCGTCCGGGCAGCCGTTCAGGCTGTGGTTGTAGCCGAACACCGTCCGGAAGGCGGTGACCCGGCTGCCGTCCGGCGATTCCCACAGAAAGAGATGGGGCAGCCCGGGCTTTTCCTCCGCCCCGGGGCGGGTGAAGACATAGCTGTCCAGCCCGGCCTGCCGCAGCAGCTGCGGCAGCATCCCGTTATGCCCGAAGGAGTCCACATTGTAGCCGACGGTGGCGGCGGCGCCGAATTTTTCGGTGAAATACCGCTGGGAATACAGAAAGTGCCGGGCAAACGCCTCGCCCGAGGGCAGGTTGCAGTCCGGCTGCACCCACATGCCGCCCGCCACGCTCCAGCGGCCTTCGGCCACCCGCCCGCGGATTTCGTCAAACATGCCGGGGTCCACCGCCTCGATCCAACGGTAATAGGAAGCGCAGGCGCAGGTAAAAATATAATCGGGAAATTCCCGCATCCGGTCCAGGGCGGAGCGGAAGGTGGACTTGACCTCGGAGAGACCCTCGCACCGCTTCCACAGCCAGACGGGATCGATGTGGGCGTTGCCCACCAGTGTGATCGGTTGTTTTTCCATGGGAGATTCCCCTTTCGGTTTCTTGCATTTGATCCCGGCACGGCCCGCGCGCCAGGCCGGCGTCCGCCGTGCCGATGCCGAAGCGATCCCGCCGCGGCTTCCCGGCCCCCTGCTTCCCGCCGGAGCGGGAAACGGCGGCCGGCTCTCCGCAGGCGGCGGAGGAAGGGCGCGCTCCCCTCTCCACGGCCGGGGGAAACGGGGGCGGAGAGGGGCGAAAAGATGAGAAAAAGAGAAAGAGAGAAAACAGGAAGGCAGCAGAAAGGAAACGGCAGGAAAGCGGAGAGAAAACGGCCGGCGTACGGCAGAAGCACGACAGAAGCACGGCAGGAGGGTATTCTTGTCCCGGCGGGCGCATATACTGAGACGGGCAGCGGCGCGCGGCGGATTTGTTTATTCAGCGAACAAATCCGCTTTCAGTATACGGGAGCTTTCTGAAGAAAACAAGGGGCTCACAGGAAAACCGTCGTATTTTCGCCCGCCGCCCGTTCGACTTTTTCGGCAGAATATGCTACAATAGGGTGTAAAACGGCCGCGCTCTTTCCGGAGCGGGAAAGGATACGTCAATGGAAAAGCCCCGTTATTCAAGGCTTCTGCTGGTCACGGTGATCGGCTATGTGCTGGGCTGTCTGGCCACCGGCGGCTATGTGCTGCTTTCCGGCGGCGCGGCGGCCCGCGGCGTCGGCGGGCTGGCGGGCACGCTGTTTGTGCTCGTGTTCCCGCTTCTCCGGCGGATTTTCCGACTGAAGAAAGCCCCGCTGCTGGATGCGGTGCTTCTGGTCTTTATTTTCCTCGCCTTCAGCCTGGGGACGGTGCTGGGGCTGTACAGCTATATCTGGTGGTATGACCTGGCCGCCCATGGGATAAGCGGGTTTTTGTTTACGATGGTGGGGCTCTGCCTGTACTGGATGGTGCGGGAGGACAAGAGCGCCCCGGTCGGGAAGGACGCGCTGGCCGCGGCGGGCTTTGCCTTTTTCTTCTCCCAGTTCGTCGCCGGGCTGTGGGAGATTTTCGAATACGTCGGCTTCCTGCTGACCGGGCATGATTCCCAGAACGTCGCCGCCACCGGCGTGGGGGACACGATGGAGGATATGATGATCTGCCTGGCCGGGTCGCTGATTATGGCGGCGGCGGTCTGGCTGCATCTCAAGGGGAAGCACCGCTCACTCCTCCTCCTGCCGGCGGAGGAGTTCTACCGGGCGAATTATGGGGCGGCGTACCCGGCGGGGGAGGGGGACGGATGAAAACGCTGCTGATGGTCGGCGGGACCATGGGCGTGGGCAAGACCACCGCCTGCCGGGCGCTCCAGCGGCGGCTGGACGGCTGCGTGTTCCTGGACGGCGACTGGTGCTGGGACATCCATCCCTTTACGGTAAACGAGGAAAACCGGGCGATGGCGCTGGACAACATCGTGTCCCTGCTGGGCCGGTTTCTGCAGAACCCGCAGCTGCCCACCGTGATCTTCTGCTGGGTGCTGCATCGGGACGACATTTACGCGCAGATTCTCACCCGCCTTTTCCCCGGCGGCCCGCCCCCGGAAATCCGGGTGGTGCGGGTGTCCCTGCTTTGCTCCGAAGGGACGCTGCGGGAGAGGCTGGGCCGGGAGATCGCCGCCGGGCTGCGCACCCCGGACGTGCTGGAGCGCAGCGCGGCGCGCCTTCCCCTGTACGCGGGGCTGGATACGGAAAAGCTCATGACCGACGGCCTGACGCCGGAGGAAACGGCCGCCCGTCTCGAGGCGCTGCTGGAAAGGGCGGAACGGACATAAGGGCAGGGAAAAGGCAGGGAAAAGGCAGGGGAAAGGCAGGGGCCGGGATATTTCCCGGCCCCTGCCTGCGCGTGCCGGAGAAGCTTTCCTGCTCAAAACGAGGGCTTTCCCTCTTCTTTCCCAGAAAACGGCGCGGCCAAAGGGGCAGGCTCCGCCGCGTCCTGCGGGACGCGGAAAGCGTTGCGTACAATGCGCGGAAGGGCCGCCCCTGCCCGGCCTCCCTGTGTTCCTCGGGAGTCCGGCGGGAACCGAAGGGGAATCAGGCAGGAAACCGGCAGGGACCAGACGGGAACCCGGCGGTTTCGGCAGTGCGTGGGTTCATAGGTTTATGGACGGACGAAAGCGGCGGCCGGGAACTTCCCGGCCGCCGCCCATTGTTATGCATCGGTTCCGTTCTCCGCTTCTACATCCCGGGTGGCGACGATCGCCGCCCCGGTGCCGAGGGCGTCCTTCACCAGCACGTCGCCGATGCGCACCGGCGCGGCCGCCTCCAGCCCATCCAGCAGGCGGATCAGGTCGTGCAGCCGTTCCTTGGGGACGGCGCGGCTGGTTTTGACCGGCAGGCGCGTCAGGGCGGCGCCGGTCAGGCGGACGGTGCTGGTCAGCACCCGCCGGGGCGCGGTCATCTCCTGCCGGGCATAGTCCGCCCCGCGGGGGCAGCCGTTGCCGGCTACGCGGATTTCCTCGGGCGCGGGGGCGCCGCCGTCCGGCAGGGTCAGGGTCATCCGGCATCCGCGGGGGCAGACAATGCAGACCAGCGGCTTTTGGCTCATGCTCATCGCGCTCCCTCCTTTCCGGCCGCGGCTTCCTTCGGGCGGGCGGTAATCCGCAGCCCGCCCGCTGCCCCGGCAAAAAGGGAGGCGGGAAGCAGGAGCCGCTCCATTTCCCCCGGCGCCATATGGGGCCGGGCCTTTTTGAGCAGCGCCGTGTCCCCGGCGCTGACGACGATTTCCGCGTCCTCCATCACCCGGTTCACCCGGAAGAACACCTCGCAGGTTTTGTCCAGCCGGCCGGGATGGACCCGCTGCGGCACGGTGTAGGCGACGTTCCCGCCGGCTTCCAGGGGAACCGCGGCCTCTTCCGTTTGTCCGCCTGCCGGGCCGCCGGCCAGGAAGCGGGCGGCGGCCCGCCCGGCCCGCCCGCTTTCCATCGTCACGAAATCCACCAGGTCGTGGACATGGACGACGTTCCCGCAGGCGAAGACGCCGGGCAGGGAGGTCTGCATGCTTTCGTCCACCAGCGGGCCGTTGGTACGGGGATCGATCGCGACACCGGCACCGCGGGACAGCTCGTTTTCCGGGATGAGCCCCACCGAAAGGAGGACGGTATCGCAGTCCAGCACCCTCTCGGTGCCGGGAACGGGACGGCGGTGCTCATCCACGGCGGCGATCACCACCTGTTCCACCCGCTCCCGGCCCCGGATATCCACGATGGTGTGGGACAGGTAGAGCGGGATGCCGAAATCCTCCAGACATTGGGTGATATTGCGCTGCAGGCCGCCGGAATAGGGCATCAGCTCCACACAGGCAAGCACCTCGGCCCCCTCCAGCGTCAGGCGGCGGGCCATAATCAGCCCGATATCCCCCGAACCGAGGATGACCGCCCTTCGGCCGGGCATCACCCCCTCGATGTTGATATACCGCTGGGCACAGCCGGCGGTGTACACCCCGGCCGGCCGGGTTCCGGGAATGGCGATCGCTCCCCGTGTACGCTCCCGGCAGCCCATGGCGAGCACGGCGGCCCCGGCCTCCACCTGGAAACAGCCGTCCGCCGGGTTCACCGCCTGGACCATCACCCGCGTGCCGGCCTCCGTAGGGAGGGCGGCGATCTCCAGCACCATCGTGTCCGTCTTGATCTCGATCCCTTCGTCTGCTTCCGCCATGCGGAGGAACCGCCCGGCGTATTCCGGGCCGGTGAGCTCCTCCCTGAAATAATGCAGGCCGAAGCCGTTGTGGATGCACTGGTTGAGAATGCCGCCCGCCGCGGCGTCCCGCTCCAGGATCAGCACCCGCCCCGCGCCGGCCCGCCGGGCCGCCAGCGCGGCGGCCAGCCCGGCGGGCCCGCCGCCGACCACCGCCAAGTCGGCGTGCAGCGTGGGGAGGGAAGGGGTGTTGTCGTATCGGCTCATGGCTTTCACTCTGTCCTTTCCGGGGCCGGCGGATTGCGGCCCGTCATTCGCTGGGATGCGTTTCCCGCCCTGGCCGGCCGCACAGGCGCTACCGGCCGCCTTCCTCTTCCGCGGGCTCCCTGGTCCGGCCGGTCAGCAGGAAGGAGCCCGGCCGGTCCTGTTCCACGGCGGTCAGCGGCACGCCCCATTCCCGCGCCAGCACGGCGGCGACGCGGGGGGAGCAGAAGCCGCCCTGGCACCGGCCCATCCCCGTGCCGGCCCGGCGCTTGACCCCGTCCACCGAACGGGCGGGGATGGGGGAACGGACCGCGTCCGCAATCTCCCCTTCGGTGATGGTTTCGCACCGGCAGACCACCCGGCCGTACAGCGGATTCCTCCGCACGGCGGCGGCCCGTCCCTCCGGGGAAAGGTCCCGGAACCGCACGGGCCGCGGGCAAAGGCGGAAGCCGGCGCGGGGCGGCAGCGCGAGGCCGCTTCTTTTCAGCAGCTCCACGCACTCCCTGGCGATGGCCGGCGCGCTGGTCAGGCCGGGGGATTTGATGCCCCCCAGGGTGATCAGCCCCGGGCAGGCGGCGGATTCCTCAAGGATGAAGTCCTCCTCCCCGCAGACGGCGCGCACCCCGGCAAAATTCCGGATGGAATCCCGCAGGGAAAGCGCCGGCACCGACCGGCGGGCCTGCGCGGCCACAAAGGCGAGCCCGGCGGCGGTGGTGGCGGTGTCGTCCGGGTCGGCGATGTCCTGCGCGTCCGGCCCAACGATCAGGTTGCCGTGCGCGGTGGGGGCGACCAGCACCCCTTTCCCGGCGGCGGTGGGGCACTGGAAGATCACCATGCCCACGGTTCCGCCCTGGGTCCTGTCCAGCAGATAATACTGCCCCCGGTTGGGACGGATGTGCAGGCGGGGCGGGGCGAGCAGGTCGTTCACCTGGTCGGCGCGGGCGCCGGCGGCGTTCACCACCCGGCGGGCGCAAACCGTTCCCCGGCCGGTGGTCAGGACAAAGAGGGCTTTTTCCCCGCCGGGGCCTTCCGCCCGGCGGATGCCGGTTACCTCACAGCAGGGGAGAAAGTCGGCCCCGTTGACCACGGCGGTTTCCGCGAAGGCCAGCGCCGTCTCCCATGGGCCGATCACCCCCGCCGTGGGGGCGTACAGCGCGCCCCGCACCTCCGGCGTAAGGGCGGGCTCCCTGGCCCGGGCTTCCTCCGCGGACAGCAGGCGGAGGCCCGGCACCCCGTTTTGTAGCCCCCGGGCGTAGAGCGTGCGCAGGGTGGACAGCTCCTCCTGCGACAGGGCGAGGACCAGCGAGCCGGTGGGGCGGAAGGGGAGGTTGAGCTCCCCGGCGTATTGATGGAGCAGGGCGTTGCCTTCCACGTTGCACCGGGCCATCCGGGTCCCGGGCAGGGGATCGTATCCGGCGTGGACGATGCCCGAGTTGGCCCGGGTTGCGCCGGCGGCCACGTCGCTGTCCCGGTCGAGCAGGGCGACGCGGGCGGTGGTGCGGGACAGCTCGAACGCCGCCGCACAGCCGGTGATGCCGGCGCCGATGATCGCCACGTCGTACACGATATCCTTCAGCGGCGGCAGGGGGAGCGGCGGTCGGCAGAGTGATTCCATGGGGATGCCTCCTTCGGCGGGCCGCGCCTGCGGGCGGCAGCCCGTGATTGCCGGACAAAAAAAGAGCCGCGCCAAACCGAAGGCCGCCTCCCGGCGTCCTCCCGTCATGCGCAACTCAATCACTCCGGCATGGATATGGACTTTGCCCCCAGTATAGCACAAACCGGCGGAAAATGCACGCTTTTTTCACCGGGCGTTGTTCTTTCCCCCGTTATTTTCCCGGCAGAGCGGCCCCCCTTTTGCCCGCGCGCGGTTTTGTGGTATACTGTTAGTATCGAGCGGCATCCGGGTATCCGGCGAGGGTCGCCGGCGGGGAACCGCTTCACCCGGACGCATCCGGGTACATCCGGGCACATCCGGGCAAAGGCGCAGGGAAAGGAAAGGGGGAAAACAGGCAATGTGCACATCGGCGCGGGGGAACATGGAATGCGGCAAAAACCGGGCGGAGGCAGCCCGGCTTTTGGAGGAGGCCGGCCTGCCCCTGCACGGCTTCTGCCCCTTTTCGGCGGTGGAGGGCCGCCTGCTTCCCTGCCGCGGCCGGGAGCGGCTGGCCGCCGCCTTCCCGCCCGGCGCGCCGGCGCGCACCGTGATCGCCGCCCTGTTCCCCTACCGCTTCCCGGAGGAGGAGGGGGCGGCGCGAAGCAACCTGTCCCGCTATGCGAGGGTTCCGGATTACCACCACGCCGCCGGGGCCGTGCTGGAGCGGGCGGCGGAACGGTTGGCCGCCGCCTTCCCCGGCGAACGCTTTCTCCCTTTGATCGACAATTCCCCCATCCCCGAGGTGTACGCCGCCGCGCTGGCCGGCCTGGGGGTGGTGGGGGAGCACGGGCTGCTGATCCATCCGGTGTACGGCTCCTGGGTGTTGATCGGCGCCGTGGTAACCGGCCTGTCCCTCGCCGGCCCGGCGCCGGCCCGGCCGCCCCGCTGCCCCCGCTGCGGGAAATGCGCGGCTGCCTGCCCGGGCGGCTGCCTGGGGAATCCGGCGGGCGGGCGGGAAACCTGCCTGTCCGCCGTCACCCAGAAAAAGGGGACGCTGACGCCGGAAGAGGCCCGCCTGCTCCGTGAAGCCGGGACAGCCTGGGGCTGTGACCGCTGCCAGGAGGTATGCCCCCTCAACAACAACGCCCGCATAGACCCCCACCCCTGCTTCGGGGGGCGGTACGAGCCTGTTTTAACACGCGAATCGCTGGAGGACCTGCGGGGGAAAGCCTACGGCTGGCGGGGGAAAAAGGTGCCGCTGCGGAATTTGTCGCTGATTGACGGAAACGGGAGATAACGGTATAATGAAAGCGGCGGAAACCCGCCGCTTTTGCCGTGCGCCTGCCGTGAAAAAGCCCCTCCGGGATACGGCATGCCGGCCGGCGGGGACCCCGGCGCCGCGCCAGGCCCGGCCGGCGGGGGAAGGGCGGGGCCGCCAAGCGGTTCAGGGCGCCGCTCCGGCGGAAAAGGGCCCCGCGGCCTGTCCCTCCGGGAAGGGTAAGGCGGGGACGGCAGGGCGGCCCGCCGCTGGCCTGATGGAACAGGGAAATACCATCCTATAATAATAAACAAAGGAGGCTCCCCCATGATTACGCTGATGGTGCAGACGGAGCGCATTCTGCAGAATTACCGTCTATTGCAGCGGCAGGTGGGCAATACCCCGATGATTCCGGTTCTGGAAGCGAACGCCTTTGGCCTGGGCGACGCGGCGGTGGCGCAGCTGCTGGCCGACGAGGGGGTGCGGACCATTGCCGTCTCCCGGCTGGAGGAGGCGGTCCGGATCGCAGATGCCGTGCGCGGGCTGGACATCCTCCTCCTCACCCCCTATGCGGGCGAGGAGGACATCCGGACCATCCTGGAAAACGATCTGGTGGCGGCGGTCGGCTCCAACGAAAGCGCGGTTCTGTTCAGCTCGCTGAGCCGGCGGCTCCATCGCCGGGCCCGCATTCAGCTCTGCTTTGATTTCGGGATGGGCCGCTTCGGCTTCGCCCCGCAGGATGCGGCCAAAGCGGCGCAGACGGTCAAGCATCTGGGGAATCTGGAGCTGGCCGGCGTGTTCACCGTCCTGCCCTCCGGCAGCGAGGGGAAGGCGTCCCGCCGGGCGCAGCAGGTGAAGGATTTCGGCCGGGTGCTCGCCGCCGTCCGGCGGGAGGAGCTGACCCCCGGCTTTGCCCATATGGCGGATGTGAACCAGCTTGCCCTCTGCCCGGAGATGCGGCTTTCCGCCGTGCGGGTGGGGGCGGCGCTGTTCGGCCGGGGCGAAGCCCCCCGGCCGGCCAAGCGGGAGCGGGGCGGCCTGAAAAAGGTGGGCCGCGCCGTGTCCGAGGTGTGCGACATCAAGTGGCTGAGCGCGGGCAGCACGGTCGGGGAGGACGGCCGCTGCCGGGTCAAGAGGGCCACCCGGGTGGCGGTGGTTCCGGCCGGCCTGGCCGACGGCCTTTTCCCGGAGGAAACGGGAGCCCGCCGCGGTTCCTTCGGCCGCCGGCCGACCTGCGAGATCAACGGCAGGCGGCTGCCGATCCTCGGCCGGGTGGGGCTGACCGCCCTGACGGTGGATGTGACCGACGCGGACTGTGCGCCGGGCGACATCGTTTCCTTCGAGGTGGATCCGGTGGGGATCAGCGCGTTCGCCCGCCGGGAATATGTTTGACGCCGGCACGCCGCTGGCAGACGCTCTGCGCCGCTATGCCGCCAAGGGGCGCGCCTCCTTCCACACGCCGGGACACAAGGGGCGGGCCGGCCTGCTGGCGGGGCTCGCCTCTTTGGAGTATGACCTGACTGAGCTGCCGGAAACCGGCAGCCTGTACGACGGCGGCGATGCGATCGAGCAGGCGGAACGGCTGGCCGCCCCGGCGTTCGGCGCGGCGGAAACCCTGTTCAGCGCGGGGGGCTGCACCCTGTGCATCCAGGCGATGCTGCTGCTGGGGGCGGGCCCCGGCGGCCGGGTGCTGCTGCTGCGCAACGCCCATCGTTCCGCGGTCCACGCCGCCGCCCTCCTGGGGCTGGAGCCGGTGTGGCTTTGGCCGGGGAGGGATGGGCGGCCGGAGCCGGCGGCGATCGAAAACGCGTTGAAAGAGGATGAAAATATACGCGCCGTATATATCACCAGCCCGGATTATTACGGCCGGCTGGCGGATGTTCCGGCGGTTGGGGCCGTCTGTCGGAAGGCGGGCGTCCCGCTGCTGACGGACAACGCCCATGGAAGCCATCTCGGCGCGTTCGGCCTGCACCCGCTGGCGCACGGCGCGGCGATGAGCGCCGATTCCTGCCACAAGACCCTTCCGGTCCTGACCGGGGGGGCGATGCTCCAGATCGGCCGGCGGCCGGACGGCTTTCCCTGGGCAGGGCGGGCGGAGGCCAAGGGGGCCATGGCTCTGTTCGGTTCCACTTCCCCGTCGTTCCCGGTGCTCGCCTCCCTCGACCTGGCGAGGGATTGGTGGGTGCGTGCCGGAGAGGCGGCCTATCGTCTGACCGCTGAGGAAACGGCGCTTCTGCGGGAAACCGCCCGGGAGCAGGGGCTGGCGGCTTTGGACGGCCCGCTGCAGGACCCGGCCCGCCTGACGCTGGACACCGGCGGCGCCGGGGTGGACGGCGGGGAGGCGGCGGAATTTTTCCGCTCCCGCGGCTGCGAGCCGGAGTACGCGGACGGGCGGTACGTGGTGTTCATCCTCACCCCCTTCAACGCCCCGGCCGAACGGGTGCGGCTGCGGGAGGCCATCCGTGGAATGGCGGTCGCCCTGCGGCGGGGCCGTTTCCTCGGCCGCGGCGCCCGCCGGGCCGCGGAGGGCGAGGAAAGGTATGCGGCGTACGCCTGGGACGGGACGCGTCCGGAGGCGGTTTGTTCCCCGCGGGAGGCGCTGCTCGCCCCCTGTGAGATGGTGCCGGCGGAGAAGGCGGCCGGCCGGGTCGCGGCGCGGACGGCCTGCCCCTGCCCGCCGGGAATCGCCGCGGTGGTCCCCGGTGAGCGGATCACCGAAGAGACGGCCGTTCGCCTGAAACAGGCGGGTTTTGACCACCTGGCCGTGCTGCGGTAGCGGGCGGCAGGCGGGGAGGAAGGGAACGCCGCTTAAACAGGGCTCGGGGTGCCCCCGGAAATATTGTCCGGGATGGCGCGCACATCCGTGCGTACGTCAAAATACCCTTGTAACATCCCGGAATTTCCTGTATACTATTCTCAGGAATCCGCACGGGCCGCCGCATGGCGGCGCACCGGCCGGGGGGGAATCGCCGGCCGGCACGGACCGGCGCGGGGGATTCCGCAAAGCTGTACTACGGGGGCGGTGCCGTTGGGAAAGAAGATCGACGGGATCTGGGGCGTGATCGGCGCGATGGCGTCGGAGGTGGAGCTGCTGACCTCCCGGATGGAGGAAGCCTCGGTGCTCCGCCATGCAGGGGTGGATTTCCATTACGGCACGCTGGAGGGCGTGCCGGTGGTGGCGGCCCGGTGCGGGATCGGCAAGGTCTGCGCCGCCGTGTGCGCACAGGCGATGATCGACCGCTTCCATGTGGCGGCCCTGGTGAATACCGGGGTGGCCGGCGGCGTGGCGGCCGGCCTGTCGGTAGGCGATCTGGTGATCGGCGCCGACGCCGTGCAGCATGACTTTGACATCACGGCCTTTGGACATGCCAAGGGGTATATGGGCCTTGGGCCCGGCCCGGCGGACGATTCCCAGCCCACCCGCTTTGCCGCCGACCCGGATCTGGTGGCCGCCTTTCGGGCGGCGGCGGAATCGGTTCCCGGCAGCGGAAGCATCTTGACCGGCACGATCGCGTCGGGGGATGTGTTCGTGGCGGACGACTGCGTGAAGCGGGAGATTGCCGCGCAGTTCGGCGCGGCGGCGGTGGAGATGGAGGGCGCGGCGGTCGCTCAGGTCGCCGTCGCCAACGGCGTCCCTTTCGTGATTGTGCGGGCGATTTCCGACCTGGCGGGGGAGGCGGCGACCGTCTCGTTCGAGGAGTTCGAGAAGGCGGCGGCGGAACGCTCCGCCCGGATTGTGTCCGCCATGCTCCGGCAGGCGTAGGGCGCGTGTAGGGGCACGGAAAGCCACGCCAAGATACGCGGAGGCAGGCGGGAAAGCGATGCGGCCGGCAGAACGGATTGTTCGGTTTGTTAACCGGGACAGTAACCAACGGAACGGAGGAACGGACGATGAAACTGGTATTGGCGATTGTGAACAAGGATGACAGCAGCGCGGTATCCACCGCGCTGACCAAAGAGGGCTTTTCGGTGACCAAGCTGGCCACTACCGGCGGGTTTCTGATGGCGGGAAACACCACCTTCCTCGTCGGCGTGGACGACGAGCGGGTGGACCAGGTGCTGGCGACCATCGAAAAGCATTCCAAAAAGCGTACGCAGATGATCCCCAGCACTTCCTACGGCACCTCGGCCTACGCCTCCTTCCCGGTAGAGGTCACGGTGGGCGGCGCAACGGTGTTTGTCATGAACATCGAACGCTACGAAAAGCTGTAGGGCCGGGCCGCGGCTTTGCAGAGAGGTTGACGTTGGATGCGGTTTGACGGATTTGCCGGCAACGGAGAAGCCAAACGGCTGCTCTCCGCCTTTGTGGACGGGGGGCGGCTTCCGCATGCCCTTTTGCTGGAGGGGCCGGCCGGAAGCGGGCGGCGCACCCTGGCCCGCCTGATTGCCAGGGCGGCCGTCTGCACCGGCGCGGGGGAAAAGCCCTGCGGCCGCTGCCCGGCCTGCATCAAGGCGGCGGGGGGAAACCACCCCGACATTGTGGAGACGGGCGGCGAAGGGGCGGCCCGCTCCTTTCATATTGAGACGGTGCGGGATATCCGGGACAAGGCGTATATCCTGCCCAACGAGGCGCCCCGCCGGGCGGTTATCCTGGCCGGCGCGCAGGGGATGACCGAGCAGGCGCAGAACGCGCTGCTCAAGATTCTGGAGGAGCCTCCCCCGCACGCGCTGTTTATCCTCACCTGCGAAAACCGGGCGCAGCTGTTGCCCACCATCCAGTCCCGCACGGTCTGCCTCTCCCTCGGCCCGGTGTCGCCGGAGGAAGCGGAGGAGGCGGTCCGCCGCCTCCTTCCCCGCGCGGATGAAGAGGCGGTGCGGCAGGCGGTCGCCGTGTTCGGCGGCCTGATCGGCCAGGCGGTGCAGGGGCTGTCGGAGGGGACCTTTCAAAAGGTGGTGGAGCTTGCCCCGTCGTTTGCACAAGCGGTCGCTGCGCCGGACGAGCTGGACCTCCTCCGCCTGACCGGGGCGCTGGAAAAGGACAAGGACCTTGCGGACGGGGTGCTCGGCGCGCTGGGGCTGATCTTCCGGGATGCGGCCGCGCTGCGCTTCGGCGCACGGGAAGCGGGCGGCCTTTCGGCCGCGCCGGAGGCGGCGGACCGGCTTTCCCGCCTGCTGACCCGCGGACAGCTTCTGTCCCTCATCCGCGCCGTGGAGCAGCTGCAGGAGGACCGGCGGCGCAATATTAACTATACCCTATTCCTTACCCTGCTGTGCAGCCGCCTGCGCTCCGCCGCCGGCCGTTAGGCGGCTCTCCGCGGCGGGCGGACGGGTGGCAAATGCTGCAAGCACAGGAAAAAAACCGGGCTTTTCCTTGCAGGAGGCCGGCATTCATGCTATAGTAAATCTGAACCGTTTTCCGCCGGGGCTGTCTTCTGCCGGAGACGACCCGGCGCCCGGCGGTATTTCGATCATGTTGGCCGGCGCCCACCCCCGCCGCGGGAAAGGCGCAAAGCGACCGGATACGGCCCGAATTTGGCTTTGGCGGCGAGAAATGGGGTTCCTATGGCGGAAATAATCGGCGTTCGCTTTAAAAACATGAGCAAGGTGTATTTCTTTGACCCGGCCGGCCACAAGCCGGAGCGGGGGAGCATGGTGATGGTGGAGACCGCCCGCGGCATGGAATGCGGCGAAGTGGTCGCGGCAAACCGGGAGGTGGACGAGTCCGAAATCGTCAAGCCGCTGAAAAAGGTGGTGCGTCCCGCAACGGCGGAGGATATCCGCCGCTCGAAGGAAAACGCGGAAAAGGAGGCCAGGGCCTTCGCGATCTGCCAGGAGAAAATCGCGGCGCACAAGCTGGATATGAAGCTCACCCGGGTGGAATACACCTTTGACAATTCCAAAATCCTGTTTTATTTCACTGCCGACGGCCGGGTGGATTTCCGCGAGCTGGTCAAGGACCTGGCTTCGGTTTTCCGCACCCGGATTGAGCTGAGGCAGATCGGCGTGCGGGATGAGGCGAAGATGCTCGGCGGGCTGGGCATCTGCGGGCGGCCGTTCTGCTGCTCCCAGTTCCTGAACGATTTCCAGCCTGTGTCGATCAAAATGGCGAAGGAGCAGGGGCTTTCCCTGAACCCGACCAAAATTTCCGGCGCCTGCGGCCGGCTGATGTGCTGCCTGAAATACGAGCAGGAAGCGTACGAATCGCTCCTGAAAAGCACCCCCAGGGCGGGGGCGCTGGTTTCCACCCGGGAAGGAAAGGGCGTGGTGACGGAGGTCAGCCTCCTGACCGGGATGCTGAAGGTCCGGCTGGATAAATCGCCCGATTCCCCGCCGGTTTCGGTGAATGTCCGGGACATCAAGGTGATCCGGGACGGCCGCGCCAAGGGGGAGAAAAGAGAGCCGGAAGGACAGGAAGATCCGGAGGAGCGCCGGGAGCGGGATGCGCAGAAGACGCCGGGAGCGTCCGGGACGGCGGAAAAGTAGCGGCGGCTGGCCGCCGGGCCGCTTGTCCCTGTTCTGCCGCCAATCGTTCGGGGGCTTTTCCGCTGGAAAATCCTTTTTTTCTGAAAAACCCGTTGATTTTTTGCGGCGTTATGTTATGATAAGAACGAACATAAAAAGGAGGTGCTTTCTACATGGCATATAAAATTAGCGACGAGTGCATCGCTTGCGGCGCCTGCGAGGCGGAATGTCCTGTTTCCGCGATCTCCGAGGGTGACGGCAAGTATGAGATCAACCCGGATCTCTGCACCGAATGCGGAAGCTGCGCGGACGTGTGTCCCGTGGGCGCTCCCCAGGCGGAATAAGTTCTGCACGAATCCAACGCCGGGTGGCCGTCAGGTCACCCGGCTTGTCTTTTGCCGGGTGAAAGCACAGGGAGGGAGAGGGCGATGGAGATGGAGCGGTGGGAGCCGCTGGGCGGCGGGGCCGGCGTTTGGATGTCTGCGGAGCACCGTTTCGGGGAGGATGCGCTGCTGTTGGCCCGTTTTTCTCTGCCGCCTGCGCCGCCGCCCGCATCCCCAGTTTCCCCTGCGCCTCCTGCATCTTCTTCATCCTTTTCCTCCCCTTCCTCCCCTGCATCCCCTGCGCTCTCCTCTCCACGCAAGGCGGCCGGAGAGCGTCCGGCGGCCGCCCCTTCCCCTGTCCGGCTTGCGGCGGACCTGGGGACGGGCTGCGGAATCCTGCCGGTGCTCTGGTGCCGGGATAACCCCTGCCTCCGGGTGGAGGCGCTGGAAATTCAGCCGGAAGCGGCGGAGCTGGCCCGCCGGTCGGCGGCGGACAGCGGCTTTTCCGACCGGATACGGGTACATACCGCGGACCTGCGCCGCTGGAGGGAATGGCTGGAACCGGCCTCGATGGACCTTGTGGCGGTGAACCCGCCCTATTTCCCGCCGCAGAGTGGAGGCGTTCCCGCTGAGGAGGCTGTCCGCATTGCCCGGCATGAGAATACCGACCCGGCGAGGCCGGGCTGTTCTCTCCGGGACGCTGCCGCGGCGGCGGCCGGTTTGCTGCGCTCCGGCGGACGCTTCTGCCTCTGCCACCGGCCGGAGCGCCTGACCGACGCGCTGACCATCCTGCGGGAAGCGGGCCTGGAGCCGAAGCGGCTGCGGTTTGTGCACAGGAACCCGGGGGATGCACCCTGGCTTTTCCTCTGTGAAGGGCGGCGGGGCGGCCGGCCGGGCCTGACACTGGAACCGCCTTCTATCCAGGTTCCCTGCTGCTTTGGCAATATTTAAGGCGAAAAACGCCTAAAATATCGCCTTAATCTGTATTATAATTCCATTATTATACTTGGAGGATATTTATGGCCGGAACGTTGACGCTGGTGGGAACCCCGATCGGCAACCTGTCCGATCTGTCGCCGCGGGCGGTGGAGGCGCTGAAAAACGCCGACTTTATCGCGGCGGAGGATACGCGGGTGACCCTGGGGCTTCTGAACCACTTGGGGATCCGCAAGCCGCTGGTGAGCTATTTTGAGCATAACAAGCGGGAGCGGGGGGAGCAGATCCTCGCCCGGCTTCAAGCGGGCGAGAGCGCCGTCCTGGTCACCGACGCCGGGATGCCGGCCATTTCCGACCCGGGGGAGGATTTGGTCGCCCTCTGCCATGAGCGGGGGATCGCTGTCGGTGTAGTTCCGGGGCCAAGCGCGGTCGTTACGGCGCTCGCCGTCGCCGGGCTGCCCACCGGCCGTTTTACCTTCGAGGGCTTCCTCAGCATGAACAAGCGGGGGCGGCGGGAGCATCTCGCCTCCCTGCGGGAGGAACAGCGGACGATGGTGTTTTACGAGGCGCCGCACAAGCTTCCCTCCACCCTGGAGGACCTGTTTGAGGCGTTCGGGGACCGGCGGGTCGCCCTGGTACGGGAGCTGACCAAATTCCATGAGGAGGTCATCCGCACCACCCTGGGAGAAGCGGCCCGCCGCTTCCGCCAGGAAGCGCCCCGCGGGGAATTTGTGCTTGTGGTGGAGGGGGCGGCGCCGGCCGCCGCCGAAGCTCCTTCCCCGGAGCAGGCGGCGGAGCGGGCGGCCCGTTATATGGAGGAAGGGCTGTCCGCCTCGGACGCGGCCCGGCGGGCAGCGTTGGAAACCGGGGTGAAAAAGGGGGAAATCTACCGCCGGATTGCACGGTAACACGGCTTGACCATCCGATGCGTCGTCGTCCGGCGTGGCCCAAGCCGCGCGGCAGCGGCCTTTGTCCGGCCGGCGGGCGTTCCGCTTCATGCCGGCCCGGGAGCCGATGGCTTTCCGGGCGCCGCACCGGTGCTCTGCCGTGCCGGAACCCTGCCGCACAGGCGGCGCCGGCCCCCGGAGCCGCCCCTCCGACCGCATCGGAAAAGTACAGGAAAAGCACAGGAAAAGTACCGGCAATAAGCAAAAGCCCCCTGTCCGACCGGACAGGGGGCTTTTGCTGTGGGATAAACAGTATGTAGCCTTGTGGGAGGCATAATACTGGAAGGAGATGGCTGTTTTACGCCGGGAATCAAATCAGGCGGTGGAGGAACCCGGCGGGCGGCCCTTATGGCCCATGGGCCCGCGCAGACCCACGGAGGGGCGCACGAGAACCGAAACCATAAGAGCCCGAGCGCCAAAAAGCAACACAAAGCGCGAAAAAGCTTAAAAAACCCTCAAAGAACCTTCCATCCTTAAAGAGGCCCACAAGAGGCCCGCCCCAAATGAAAAGAAAACAGGAAAGGGCAGGGGGAGGGAGCAGGGGGGCAGGGGGAGAACCGTCAAAGGATTTCCGGCAGGCTGGCCGCCGCGACCGACTGGCCGACGCGGCGGATTTTTTCGTCCGGGAGGTGGAGCTCCATCCCGGCGGCGTCCGGATACTCTTCCTTCAGGACGCGGCGGGCTTCCTCAATGATGATGTCGCCGCCCTCGCCCGACATGACGCGGCCGAGAAGGAGGACGTGGCCGATCTCGTAATACGCGGCGTAATAAGCCAGGGTATGGCCGAGATACACGCCGATCGAGTGGTAAATTTCCCTGGCGCTTTCGCTGCCCTTGTCCATTTCCCCCTGCACGACCTTGAGCTTTTCCGCAGGGGAAAGGGACTCGTCCAGTGCGATGCCGGCGCGGGGGGCAAGCTTGATGACGCTGTCCTGCGAGAAATATTTCACGCCGCAGCCCTTGTCGCCCGACCATTCGTCCACCATCGCGTCCTCCTGCAGGTCCACCGGCGCAAAGGCGAGTTCGTTGAGCCAGCCGGTGATGTTGCCGGCCGCGTCCACGTAGCCCACCGCCTCGGAGGTGCCCATGGCGACCCCGAGGATGCGGTTTTCCTCCAGGCTCATTGCGCCCGCAAGGGCGGTGACATCGCCGTCGTTGGCGACCTGCACCGGCACGTCCCCGATTTCTTTGGCGGCGCGCAGATAGATGTCTTTTACTTTTTTATCGAATTCGTCGCGGGGCACCTTGATAAACAGGGAGGCGACCATCGCGCGGTTGTCCACATACACGCCGGCCGAGGAGATGCCGATGGCGTCCACCCGGGGCATTTTGGCGGCGGCGGATTTGAAGGCGCTGACAATGCCTTCAAAGTGGTAATCAGGGTCGCTGTTGGTTTTGGGGTACCAGACCACCTCTTCGGAATACACCGGCACGCCGTCCACCACGGCGGAAACCTTCCGGTCGCTCCCGCCGGCGTCGAAACCGATGCGGCAGCCGTCCAGATGGCGGCCCACCGGCGTGGCGACGGATTTTTCCGCCGGCGCGGCGTCCAGCGGAAGGATGGCGACCTCAAAATCCCGTTCATAGACCCGGCTCATGAAATCGGCGTCAAATTCGCGGGAGCCGCCCGGCTTGTAGGCGTCGGCAATCTGCCGGCCGAGGGTTTCGTCCCCGCAGACGAACACCTTCCACCCGCCGTATGCCCACAGGAGCATTTTCACCGTGCGGTCCACATAGAGCGCGTCGGCCTTCGCCATGTCCGGGGTGCCGTGGATTTTGCAGCGGCGCACCGCCACCTGCCCCTGATTGCGTTCCACCGCAATCACCAGATCGCGGCCGTTTTGCGCGGAGCGCTCAAAAGCGCGGGTGTAAGCGGCCATCGGGATAAACCCCTTGTCCAGGGCGGGAACATTCCTGATTTCCACGTCGATGCCGTAAACGTTCATCGGCGGAGCCTCCTCCCCGGCGGACAGAAAACCGCCGTTATTCGTCATTTCTCTGACTTTACTATATCTGTCCGCCGGAGCAATTGCAACCGCCTGGGAGCGGCTTTGCCGCCGATTGCCAATATTCCGCCCGAATGTGCAAAAGAACCCGGGGCCGGGCCGTTCCCGGAGGAGAGGAGCGGGCGTTTCCGGCGGAAAGAAGACGGGCTGCGCGGGATGCCCGGGATGTCCAAAATTTCCGGAAACAAAAACGGTATTCCGGGCCGAACAAGCGCATATAGATGGGGTGATGAGAAAAAGGGCGCGGGGGGAGGGAACGCCGCGCGGAGAACGCATGGAAGCGCGCGGCCGCCGCCGGACAGGCGGCCAGGCACCGATACCGGGGCGCGGCTCCATCGGGAAAGGAATGGTCAAGAAAATGAACCGCTATTATCCGGAGGGACACCTGATCGACACCCCGCAGAACCAAGCCGCGCAGCGCACCGCCGCCGCGCTGGCCGACGCGGCGCTGGAGGGAAAGGTGCTGGAAGCGCGCGCCGTGCTGTGCGACGCGGGGCACAACCTGCATGTGGAGCTGCCCTGCATGGAGGGGATCATCCCCTATTACGAGGGCGCGGTCGGCATTGCGGAGGGAACGACGCGGGACATCGCGCTGATTTCGCGGGTGAGCAAGCCGGTCTGCTTTGTGGTCAAGGGCTTCGAGGATACGCCCGGCGGCGGACGCCGCGCCGTCCTTTCCCGCCGGGAAGCGCAGGAGAAATGCCGCGCGGACTATCTGGACGCCCTGCGCTGCGGGGACATCGTCCCCGCACGGGTCACGCGGCTGGAGTCGTTCGGGGCCTTCTGCGATATCGGCTGCGGCCTTCCGGCGCTTATGCCGATTGCCAGCCTGTCGGTCAGCCGGATTTCCCATCCTTCCGACCGCTTCGGGCCGGGGATGGATATTCTGGGGGTGGTTTCCTCGCTGGAAAACGGGCGGATCTGCCTTTCCCAGCGGGAGCTTCTCGGCACCTGGGAGGAGAACGCCGCCCTGTTTGCGCAGGGCGAAACGGTGGCCGGGATTATCCGCTCGGTGGAGGACTACGGGGTGTTTGTCGAGCTGACCCCCAATCTGGCCGGGCTGGCCGAGCCGCGGGAGGGGGTAAAGCCCGGCCAGCAGGCGGGGGTATACATAAAAAGCATCCTGCCGGAGAAGATGAAGCTCAAGCTGGTCATCATCGACACGTCCGACGCTCCGCCGGAAAGGCCGGCGCCCCGGTATTTTATCCGCGGCGGCCATATTGACCGCTGGGTGTATTCCCCCGCCGGCTGCGGCAAGGTCATCGCCAGCGACTTTGCATAGGCGCGGGCGGCAACCGGGCGGCGGCCTGCAGGAGACTGTTTGGCAATAGTGAATATAGTTAACCAGCACAATATATATATATATATATATATTGCATAATAAACAGGTGAATTATACTATCAAGTGCAACACTTTAGTAAAATAAAAAGAGTTCATACAGGCCCCTGTGGTAGAATGGAGTTACTACACAACCAAAACACTAG
>CAJFTG010000015.1 GCA_904419875.1 Candidatus Avimonas caecicola | reverse complement strand
CATTATACGAAACGTCCTCTACCTCGGGAATCTGCTGAATCTGGGCCAATGTGTCCTCAAACTGCGCCAAATCCTCAAAGGTGACCACAAAGGAATCCGGCATGGGGTTGTTCTCTCCCCGCATATCCTCATAAGTCGCCTCCGGAATGGAATCCTTGTATTTTTCGAGCGTCTCCTCCTTGGAAACGAATTCCACGTCCTCCACGTTCGGCAGGGCTTCCAGCTTGGCCATCAGCGCCGACGTTTCCTCGTCTGTAGCGCCTTCCTCGGCAAAGGCCACCACCACGTTCTGTCCATACACCCACTCGAAGGCGTGGTCAATGTTGACAAACACCAGATAGGCCCCGCCGGTCAGCAGCAGGCAGGAAACCAGCACGCCGACCGAGGCGATCGCCATGAAGCGGTTCTGCCAGATGTTCCGAAAGCCTTCCTTAATCAAATACCGCAGGCTACTGAATCTCATAGCGGCCTCCTTTCCGGCTGCCGTGAGTCCGGCCCACATCATTGAGCACATCGTCCACCGTCATGGCCGCGCCGGCGCCCTCGCTCCCGGCGTTCCCGGCAGCCTCCCCTTCCGGGGAAACCGGACCGCTGTCCGACACGACGCAGCCGTCGGAGATCTCGATCACCCGGCGGTGAAACATCCTCACCAGGTCGTGCTCATGGGTCACCATGACCACCGTTGTCCCGCGGCGGTTGATCTCGGTGAGCAGCTCCACGATTTCGTAGGAAAGCTCAGGGTCGATGTTGCCGGTCGGCTCGTCCGCTATGATCATGGACGGGTTGTTTACCAGCGCGCGGGCCAGGCCCACCCGCTGCTGCTCGCCGCCCGAAAGCTCCTTGGGATAGCTGCGCGCCTTGTTCTGCAGCCCGACCAGCCCCAGGATGTACGGCACCCTTTTGCGTACATCCCGGTTGGAGGCCCCGGTCACCCGCATGGCGAACGCCACGTTTTCATACACCGTCATATGGTTAATCAGACGGAAATCCTGAAAAACGATCCCCATGGTCCGGCGGAGATAGGGGACCTCCCGCCGCTTGAGTTTGGAAAGCTTATAATCATTGATGACCACTTCCCCCGCGCTGGGGACCTCTTCCCGCATCATCAGCTTCAAAAACGTGCTCTTTCCCGCGCCGGACGCCCCGACGATAAAAACAAATTCCCCTTTGTCGATGTGGATATTCACATCCTTCAGGGCCTTGATTCCGCTGTCGTATGTTTTATGTACGCCCTTAAATTCGATCAAGAAACCACCCTCTGTGCAATCCTGTCATCGGCGGCCTTGCCCGCCCCGGTCTCAGCGTCCCTGACCGAACGCACTTTCCTGTTCCGCCTGTTCCGGTCGAAACCTTCCGCTTTTCGTCGAACAAACGGCCGCGCCACGCCACGCCAATCGGCAGGGTGCCGGCCTTCTTTATCCTACCATCCGGCGCAGGGGAAAACAACCCCCAATCCGTTTCCATAGGGAAAAATTAAGAAATAGTTACAAAACGGTTACAATTTTTGAAAATTTTGCCGCAGCGGACAGTGAACAGCCGCAGACGCGTCCCGCGGCCCGGTCTTTTCAATAGAAAATCTGCGCCGCCCAGGGCACCCCCGGCCGGCGCAGACAACAACAATCAGGTAAACGAGAGGACCTGCACGGCCAGCGTTTCTATCCGTTCCAACCGTACTTTTAGTATTTGATCGGGTTGGCCATCAGGTACTTCTTGACCATCAAAGCCACCTTAAACACAATCGCGTCGTCAAATTCGCGCAGATCCAGCCCGGTCAGGCGCTTGATCTTCTCCAGGCGGTAAACCAGGGTGTTCCGGTGCACGAACAGCTTGCGGGAGGTTTCCGAAACATTCAGGTTGTTCTCAAAGAAGCGCTGGATCGTGAACAGGGTTTCCTGATCCAGCGAATCGATGGACCCCTTCTTGAACACTTCCCGCAGGAACATCTCGCACAGGGTGGTGGGCAGCTGATAGATCAGCCGGGCGATGCCGAGATTATCGTAGCTCACGATGGTTTTCTCGGTGTCGAACACCTTTCCGACCTCCAGGGCGACCTGCGCTTCCTTAAAGGAGCGGGCCAGGTCCTTGATCCCCTCGACCACGGTGCCGATGCCGACCATCGCCTGGGTGTAAAACTCGCCGCTCAGGGTGTCCACAATCGAGCGGGCCAGCTTTTCCAGATCCTGCGAATCAATACCCGCGCGGATCTCCTTCACCAGCGCGATGTCGGTCTCATTCACGTTGATGACAAAATCCTTGTTCTTGTCGGGGAAGAGATTCTGCACGATGTCGTAAGCCGATATATCGGTGCGCGCCGCAATGCGGATAAGCAGGACAACGCGGTTGACGTCGTTGTTAAAGCGCAGCTCCCGCGCCTTCAAATAGATATCGCCGGGCAGGATATTGTCCAGAATAACGTTCTTGACAAAATTGCCGCGGTCGTATTTCTCATCGTAATACTGCTTGATGCTGGCCATTGAAACGGCGAGCAGGGAGGCATACTTGGCGGCCTGATCGTCCGTCCCCTCCACGAACAGGATATACTCGCTGCGGGGCCGGGAGCCGAACGGCTTATAGGTATAGCCGTTGCGCACAAACGCCTCCGTCGCCAGGAAGGCATCGGCAGAAGCCGCCTCGCAGGGTTCCCCGATCCGGCCGAGGTCGCTGCAGGCGATGATCGCGGAAGTTTCGTCCACCACGCCGATGGTGCGGTCAATCGCATCCTTCATCTGGTGGACGACGCCCTGAAAAAGTCTGTTGGACATGTGGTATCCCCTCTTCTCTTAGTCTTTTTCGTACCGGAACCAGAAACCTGTCCCTTCCACGGCGCCCGTGAACCTCGGAACCTCGGAGCTTCGGAACCCCGCCGAAGGAGAATGCCTATATATAGTGGAGAACATGGATCCGTATACAAGCCGTACGGGACAATTTCCGATGGTTTCCTCCCGTCCCGTTATGCTAACACTCTTATTGTACACAATCGCGGCGTTTTTTGCAAGGACAAACCCAGGAAAAAGTACAAAAAGAAGGGTATTTTCTTCTCATTTTACAAATTAGACACAATATAGGCACCCAACAGACAGGAAAAAGGCCGGGAAGGGCGGACAAGAGAGCAGGTAAGAGCAGGTAAGAACAGGTAAGAACAGGTAAGAACGGGCAAGAACGGGCTGGAACAGGTCGAATTTGGCGTATTTTCCCACTCCGGCCGGAAAAACGGCACAGCAAGCCGCCGACGTCCTTTGTCCGCCGGCAGTCCGACAGTCCCATTCCCGCCCCATTCCCGTCCCATTTCCGCCCTTTATCCGCTTCTTGCCCCTGCTTTTGTTCCTGCTTCTGTTCCTGCTTTTGTACCTCTTCCCCCCTTTTCTCCCCGCTTCTCCCCGCTGTCCGCTTTCTGGCTATCCCTCTCCGCTTTTTCTGTGCCCGGACGGAGCATGGACGGAGCATGGACGAAGCATCTTCCAGAATGCCGAAAGGGGTTACAAAAAAGCCGTGCCGGGCAAACTGCCCGGCACGGCCGCTTTCACAGAAATCAGTTGCAGATCGCGCGTTCGGTGTCCTTGTCGAAGAGGTGGATCTTGCTGTTGTCGAGCACAACGTCGATCTTATCGCCCGGATGCGCGGTCGAGGTCGGCTCCACGCGGGCGGTGAAGCTGTAGCCCTCGGTATTGAAGTACAGATAAGTCTCCGCGCCCATCATTTCGGTCACTTCAATGTCCGCTTTGATCATGCAGTGCGCATGGCTTTCCAGATAGCGGGGTTCGTCGTGCACGTCTTCCGGACGGATGCCCATGATGACTTCCTTGTCGACGTATTCGTCAAGCGCGCCCTTGGCGTTTTTGGAAGCCGGCAGCGGGATCTGATATTTCACGCCGCGGGAGGTCTTGGTATCCTCAGAGCCGAACTCCACGAAGAAATCCTCGCCCTTCTTGAGCAGCTTGGACTCGATGAAGTTCATCTGCGGGCTGCCGATGAAGCCGGCGACAAACATATTACACGGGAAATCGTACAGATGCTGCGGCGTCTCCACCTGCTGGATCAGGCCGTCCTTCATAACCACGATGCGGTCGCCCATGGTCATAGCTTCGGTCTGGTCGTGGGTAACGTAGATGAAGGTGGTGCCCAGCTTTTTATGCAGCTTGGACAGCTCGGTTCTCATCTGCGCACGCAGCTTTGCATCCAGGTTGGACAGCGGCTCGTCAAGCAGGAAGACCTTCGGCTCACGCACGATGGCGCGGCCCAGGGCGACACGCTGGCGCTGACCGCCGGACAGCGCCTTCGGCTTCCGGTCGAGCAGGTGGGCGATATCCAGGATGCGGGCCGCCTCTTCTACGCGGCGCTTGATCTGATCCTTCGGGGTCTTGCGGAGCTTCAGGCCGAAGGCCATGTTCTCAAACACGGTCATGTGCGGATACAGAGCGTAGTTCTGGAACACCATCGCGATGTCGCGGTCCTTCGGCGCCACATCGTTAACCAGCTTGTCGCCGATGTACAGCTCGCCCTCGGAGATCTCTTCCAGACCGGCGATCATACGCAGGGTGGTGGACTTGCCGCAACCGGAAGGGCCGACAAGGATAATGAATTCCTTGTCCTTGATTTCCAGGTTGAAATCGGATACCGCCGTCACGCCACCGGGATATTTTTTGTAAATGCCTTTGAGTGATAAGCTTGCCATAAAGAAACCTCCCAAAATTTGCACATGAATTCCTGCACGGTAATCAGATGATATTTGCTTATCTAATAATATAGCAGATTCCCGCCGTTATAACCATCCTTTTAATCAACAAAGTTTCAAAACCCGTTTTATCAATGTTATCCAATGGCAAAATCCACAAAAAGCCATGCCTATTCAAACACGGCCGAACGCTCTCCAGGCCCCATTTCCCGGCATTCTCCCTCCTTTAAATCGGGGTCTAAAACGAGTTTTCCGACGGACACCCGCTTCAGCCGCAGAACCCGGCGGCCGACCGACAAAAACATACGCTTGACCTGGTGATACCGCCCTTCGGTGATCTCCACCTCCACCAGCGGATTTTCCTTTTCTTCCAGCACCCGCAGGACGGCCGGGCGGCAGCGCGTCCCGTCCTCCAGGCTTGTCCCGGCGGCAAAGGCGCGGATCTCCTCCTCGCCTACCGGGGAACTGATTACGGCCTGATATCGCTTGACAATCGCTTTTTTGGGCGCCAGCATCCGGTGGGCAAAGTCCCCGTCGTCCGTGATAATCACCAGCCCGACGGTGTCCTTATCCAGCCGGCCGGCGGGAAAGAGCCCCTGCCGCCGGAGATCCGGCGGCAGCAGGTCGATCACCGTCTTCGCCTTCGGGTCGCGGGAAACGCAGAGGAGCCCCGCCGGCTTGTTCATCATTACATACAGGTGCCGGCGGTACCGGAGGGGACGGCCGGAAACGGCAATTTCGCAGTCTGCCGGCTCCCACTTGAAAGCCGGGTCACGGCATACCGTCCCGTTCACCGTCACCCTGCCCGAGCGGATCAGCCGCTGCGCCTCGCTGCGGGTTGCGACGCCCTGGGAAGCCAGGATCTTATCCAGTCGTTCCGCCATGCCGCACGTCCCTTTCTTCCACGACCTGCCGAATCGGCCGTTTTCCCCGTTGTGTCAACCGGTTGACCCTGCTCAGGATAGCACGAATCCCCCGCAAAGTCAACCGGCCTGCGTTGTCCCGGCCGCCTGCGTCCCCGTTGTCGTGGAATCCCCCGCAGCCGCCGAAGCGTCCGGGGTGTATGTCGTCAGGCCGTGCATAAAGCCGTCCAGCGCGGTGGAGGAAATATCCCCGCCGATAATCTTGTCCTTATATACATACAGATTGGCGCGGACCTCCCCTTCGCCGGGGACGTTCAAAATTTTATACGTCCAGCATTTCACCCGCTTGCCATGGTACGGCCCCAGGTCCATCCCCGCATCCTTCTGCAGTTCGTTGTACTGCTGGAACACGTCGTCGAATTCGTCCGGAATCAGCACTTCCCGGACGGACGGCGCTTCGGAATCCACCGTATACCCCAGGTCGGTCAAAAAAGCAATCCGCTGCTGATCGTCCTTCCCCACCACGGGCGACAGGGTTTCCGCCGCCGCGCCGCCCGACGGCCAGACGACCGCGATCACCAGCACCGCGATCAGGGCGAGAACGCAGATCAGCATGGAGAGGATCTGCTTTTTTGACGTCTTAAACGAAAAGACAAACACTCGCTCACTCCTCCCCCGCACAGTCGGGATTTTCCGGCGGCCTTCCGCCGAAGGCTCCCGCGTCGTTACTTTACTATATGAGGGGAGGCGGCAGGATATGAAAGCCGGCGGTAATTTGCCCGCCGAACGCCGCGCAGAAAAAATCAGGACCGTTTTGTGCAAACCACCGTAATTTCCGAACGGTTATGGAAAAGCTGGCGCGCGTATTCCACCCGGAACCGCTTTTCCAGGGCGGCGAACCCCCGGCGAATCGCCTCGGTCCGCTTTTTGGCGGGCAGCTTGAAGGTCATCACCACAAGGCCGTCCGGGGACAGGCAGTCCGCCAGGCCGCAAACGATTTCGGCCGATTCGGCGGGTTCCATCCGCATATCGTTCACCAGCAGGTCGAAGGCAGGCTGCCCCACCCGGGGGAAATCCTGCGCCAGACCCCGGAAATGCTCCACCCGGGGCTCCTCCGCCAGGCGGGAATCCAGAGCGGCCGGGTCCACCGCCGTCACCCGGAGCCCCTGCTCCAGCAGCACTTTTGTCCAGCCGCCCGGCGCGGCGCCCAGATCCAGCGCCCGCCCCTGCGGCGGAAAGGACAGCGAAAACGCCTCCATCGCTTCCAGGAGCTTGAACTCCGCCCGGCTGATCTGATCCTCCCGGCGGGCAAAGCGGCGCATGCCGCCCGGCCAGCTGCTCAGATTGTCCGCCGCCTGCGACAGGCCGAGGTAGACCGTTGCGTCCCGGACGACGGCGGAAATCACCGTTTCCGGCCGCGCGCCGTCGCAGCAAAAGCCCTTTTCAAGCAGCCTGTCCACAAAAAAATACTGCACGGCATGGAGGTCGAGACCCGTCTCCCCGGAATCCAGGCAGCGCACCTGCACCGAGAAAGGCCGCGCCCGGTCCATCCGGCGGGCGCATTCGGCGAGATAAGCATACGCTTCACCGCCGGCCTCGATCCCTCCTTCCGCCAGCGAGAAGGAGCACTCAAGCGGGAAAATATGCCGCAGGAAAAGGAGCCGCCTTTCTCCCCTCCCCCGCGCCGCCTGCAGGCGGTGGGAAAAGGCCGGAAAAGCCCCCGGGGCCCGCAGAAGTCCCACGCCGGGCGCCAGCCAGCGGAGCAGGCGGGCTTCCGGCTCCTCCCGGAGGAGCTCGTTGAGGCAGAGGTCCGCGAAATCCGCCTGACAGGTAAAAATCACATCGGTATCCCGCACTTTTTTCTCCTCCTTTGCACCCCTTCGCGCCCTTCCTGCGCCTCCATCGCCGCCCGCGCCGCATGAAAAGGCGGGCCACCTTGCATGGCCCGCGGGTTGCCTGTCCGAGCGCAGCGGACGTGCCTGCCGCGCAACGGCGTTATTTGTCCTCGAGCGCCCGTTCCAGCCAGACGGTGCCGATATCCATGGCGTTGTACAGGCCGGTCTTCTCGCTCTTTTTCAGGATGCGCTCCTTCATGCGCAGCTCCGGGTCGGTGGACATCAGCTGCACCTGCACCTTCTCCGCCACCGTCATGTCCTTCACCGTTTTGGTGGAAAGGATCTGGAGCATCACCACGCATTTGTCGGTCATGTTCCCGTAATACAGCACATTGCCCGACCGCACCAGGGGGCGGCCCTTATACATCAGAAAGCCGCCGCTTTTTTGGCCGTCCTTTGCCTCCGTTTTCTTTACCGTCTTTTTTCCTTCCGGCTTCTCCGCCTTTTCAGCCATTCCCATATCCTCCTTATCCGCCGGGGACGGGGATGTCCGGCCGGCGCCCGCTTATTGCATAGCCATATACGCTTTATATTATCATAAATACAGCCGGGTGTAAAGCCTTTCTCCCCCGGCGGCCGGCTTGTCCCCCGCCGACATGCGGAGGGGCCGCCGCCCCGGCGCACGCAGCGCGGCGCCGGGGCGGCGGCATATAACAAGGGACAGGGCGCCGGGACCGCCGCGCCGGGTTCAAAGGCCGTGCCATTCGAACAGGTCGAGGGCAAACGCGTTGTTCAGCTTTTTGGCCATCCGTTCGCGGAAGCGGACGGTCTTTGCCTGCCCTCCCACTTCCTTTCCTCCAGACGGCGGGCGACCGCCGACCGCCCGGCGCGCAGCGCCTCCCGCAGATCCTCATGGGCCGCCAGGCGGTTCACCGCCCGGCCAGAGGCGGTCCGGCCGTCCGCCGTCATATCGGCGGCGTCAAGGAAACAGGCGCCGGACTCGTCTTTTTTTCCAGTCGTCCCATCGTTTCCCTCCCGTTACGGCTGGCCGCGCCGCGCACGGCGCTCCGGACAGCCGGAGAACCGCTGCCCAAGGCGGAGCCGGAAGCAGAATACAGAGGCCGGAAAAGCGCGGCATGACGCCGGGCGGCAAAAGGCGGTCCACAATTCAGAAGGCACTGCCGCCCGGCAGTGCCTTCTGACCAATTTTTAAGGAGGGGGGATACCGCAGCACCCGGCCGCCGACGCCCTTTCCCTCTTCTCAGCTGTTGAGATAGGACTGCACCAACGCGCGCAGCAGCTCGTCGCGGTCCAGCCGGCGGATGAGGCTGCGGGCGTTGTTATGGGTGGTGATATACGTCGGGTCCTCGGAAAGCAGGTAGCCGACAATCTGGTTGATCGGGTTATACCCTTTCTCCCGCAGGGCGTCGTACACCGTGGTGAGCACCTGCTTCATTTCCTGTTCCTTATCGTCGCCGATGGAAAAGGTCATCGTCCTGTCCAGCATAAAGCCGCCTCCATTCCGCCCGGTCTGTGTGGTTGACTTTGTTGTCTCCCATTATATCGCAACGGCATCCGGTTTTCAAGAGGCTTACGAGCGCAGAATGCACCCTTTTTCGCTCAAATTTTTGAAGATTTTCTGAAGGGCGGCGTCGATCTCCTGATCGGTCAGCGTCTCCTGCGCCGAACGGAAGGTCAGGGCGTACGCAACGCTCTTTTTGCCCGCGCCGGTCTGCGCCCCCTGGTACACGTCGAAGAGGGACACGCTTTCCAGATAGCGGCCCGCCGAAGCACGGATGACCTTTTCAATCTCCGCCACCGGCATCTCCTCGTCGCACAGGAGGGCCAGATCCCGCTCCACCGCCGGAAAACGGGGCAGCGGCCGGTAGCGGATGACGGGCTGCTTCGCGGCATACAGCGTCTCCAGCCGGACCTCCGCCGTATAGGCACGGGCGCCGATGCCGTACCGCTCCGCGGTATCGGGATGCAGCTCGCCGAATACGGCCACCGTCTTGCCATCCACCTTGGCGGCGGCCTGGCGGCCGGGATGGAGATAAGGCTCCGCCGAACGCTCGTATTCCGGCGTCACGCCGAAGGCGGCGAACGCCTCCTCCACCAGCCCCTTGAGGGTGAAGAAGTCCTCCCCCTCGCCGTACAGGCCGATGGAGAGCGCCGGCAGCTCCGCGGGCTGTGCATCCAGCGGCAGGGCCTCGGCGACGAACCGCTTGCTCACCTCGAAGAAGCGGACGGCCGGGATTTTGCGCGCATAATTGGCGGCGAGCACGGTGAGCATGCTGCTGGTCAGCTGCGTGCGCATCACCGCGTATTCCTCGCCCAGCGGGTTGAGCAGGGGGATCTGGCGGCGCCGCTCGTCGTCGGCCGCCAGCCCGAGCTGGTCCACCGCCTTGGCGGCGATGAAGGAATAGGTGGTAATCTCGTACATTCCCTGTGCGGTCAGCCGGCCCTTCAGCCGGTCGGCTGCGATACGGTCGGGCAGCTTCCGCCCGCGGACGATCTCCCCCCGCATCGGGGTGCCGGCGATATGGTCGTAACCGTACACCCGCATGACCTCTTCGGCCAGGTCGGCGCGGCCCTCGATATCGTCCCGGAAGGAGGGGACCGTGCAGGTCAGCACCCCGTCGCGCAGCACGGTGCGGATCTGCAGGCGGTTCAGGATTTCTTCCATGGTTTCGGCGGGGATCTGCAGGCCGAGCAGCGCGTTGATGCTCCCGGCGGCCACGGTCAGCACCCGCTCTTCCGGCAGGCCGTTGTTCTCATCCACGACGCCGTCGATGATGTCCCCCGCGTCCAGCTCCTCAATCAGCTGGAGGGCGCGGTTCATGGCGTATTCCGTATTCAGAATATCCACGCCCTTTTCGAACCGGGCGCTGGACTCGGTGCGCATCCCCAGGGCGCGGGCGGTCTTGCGCACGCTGTCCCGGCGGAATTTGGCCGCCTCGAAGAAAATGTCGGTGGTGTCGTCCTTGATCTCGCTGTCCAGGCCGCCCATGACGCCGGCAATGCAGGAGGGCTCCTGCGCGTCCGCAATCACCAGCATCTCCCCGGTCAGGGTGTGGGGCTTGCCGTCCAGGGTGGTCATCCGCTCCCCGTCCTTTGCCCGGCGGACCACGATCTGGCCGCCCCGCACGTCCCGCAGGTCGAACGCGTGCATGGGCTGGCCGGTCTCCAGCATCACAAAGTTGGTGATGTCCACAATATTGCTGATCGGGCGCATTCCGGCGGATTTCAGGCACTGCTGCATCCAGGCGGGGGAGGGGCCCATCCGCACGTTCTTCACCACCCGGCCGTAATACCGGGGGCAGAGGTCGAAATCCTCCACCCGCACCCGGATATGGTCGCGGATATCGCCGCCCTTCGCGGTATACGAGGGCTCCGGCCGGCGGAAGGGCGCCTTGAGGGCAACCGCCACCTCCCGCGCGATGCCGAGCACGCTCTGACAGTCGGGACGGTTGGCGGTGACGGAGAAGTCAATAATCACGTCGTTGAGGCCGAGCACCTCCCGCATGTCGGTTCCCACCGGCGCCTCATCCCTCAGAATCAGAATGCCGTGCACCCCCGCGCCGGGGTAATCCCCCTCCCGGAGGCAGAGCTCCTCGCCGGAGCAGAGCATCCCGTTGGAGGCCACCCCCCGCAGCTTGCCCTTTTTGATGTGCGCGCCGTTGGGCAGGCGGGAGTCGTGCAGGGCGACCGGCACCAGCGCCCCTTCGAACACATTGTCCGCGCCGGTGACGATCTGCACCGGCTCCTCCCCGCCCACGTCCAGCTGACAGATCTGCAGCCGGTCCGCGTCGGGGTGCTTTTCCAGCCTGACAATCCGGCCGGCCACCACGTTGTCCATGGTTGCGGACAGGTCCTCCACCCCGTCCACCTCGAAGCCGCTCATCACCATTTTATCGCAAAGCTCCTGCAGCGGCACGTCAATGTCCACATACCGCCGCAGCCAGTTCAAAGATACCTTCATCCTTTATGACCCTTCCTTTCTGCTGTGCGGCGCTCCTTCCGCCGCTTCCCGGCGGCTCCCGCCGCCGGCGCGGGGCGCGCCGCCTGATTGCCCGCCGCCGTCCGGCTGCCGCTCCTCATTCCGCGAACTGCGAGAGGAAACGGCGGTCGTTCTCGAACAGAAGCCGGATGTCGCTGATCCGGTGCCGGGTGGTGGTCAGACGGTCCAGCCCGATGCCGAACGCGAAGCCGGAATACACCTCCGGGTCGATGCCGCAGACGGAAAGCACGTTGGGATGCACCATCCCCGCGCCCAGGATTTCGATCCAGCCGACGCCCTTGCAGATGCGGCAGCCTTTGCCGCCGCATTCGGAACAGCTCACGTCCACTTCGACGCTCGGCTCGGTGAAGGGGAAGAAGGAGGGACGGAACCGCACCCGGGTTTCCGGGCCGTAGATTTCGCGGGCGAACTGCTCAAGCACGCCCTTAAGGTCGCACATGGTGACCCCCTTGTCCACCACCAGGCCCTCCACCTGGTGGAACACCGGCGAATGGGTGGCGTCCACCTCGTCCGCGCGGTACACCCGGCCGGGGCAGATGATCCGGATGGGCGGGGTGCGCCCCTCCATAACCCGAATCTGCGCCGCCGAGGTCTGGGTGCGCAGCAGCAGGTTTTCGCCGAGATAAAAGGTATCCTGCATATCGCGGGCCGGATGGTCCTTGGGGACGTTGAGCGCCTCAAAGCAGTAATGCTCGGTCTCCACCTCCGGCCCGTCCACCACGTCGAAGCCCATCGACTGGAATATGTCGATCAGCTCCTCCAGCACTTGGTTGAGAGGATGCAGCCCGCCGGCCGGCCGGCGCTTGCCCGGCATGGTCACGTCCAGCCGCTCCGCCTCCAGCCGCCGGGCCTTGGCGGCGCTTTCCAGCGCCGCTTCCCGGGCGTCGAATTTCTCCTGCAGCTCCTGCCGGAGGCGGTTGACCAGCTGGCCGACCTTCGGCCGTTCCTCCGCCGGCAGGGCGCCCATGCCGCGCAGCAGCTCGGTCAGGGACCCCTTTTTCCCCATCACCCTGACCCGCAGCTCCTCCAGCGCCTTCTTGTCCGAGAGCGCTTCCAGCGCTTCCGCCGTCTGCCGGCGCAGCTGCTCCAGTTTCTCCTTCATGGAACCCATCCTTTCCGAAAATTGATTGACCGTCTGCCGGAGGGACGGACGCCGCCCGCAGCCGGCAGGCAAATAAAAACGCCCCCGTCCCTCTGAAAAAGGGACGAAGACGCACATCTCCGCGGTACCACCCTGCTTTTTGCCTGAAGCAAACACTCCATCGACCGATAACGGCGTCCGCCGTCGGGACCTACCGCCGCCCGCGTTTGCGCGCGCTTCAGCCCCGCCGCTCCGGAGTGAACTTCCCCTGCCGGTCCCCGCGGGCCGCTTTCAGCCGGCGGCGGCCCTCTCTTTGGCGGTTGCCTGAGGCAGCGTACTCTCTCCTTCTCTGCGTTTCGTCTACCATAGCACATTTCGCGGAAAAATGCAAGACCTTCCCGCAGGTTTCCCCATCCGTTTTCCGAAAATGGAGAGAGAAGGCGGCTTCGGGAAGGCCCTCCGCCCGGCCGCTCCCCGTGAACCGGGCTTGCCGGCCGGGCGTCTGTCTGCTATAATGAACGGAGATAGCATAGGCGGATGCAGAGGGCCGGCGTACCGCCATGCATCGGGAACACAGAAAGGCGGCGGTCAATTGGAAAACGCACAGCCAAAGGTTTGGTTCATCACAGGCGCCGGGAGCGGGATAGGAAAAGCCGTCGTCAATGCGGCCCTGGAAAATGGGGACCGTGTCATCGCCACAACGAGAGCCGCGGGGAAGGCGGACCTGCCGGACGGATGCGAAGGCCGGGCCCTCGTGCTGCCGCTGGATGTTTCCGACACCAGCGAAGCCGTGTATGAAAATGCCGTGCGAAAAGGATGCGGACGGTTCGGACGGATTGACGTCCTGGTCAACAGCGCCGGCTTTGGCGGCGTCACAAACTTTGAGGAAACCAGCGAAGGAACCATACGCAGAATGTTTGAAGTCAACCTTTTCGGGCTGATGCGCGTCACAAGAGCCGTCCTTCCGGTTATGCGCAGGCAGCGAAGCGGCCGTATTTTCAACATCGCTTCTGCGGCGGGGTACAGCGCCGGCCCCGTGCCGTATCATACCTCGAAATTTGCGGTAACGGGATTCTCGGCCTCACTGGCGTTTGAGGTCGCCCCTTTCGGGATTCATGTGATCAATGTGGCTCCCGGCCTTTTTCGGACAGATTTTTATGCAAGAGACAAATGGGGAACGGAACCGGATTACCATATCCCGGATTACGACGGCTGCCGATGGCAGACGGATTTTGTCGCCGAGGCGCAAAAACACGAGCAGCCCGGCAATCCGGATAAACTGGCCCGCCTCTTGCTGGAGGTCGCCGCGGCAGAGAACCCGCCTTTGCATTTGGCGATCGGGGAAGACGCGCCGGCTGTGATGGACGCATACGGTGACAGGCTGAAACAAGATACGGATGCCTGGAGGGAGAAAGCGGTCCGGACAGGTTTTTGACGGCATTCAAAGCGGTTAGGTGCGGCAGGCGGGGGTGCGCCGCTTGAGGCCGCCTTTCCCGATCTTGCCGGCCGCCCGGGGCCTCCCTTTCCGGCCGGAAAACAGATAGAGCAAAGCAAAGCGCTGTCCGCGGCGAAGGCCGGGGACAGCGCTTTTTCTTATCGCCGGCCTGCGCCGGTCACCCGTTTCCGAAAATCCCGCCCAGGATGCTGCGGCCCCGGCGGTGCGGCGGGGGCTGTTTGCAGGGACACTGAAAATTGACCAGGATGGTGTCCTCCCCGATCACGTCGATGTTCCGCCAGCCGATGACGATGTCCTCCTCCCGGCCCATCAGCCCGAGGCATTTGGGCCTTCCGAAGATCACAATGGCCAGCAGCTGCGCGGTGCAGGTGTCGATCTCCACATCGTCCACGCAGCCGAGCCGGCTGCCGTCGCAGACGTTGATCACCTCTTTATTGTGCATATCGGTGACCCGGCAGGTCATGCCGCATTCCTCCATTCTCCGACGTACTTGGCGCTTCCGGTCGCCCTCTGTTCATCATGTATGCCGGAAAGAAGGAATTTATACCTGCCGTGAAGCGCCGCCGGCTCACGGCAGCGGGTCCGTGTCGTCCCCCCACCACATGCAGCGGGAAAGGTCCACCCGGCCGTCCGGCAGAAAAGGGATGCCGTCCTCCGTCAGCAGCTCCCGCTGCCGGTTGCCGCCGCCGAACGCAAAGGCGGAGGACACCTCCCCCAGCCGGTTGACCACCCGGTAGCAGGGGATCCGCTCCGGGTCGGGGTTGACATGCAGCGCATAGCCCACCACCCGCGCCCAGCGGGGGTTCCCCGCCAGGCAGGCGACATGGCCGTAGGTGCAGACTCTGCCGCGCGGGATACGGGACACCACCGCGTAAATCCTTTCAAACGAGTTTTCCCCGGACATCGCGAAAATCCTCCCAACACAAAAGGGGGAACGGCCTCCCGTTCCCCCGTAATTCCCCGTTGATTCCCTGTTGACGGCCGCCGGTTTTCAGAGCAGCGACGCCGCCGCCTCATCCAGCAGGATGGTGGCGTTCGGGTGAAACTGCAGGATGGACGCCGGGCAGCGCGGCGAAACCGGCTCCTTCACCATGGCGCGCACCGCCTCCGCCTTGTCGGCGCCGGTGGCGATCAGGACGATGGCCCGCGCCTTCATGATCGTGCCGATGCCGGTGGTCAGCGCCCGGCGCGGCACATCGTCCGCGCTGGCAAAAAAGCGCTTGTTGGCGTCGATGGTGCTCTCCGTCAGCTCCACGACATGGGTTGCCGGCGCGAAGGAATCCGCCGGCTCGTTGAAGGCGATGTGCCCGTTGCGCCCGATACCGAGAATCTGCAGGTCGATCCCGCCGGCCGCCTCGATCGCCCTTTCATATTCGCTGCATTCCTGCTCCGGATCGGGAGCGATGCCGGACAGGACATGCACGTTCTCTTCCTTGACATTGATGTGGCGGAAGAGGTTTTCCTGCATGAAATAATAATAGCTCTGATCGTGGCCGTGGTCAAGCCCCACATATTCGTCAAGGTTATATGTAGTGACCCCGGCGTAATCCACCACGCCGTCGCGGTAAAGCTCCGCCATCTTTTCATACGTCGGGATCGGCGTGGAGCCGGTTGCCAGCCCCAGCACGCAATCGGGCTTTTCAATCACGCAGGCCGTGAAAAGCGTGGCCGCCGCCGTGCCGATGGTTTTTGCATCCTTGTAAATACGGACATTCATAACCTTTAACCCCTTTTACATGCATTTTTGCCCGGCAGCCGGCCGGGTAACCGCCGCCGGGCAGCCGTCTGTTCCGGCAACCGCATTCATTATCCCGCGAATATCCGAAAAACCCCATATCGGATCGGCCTATTTATTTGCACTTTCCGCGCTCCGGGGCGCCGGCCCGCCGGCCAAAAAATGGAACCCGGCCGAGCCGTTGCTCATATGCTGTAACGAAGGATGGGACATCCCATTCAATTCATCCGGAAAGGAGCCATTACTTTGGATAACATGCAACGAGGGAACCGGTCCGCCTCCCCGTCCCGCCCCATGCAGGACAAGGCGCCGACGTCGCTGCCCGTTATGGCGTACGTCCCGGTTCAGCAGCTCAACACCGTTTACGACACCGACAAGGCGCTGGAACGGGGCACCCTGTTTCCCGAACTTGACAAACCGTGGTTGGGAGGGGCGGCACGATGAACAACATGAACAGCACGGGCAATATGAACGGCATGAATGACCGCAGCCGTATGCTCCGCCGCATCGACGCCGTGGATTTCGCCATCGACGAAATGACCCTCTACCTCGACACCCATCCCAGCGACAGCCGCGCGCTGAAAACGCTGGAGCAATACCGCAAGCGCCGCGCCGAGCTGATCGGCGAGTACGAGTCGCGCTTCGGCCCGTATATCCTCACCAGCAACGACGTGACCGGCAGCCGCTGGAGCTGGGTGGATAATCCCTGGCCGTGGGATTATCAGGGCAACTGATGTCCCCCATTATAACCGGAAAGGAAGGTTCTGTCCATGTGGCAATATGAAAAGAAGCTGCAATACCCGATAAAGATAAAAAACCCCAACCCCAAATACGCCAAAATCATCATCAGCCAGTACGGCGGCCCGGACGGCGAGCTGGGCGCCTCCATGCGCTATCTCAGCCAACGTTACTCCATGCCCTATCCGGAACTCAAAGGCATCCTGACCGACATCGGCACGGAAGAACTCGCCCATTTTGAAATGATCGCCGCCATGGTGCATCAGCTCACCCGGAACATGAGCTACGAGGAAATTGTGAAATCCGGCTTTGACACCTATTTTGTGGATCACACCGCCGGCGTATGGCCGATGGCCGCCTCCGCGCAGCCTTGGACCGCCAACTATATCGGCGTCAAGGGCGACCTGCTCGCCGACCTGCACGAGGATATGTCCGCCGAACAAAAGGCGCGGGTCACATACGACAACCTGCTCCGCCTGATCGACGACCCCGACATCCGGGACCCGTTGAAATTTCTCCGCGAGCGGGAAATCGTACACTATCAGCGTTTCGGAGAGGGGCTGGACTTGGCGACCTCCAAACTCAACAGCAAAAATTATTACGCATTTAATCCCAGCTTTGACAAGCAGCGGTAAAAACCCTCTATAAAACGAAAAGGCCGGTTCCATCCGACTGCTTTCGGACAGGAACCGGCCTTTTCGTTTTACCTTAGCGACTTTCTTTGTTCCGCCTTTCCGCATTCCGCCACGCTCCCGACAGGGAAAACGTCCTGCCCTGCCGCCGCACTGCCCGGCGCCGGCAGCGGCCGGAAAGGCTTTTTCGGCCTGCGGACAACGCTTTTCCTCTTCCGTTATGCCGGAAAAAAGCCCAGGAAGCCGGCGCCGAAGCGGCGTCCGGCATCAGTTCACCGTCACCAGATCCCGGATGGCGGCAAACCGCTTTTCTCCAATCCCGCTGACGTTCATCAGCTCCTCAATGGAGGCGAAGCCGCCATGGGTATCCCGGTAATCCACGATCCGCTGCGCCAGAACCTCCCCGATTCCCGGCAGCGCCGTCAATTCCTCCGCCGCGGCGGCGTTGATATCGATTTTCCCGCCGGGCACAGACGAAGCGGACGAGGAGGCAGACGAGGAGGAAGACGCCGGGGAGGATGAATGGGAAGGGGCGGACGAATCCGTGCCGTCCGTGCCGCCGTCCCCTGTCGTCCCGTCCGCCGCCGACAGCGTATCTGTTCCGTTCGCCCCGGCCTCGCCGGAAGAAACCGGCTCCGAATAAACGACGCCGATCGGCGCCCATTCCGGCGCTTCCCACACCGCCAGCAGAACCGTCGCCGCGCAAAGAACCAGCGCCAGAACGAGAAGTATCCGTTCTTTCATCAGCATATTCATGGCCTCTCCCCCGTACTTCCATTGTACGGAGGGAGGCCGGGGCGGGGCAAGCGAACAGATTTCACATTGTCCCGTCAGTTTGACGATTTATTCCGCCTGATCTGTCCCTCTGCCGTTCAGAGAAACCGTGGATGCCCGCGCGGCCGCGGCCACCGCGTCTTCCCATTCCCGCTCGCTGAACACCTGGACGCCGGCCTGCCGCAAGAGGCGGGCGGCAACCCCCATCCCCGCTGTTTTCCTGCCGGTAAAGGAGCCGTCGTATATCCAGTGGGTCCCGCAGGAAGGGCTGTTTTCCTTGAGCACGGCAGCGGTCAGCCCCTGCTCCCGGCACAGGGAAAGGGCCAGACGGGCGCCGGCCTCCAGCGCGGCGGTGCAGTCCGCGCCGTTTGGATGGAACACCCGGCTCCCCCGGCATTCCGCCGGGAGGCGGGGCGTCGGCAGGCCGCCGGCACATTCGGGGCAGAAAGGGCGCGCCAGCCCTTCCTCAGCCAGGCGGCAAAGCGCCGGGACCGGGCAGCTCCGCCCGTCGTACCGCACCGCCTGCCCGCACAGGCAGGCGCTTACCAGCAGAAGCGGCTTTTCCGGCCTTTTCCTCTCTTTCCGCTCTCCCGGCTTCCCTTGCAGCCCCGGATTCCCCGGATTCCTCCGATTTTCTGATGCCGCCGTTTTCTCCCCCATTTAAAAATACCGCAGCAGGGAGATCACCTTGCCCAGCACGACCACCTCGTCGACAAGGATCGGCTCGTATGCGTCGTTTTCCGGCTGCAGGCGGATGTGGCCCTGCTCACGATAAATCCTTTTGACAGTCGCTTCGTCCCCGATCAGGGCGACGACAATCTCCCCATTCTCCGCCGTCGGGGTTTTGCGCACGATGACAACGTCCCCGTTGAGGATGCCGGCGTTAATCATGCTGTCCCCCGCCACCCGCAGGGCGAACAGGTCGCCGGGTCGGTACCCGCCGCCGGAATAGGGGACGTATTCCTCCACCTCTTCGATCGCCAGGATGGGCTTGCCGGCGGTCACCCTGCCGAGCAGCGGGACCCGCGCCACGCTTTCGCCCGGCATCCGGATCGCACGGTTCAGCCCGCTCTGCCGGGATATGTACCCCTCATCCTCCAGCAGCTTGAGATAGGCATGAACGGTGGAGGTCGACTTGATTCCCGCAGCGGCACAGATTTCGCGCACCGTGGGCGGCACGCCGTCCTGAGCGCGCTCTTTCAAAAACATCAGCACCTTCTGCTGCTTTTCGTTCAACGGCTTCATATGCGATCCCCTTTCTCAAAATAAAGCACTTTATCCGCTTTTCCGCCCCGGCGGCAGCGGGAAAACCGCGAGGCGTCGGCAGACCCGTTTCTGTTATGGATATTATAGCATATACCCGCGGTAAAGTCAAACAAATGTTTGCACTTTGGAAATCCTTAAAAAAGTATCTAAAAAATGCTTACACTTTATTCATAGTGGGTTCACACAATGCCCCGATCCGGCCGCTATAATAAAAGCGTACTCCGAAGGGAAACGGAGCCGCACCGGGAACCTTCACAAAGCGAGTACGTTCTACCCTCCTCAAAACACCCCTCTAACTTAAAGCAAAAGGCCCGCCGCACGGCGGGCCTTTTGCTTTAAGTTTCCGCAATGGCTCATTATAACAGCGGCGGGCAGGCCGCCCGCCCCGTATTTTGGCGCCCGCGCTTTCTGTGCCGCGCTGTCCGAATGAAGGGTTCCCACCGCGGCAGAACAGCGTCAGGCCGTTTCCGGCTCCGCCGCAGGGCTTTTTGCCCGGAAATTAGCCGGCCGCCCTGCCGGCGCGCGAACGCGGTTCGTCCCCGCCGATCGATTACGCCCTGTCCGGGGCCGCCTGTCCGCCGGTGTCAGGAAGCGTTCTCCTTTGCTTCCTGACTGCCCTTTAATTTCGAATATAAATCGCTGACAAAATTCGCGCCGCGGGAAGCAAAAACGCCGGTGAGAACAATACCGAGCCAAGGCCACGTGAAATGCACGCCCAAAAGCTCGTACAGATTCGCATTGGCGGAAAAACACAGGAGGACGGAAACGCCGATCGCCGCCAGATACGTGACGGCCGTTTTTTTCTCTCCATCGCGAACGGCTTTTGCAATCGCCTTCGCGTATTCCACCAGCGCCTCGACGGTAACGGCCAGCGCCAGAACCAAACACAATCCCTGCATCCGCACGCCCCCTTTCCTTGGTTTTGAAAGCCCGGAGGGCGGGCTTCACTCCAGCCTATGCGCAGCGGCGGCGGGATGCGACAAACCACGGCGGAAATTGCCGCCGCCCGTCGGAAAACGGCGGACCGCCGTGCGGGGGGTTCGGGCCTCCGCCGGCGTATCCGGCCGCCTTTCGGCCGGCCGGATACGCCAAAAAAAGGCCGGCGGGAACAAAGGAGCAGGGACAGGGCAGCAGGAGGCCGTGAGTACATGAGTACGAGAGTACCAGAGTACAGAGTGCGAGAGAAAAGGAAAGGCCGGCCCTCTCCCCCGCGAAAGCGACAGCCCGTACAGGCTCCGGAGAAGCGGCGCGCTCCTTCCCGGGCACCGGGCGGCGACGTTCGGCGGATGCCGGCTGGGACGGCGCCTGCGCGCCCCGGCCGTAAACAGGGCCTCAGGAAGCGAGCGTTTGCCCGGATTGACCGGGTGTAAAGGGTGCGTGGGCGGGATGGCAAGTCCGATGGAAAATACCGGGGCTTAACCCCGGGTCTGCATTGGAAACTGTCGTTCTTGGGCAAAGCAGAAGCGGGCGGAGTTCCCGGCGCGGCGGTGAAATGCCTGGGTTCATGGGTTCAGCAGAAAAGCCGGCGCCGCGGCCGGTTAACCGCCGGCCCTCTCCGCCGGTGTGTACGCTGGTGCCGAGGCCGGCTCCCGCCCTTTGCTTCGCAAGCCCCCGCCATTCGCCGGGAAGCCGGCCGACGACGCAATCCCGCCTGCCCCGACGTACCGGGAAACGGGAAGCGTCATCATAAAATTCCGTAACCATGCTTTAAAAATGGGTGCAGCCTTTTGATGACTGCACCCATTTTTCCTGTATTTTTACCTTCTGGAGAATGCAACCCACAACGAAACTTTCGGCCGGCATCCGCACAGATGTCACAGGGGACGCTCATGCTAAAAAATCTTAATATTCGCCCATATCCCTTTTTTATGCAAAGCAGCAAGCCAATCGTGTGATTTTCCATTAAAATTTTCTGGACTTACCGGATAATGAATATTATATATAGCCAGTGTCTCCGTACCGACCTTGTTTCTGTTCATCTAAATAGATCTCATCCGCACAAATATTCACAACCTGCAGGCACATTAAAACATGCGAGCTGCCCTCAACAATTTCCCGCTCCCATATTCCGCAGGATGACAGCCCGGCGTCTTTCCAGCCGTCCCCGGCCGGGGACCCGCCGCGGCGAAACCCGCCCTTCAGCGGACCGCCCGATACTGGGGCTGTGGAATTTCCCCCCGGATTTTGAAGCCGTAGCCCCAGATCGTTTCAATCGAAACGCCGGTCCCCTGCAGCTTTTTGCGCAGACGCTTTACCGTATCGTCCGCCACCCGGGTGCCGGAATCGTTTTCAAACCCCCACACGGCCGGCAGCAGCTCCGAACGGGGAACCGCGCGGGACCCGTTCTTGATCAGATAGGACAGCATGGCGAACTCCGTCGGGGTGAAGTGAAGAACCTTCCCGTTATGGGTGACCTCCATATTTTCATTGTCCACCGTCAGCTCGCCGATCTGCACCTTGTGGGAAGAGGTGACCGGCGTACAAATCAGGGCGATGTCCGCCATCACCCGGTTTCTGCCCATTTCGTTGGAAACGGAGGTGTACTCCACCGAATACCCGCTGTTGCGAAGAGAAGTCAACAGCGTATTCAGCATTCGGCTGTCATCACCATAAACATATACCAATTTGGGCATGCTGCTCCTCCTCCTTTTCCATTTGGTTAGTTTTATAATACAAGAAATGTGTGATCATTTTGTGAACAGACAGCGACAATTTTAAAAATAACCCCATATTTACCGACGAATTTCCCATACAAATTACAAATAGAGCAATAATTGCCATTATCGGCCGGCATTTTTGCGGTGAATGGGGCAGCGAAGAAGCAGGCGAAGCAGCGCCGGCCCGTGGAACGGAATCAGGGGGAAGAGGTATCCGCCCCCGGCCACATTTTTCGTTGTGGCCGCCATTACGACCATGAGGGCAAGACCGCCGAGGAACCCCCAAAGCCCCCATGCCGCGCTGAGCAGGAGAAAAAGAATGCGGAAAAGCTTGAAGGCATAGCTCAGTTCAAAACTCGGCTGGGTAAAGGTGGCGATGGCCACAAACGCCATATACAGCATTACCTCCGGGACAAACAGCCCCGCGCTGACGGCAAATTCCCCCAGAATCAGCGCCCCGACGATGCCGAACGCGTTGCTCAGCGCCCCGGGCGTGTTGAGGGAAGCCAGCTTGATGCCGTCGATCATGAATTCAATGATGAGAAGCTGGATCAGGATGGGAACCGTATTGGGCTGCTCAATGCGGATAAAATCCAGCCAGGGCGGAATCCATTCCGGGTTGGACAGCAGCAGATACCAGACAGGCGTAAGAAAAAGGGTCAGCAGGAAAATCACCATCCGCACCAGGCGAAGGTAGGTGCCGACCAGCGGCGGAAAATAAAAATCGTTGGCGTCTTGGACAAACTCAAAAATTGAGGTGGGAAGCAGCATCACCGAAGGGGTGTTGTCCACAATCACCGCAATCCCCCCTTCGGCGATCGAGGCGGCCGCGCTGTCCGGGCGTTCGGTATACCGCACCTTGGGAAAGGGGTTGTACCACTGCCGGCGGACCAGGCACTCGGCCAGGCTTTCCTGCCCCATTGTCAGGGAGGGGATGGAGATGCCCCGGATGGCGCTGAGCACCCGTTCCACCCGCCTGGGGTCGGCCACCCCCTCCATATAGCTGACCACAACGTCGGTGTGGGAAACCGAGCCCACCTGCACAATCTGCATGGTCAGCCGCGCATCCCGCAGCCGGCGGCGGATCAGGGCGGTGTTGAACACCAGCGTTTCCACAAAGCCGTCGTGCGCGCCGCGGAGCACCCGGTCGTCGTCCGGCTCCTCCACCCCGCGGGCCGGATAGGTGCGGGCGTCCACCATCAGCGCCCCCGCATACCCTTCCGCCAGCAGGGCGAGCGTGCCGGAGAGAACCTGCACGCCCACATCCTGAGCCTCATCGGCCACCGCCACCTCCACGTAGGGAAGGAAGCGGTCGGCAAACGCCTCCATGGACGGCAGCCGCTCCAGCTCCTCCGGCTTCACCCCCATCAGGAACTGCATCACCCGCTGCATCAGGTCGTCCTTTACGAAGCCGTCGATGCCGTACAGCCGCGCCCGGCGGCCGCCGATTGTGATGTTCCGGCCGATCACGTCGAAGCTTTTCCCTATCCGCAGGGTCTCATCCAGCAAGCGCACGTCGGCTTCATAATCCCCCGTCAGCGGCGCTGCCGCGCCGGATTGGCTTTTCCCGTTTTCCGGCTTTTCCCTCTTCTTTGTCTTTTCCAAGCGTGTCCCATCCTTTCACCGGGGTCGCCCGCCCGGTCAGACCGGCCGCGGCCGCCCGTTTCGGCGGCAGGCGCGGAGGCAGGCAACGCGGATTTCCCCGTTCTCCCTCCTATCTTTTCCGGAAAGCCGCGGAAATATCAGCGCCGGCGCACGGCAGGCGCCCGTCCGGCGGTACAAGCGACTTGTAATTTCCGGCGGCGTCTGCTATACTGAGCAGGGAAAGGGAGCCGGTCTCCCGTGCGGCCGGACGCATGGCGGCCGCCATACGTCCGGATTTTCCCATCAGCCGGTGTCTGCCGTCGGCGGCGGCAGACGACGACACCGAAGGAATCCGCCGAGAAACGGAGCATAACTATGGCCGATCAGTTCGACTTTTGGGGCAAAAACAGCGAAAGCACGCCGGCCGCTCCCGCCGCCGGTGAAGACAACGCGCCGGAAAGCCAGGCGGCAGAACCGGCGGCCCCGACGACCTCAGTGCCCCCGGTGCCCCCAGTGCCCCCAGTGGCTCCGGCAGCCCCGGCGGAACCGGCGCCTCCCGCGGGACCGGCGCCGGCGGCGCCCGTGCCGCCGAAGTATATTCCCGCCGACCAGGCGCCGCAGTACCGGCAGCCGGAAGGAAGGCGGCAGCCTGCCGCGCCGCCGGTCGGGCAGAACGGCGCGGGTCCCTACGGGCCGCCGCAGAGCGGATACACGCCCCCCTATGCCCCGCCTTCCCAGGGGATGCCCTACGGGTACGCCGGCGTGCCGCAGCAGCGGCAGTATGTGCCCAACCCGGCGCAGCCCCCGGCCTATCCGCCGTATACCCAGCCGGCCGGCAGCCAGCCGCCTTCCCCCTACGGCCAGCCGCAGCAGCCGGGGTACACCCCGGGATATTCCCCCTATTATCCGCCGGCGGCGCCCGCCGCCCCGGGGAGCGGGTTGGGGATCGCCTCCCTGATCCTCGGCATTCTGTCGGTGGCGCTGTTCTGCATCCCCTTCCTGAACGTCGTGCTCAGCGTAACCGCCGTGGTGCTCGGAATCGCGGCCAAGGCGAAAGGATGCGGCGGCACGGCGATCGCGGGCATTGTGCTCGGTACGGTCGGCCTGGTGCTGGGCGTTCTGCTCCTGATCGGCATGATTACGGACAACGTCTATTATTACTACGAAACCCCCGACTACTCCTTTAGCAGTCTCCTGAATTCCGCGCAGAGCCTGTTCGCCTCCCTGCTGCGGCGCTGACGCGCGCGGCGCCGGGAAAGCGGCGCATGCCGCGGCGCGGCGATAAAACGCTGGAAAATCCGCCTGTAGGTCGTATTCACGCCCGCAGGCGGATTTTTGCGTCTGCGCCGCCAACCGGCCGGCAGGGCATTTTTGCCGCTCCCCCGCCTTTTCGGCAGATTACCCGCTTTTTCCCCGCTATAATGAAAGGGTATCCACGGCCGCCGGCCGGTCTTAGCAAAGGGGACGAAATCCATGCCGGTTATTTATATCGACGTGCTCCTGGCGCTCAACCTGTTCATCGACTTTCTCCTGCTCACGGCAACCGGGCGGATTCTCCGGCTCCCCTGCAGGCGGTGGCGGCTGGTGCTGGGGGCCGGCATCGGCGCGGCAAGCTGCTGCCTGGTCCTGATACCCGGCCTGCCGTCCTCCGTTTCCCTGCTTCTGAAGCTGGCGGCCGCGGCCCTGATTGTCCGCGCGGCTTTTTACTGGCAGGGAGGGAAGCCCTACATAAAGCAGCTGCTGGTTTTCCTGGTGGTGTCCGCCGTTTTCGCCGGTCTGGCCTTCGCTCTGTGGTTTTTTGCCGCGCCGGACGGCTTTTATGTGCTGGACGGGGTGGTGTATTACAATGTCTCCCCCCTCCTCCTGGTCGCGCTGACGGTAGTGAGCTATCTGGCCATCCGCGTTTACGACCGCTTTACCCGCAAGCGCGCGCCCGAAGGCCGGGATTACCGCCTGACCGTGGACGGCGGGAACGGAACCGCAGACCTGCGCGCCCTCTACGACACCGGCCACCATGTCACCGAGGTCTTTTCGGGCAGTCCGGTCGCCATCGTCCGGTACGAAGCGCTGGCCCCCTGCCTTTCGGAAGACCTGCGCACGGCGGTCCGGCCGGCCGCCGGGGCCGGCGTCTGCCCGCCCGCCGACACGGATGCGGCCGCCGTCAAAAGCCGGCTGCGGATGATCCCGCTGCATACGGTGAGCGGCACCGGCCTGCTCCCGGCATTCCGGCCCCGGCGCGCCGTGCTCGGCACGCCCGCCGGCCGCCGGACCGATATCACCGGCATCTATGTCGCTGTCTGCGACGCCCTGGGCCGGGGCGAGTACGACGCCCTGATCGGGGTGGATATTGTCAGCCTGCTGGAGGGAAAAGCCACTGCGGCCCCTTCCCCGGCCTCTGTCTCTCTCTCTTGCCCCCCTTGCCCCCCCGTCCCCCCGGTTCCCTCTGCAGCTCCCTCGGCCTCCCCCGCCCCGCCGTCCGCCGCTGCCGCCCCCTCACGCCAAACCGAACCGTCCCGCTCTACGAAAGGATAGGATACCGCCATGCATGGAACACGCCAAGCGCCCCACCCCTTCCTTCGGCTCTGGTTTCGCCTGCGCCGCCGGCTTCTCCGCCTGCTCGGCCGGGCGGGCGAAGAAGCGCACTATATCAACGGCGCGGATTCGCTCCCGCCCCCGCTGACCGCTCAGGAGGAGGCCGCCGTCTTCGCCCGCATTGAAGAGGGCGACGCTTCCGCGCGGGATGTTCTGATTACCCACAACCTGCGCCTGGTGGTATACATTGCCCGGAAATTCGAAAACTCGGGGGTGGGGATCGAGGATCTGATCTCGATCGGCACCATCGGCTTAATCAAAGCGGTCAATACCTTCTGCCCCTCCCGGAACATCAAGCTCGCAACCTACTCCTCCCGCTGCATCGAGAACGAAATCCTGATGTACCTGCGGAAAAACACCCAGCTTCGCAACGAGCTGTCCATCGACGAGCCGCTCAACGTGGACTGGGACGGGAACGAGCTGCTGCTTTCGGATATTCTGGGCAGCGACCCGGACGTGGTCAACCGCAATATCGAGCAGGAGGCGGAAAAGACCCTGCTTCTCGACTGCATCTCCCACCTATCCGAACGAGAACAGTTTATCATGTGCCTGCGCTTCGGCATCAACGGCAATAAGGAACACACCCAAAAGGAAGTGGCCGACCTGCTGGGCATCTCGCAGTCCTATATTTCCCGGCTGGAAAAGAAGATCATCAAGCGGCTGAAAAAGGATTTTGAAACGTCCTGCTGAAGGGCGCAGGCCGGGAGCCCGGACCCTGCCGGGCGGCGGGCCCGGCGGATGGTCAAACCGTACCCGGCTTTTCTCCGGCCGCCGGCACGCATAAAGCGGGGGCGCCGCCTGCTTGCCGGCCGCACCGGCGTATGCTATAATGGGGAAAATAGGGGAAATCGAACCCCCCTCCTATGATGGTTGCCGCGGGATGTAAGGAGAGAAATGACGATGAAAACGCTCGGCAAAGACCACTTTCTCTGCATGCGCCAATGGGTCTATCTGTTCGCCCGGCATCTGGACATCGCACGGTGGCGGTGCGCTTTTGAAAACGGCAGCCCGGAGGAGGTTGTCGAAGCGCTGAAGGTTTATCAGAACCCGGACGGCGGTTTCGGCCACGGTCTGGAACCGGACAACCTGAACCCCCATTCCTCCCCGGTGCAGACCTTCATGGCCTGGGGAATTTTAAAGGAAATCGGGTGCAGCGGCAAGGAACAGCCAATGGTCCGGGATATGATGCGTTATCTCGAAGGCTGCGAATACGTTACGGAAAAGGGCTGCTACTGGTCCATCCCCTCCAACAACGAGTACCCCTGCCAACTCTGGTATCACTTTCCCCACAGGCCGCGGTTCCAAGACGTGTGGCCGCCGGAGGCTTACTGCAACGCCTCCCTTGTCGAGTTCGTCCTGCACTATTTCGACAGGGAATCGCCGTTTTATCAAAAGGCCCTCCGAATCATCGATTACCGCCTTTCGTTTATGCCGCAGCTGCCCGTCTTCCTGAAGGCGGCGGAGCACAGCATTGAACACGCCATCGAAGCCGACGACTGGCAGCGCCTTATCCGCATTCTGGAGGAATACGGCATCAAAAGCCGCGAGGAATGCGAACGGCTGAACGCCGCGCTGCTGGAGCTGCTGACGGCCTCCCCCTTCCCTTGGGTGCGGGAGGATGTCGCGCGGAAAATCCGCGGCGGCGAATACAGCGAAGAGGAGCTGGACGCCATGATCGACCGGCTGTGCCGCGGCCGGGAGTGGAATCCCGAAGGGCTTCGCTGCAGCGACCCTGAAAAACGGATAAACGAGCTGGAAACCGTCGGTGCGCTGTGGTGGCCGATCAACGACCTGATCGGCGACCTGCGCCGGCTGAAGGCGGCGGGCCGGCTGGAAATGTAGCCGAATCCGCCTCCGCGGACGGAGGACGGCCGCCATGGGCGGGCATGGGCGATACCGCGGACCGCCAAGCCGCAGCCGGGCAGCGCGGTTGTGCGGTTGTGCGCCCAAAAACGCGGATTACGGGACCGGCCAAGGGGTTCCGGATGCTTTTTTAAAGGAACCCGCCGCAAAAGACGGCGGGTTCCTTTTTTATCTGTCCGGCGGCGATTGGCGTTTCCCGCGCAACCGAAACGGGATTTTGCGGTGTATATCAGTGAAGGGCCCGATCAAACGCAAACGGGAGGGATGCGGCATGGACGACCGGCAGATTGTGGATTTGTTCTGGGAGCGCTCCGACTCCGCCATTGCCGAAAGCCAGCGCAAATATGCCGGCTATTGCTTTTCCATCGCCTATGCCATTCTGGACAACCGGGAGGATGCGCACGAGTGCGTCAACACCGCCCTTCTGCGCGCCTGGAAGGCGATCCCGCCGGCCCGGCCGGAGCGGCTCTCCGCTTTTCTGGGGAAAATCACCCGCAACCTGGCGATGAACCGGCGAAAGCAGGCCGCCGCCGGGAAGCGGGGAGGCGGACAGGCGCCGCTGGCCCTGTCCGAGCTGGAGGAATGCCTCCCCGACGCGCGGAGCACGGAAGCCGAAGCGGACGACCGGGCGCTGGCCGAAACGCTCAACCGTTTCCTGGCCGGCCTTCCGGCGGAAAAGCGAAGGCTCTTTGTCCGAAGGTACTGGTATATGCAGCCTCTGGCTTCCCTGGCGGCGCAGGCCGGCGGCAGCGAAAGCCGGATAAAGTCCCAGCTGTTCCGCCTGCGCAAGCAGCTGAAGGCGCACCTGGAAACGGAGGGAATCCTCCTTTGAGTCCGCCCGCATCCCTGCCGCAAAACGCGAAAGGAGGAAAACGCATGTCTGAACGCCACGACAAAGCAAACCGTCTCCTCTCCGCCATGGAGGGGATCCGGGACGAGTATATCTGTGAGGCGGCCGCGCCGGCCGAATCCGCCGGGGCAGGCCGGCCGCCGAAAAGGAACAGATGGATACGATGGAGCGCGCTGGCCGCCTGCCTGTGCGCGGCGGCGCTGGGAGGAGCCGCCCTGTACCGTTCCGCATCCTCGCCCCGGTGGCCGGTCAAGGAGATACCCGCCTCCCAGTCCTCCGGCGAGAACGCCGCCCCTCTGCCGCGCTGGGAGGAGCGCGGAATCAGCGAACAGTATTCCTCCCTGCCCTATGGCGGGGAGGAATACGGGGGGACAGCCGCCCGGCTGGAGGAAGGACAGACAGACGGGCTGCTCGGCAGCGCCGTCCTGTCCGGCCAGGATTATTATACCGATGAAATCCACACCGCACAGGGCGGCGTTTACCGCATCCGGGGGATCGCCACCGCCTGCGCTGTCGCCGTGCGGTTCGAAGGGGACGAAGAGGGCGAAATGGAAGGCACGGAAGACGGAGGATACTATGTCTACCGCAACAGCGCCTACCGCCCCGAAACGCTGGGGCAGCTGATTCACGACCTGAATCTGCGGGAAACCCTCTCTTTCGGTCCCGCCTGGTACAACGCGGAAAAGGCGGACGGCAGCTGGGCGCAGATCGCCTTTCCCGACCTTCCGGACGAGGAGGTCTGGGAACGGCTGCTGTCCGACCCGGCGCTGCCCAACGTATGGTCCGACCAGACGCCGCTTATAAACGCCATGAGCATCAGCGTAAACTTCCCCCTGCTGGGCTATGAAAACATCAGCCTGGGGGTGACGGCGGACGGATATCTTACCACCAACATCCTGGACACCGGCAAGGCTTTCTGCATCGGGGAGGAAGCGGCGCGGTCCTTCATCGATTATGTGCTGGAAAACTTCCAGGGCTATGAAATCGTCTATACCGAGCCGGAAGGGAGCACGGTTCCGGAGGGCGCCTCCGGGGAAACGGCGGCAGCGGCCTCCGTGTCCGCGCAGCGGGACCCTGCATAGCGCAGCCCCTTCCCCGGCAGGCAAAAAAGCGGCCGCTTTCCACGGCCGCGCCGGCAGGGCGGGGAAGGGCGGCGGAAGAGCGGAAGGGCGGCAGGCCGAACGGGTCTGCCGCCCTTCCCTTCTTTCTGCGGCCGAAAACAGCCCGCGCCCTGCGTGCGGAGGGCCTGCCTGCTCCGGAACCGGGCCGGCGCGGGAGATTACAGCGCTGTAACCAAACGGCGGAAAATACTTACGGAGGTGTAACGTTTCTTACAAAACTGGAACTTGCCGGCTGGGTCCCCGGATGGTACAATTTCCTTATTCGGGAGAGGTGCGGACAGCGGGAAGACGGGGGCTCCCTCTCCGGTTTTCCCCGCTTTCTCGTCTTCTCGCCTTCTCGCCTTCTCTCCTTCTCACTTTTCCGCTGTCTTCACTTTCTTCACCTTCCCCACTTTTACCGCGCCTTCTCCGTTTCCCCCTGCCTTTCCCCGCCCTTTCATCCCCGGCGGAGGAAACGTCTGCCTTTGCTGTCGAATTTTGTCGAAAAGCGGATTAAGCGTGAATCGTGAAAACTGAAGAAAAACGCGAAAAGAAAAAACGGCGGGTTCCCCGTCCCGCGCGTAAGAAAACGGCCGATCGAGGTGACCCGCATGAAGCACGCAAAAAACCATTCCCGCATCCGCGCCGCGCTGCCCTGGCTGACCCTCCTGTGGTTCCCCTTTTCCCTGCTGTGGCAGGAGCTGGTGGTCAAGCTCGCCTGCTTCGGCCGGCTGTGGGACCGGGGGCTGCTGTACACGTCCCTGTTCACCTTTGCGCTGGGCTTTTTCCTCTCCCTCCTCTGCTCCCTGTTTCCGCCGCGGCGGCGCTGGGCCGCGGCCATGGCGGTCAGCGGGCTTTTCACGCTCTGGTATATGGTGCAGACGGTATACTACGCCATTTTCAAAACCTTCCTGGTCCTGTATTCCCTGTCCGGAACCGGGCAGGCGATGCAGTTTTGGCGGGATATCCTCTCCGGAATCCGGTCGGCGGCGTTCCCGCTGCTGGCGCTGCTGGTGCCGGTTGTGCTCCTGGGCGTCTTCGGCCGGAGGGCGGCGCGTCTCTTTCCCGCCAGGAAAAAAGCGGCGGCCCTGACCGGAAGCCTGACGGCAGCGTTCCACGTGATCGCCCTGGCGGCCGTGGGGCTGTCCACCCGCGGCGTCATCACGCCCAGGTATCTTTATTTCGATTCGTTCGTCCCCAACCTGTCGGTGTCCAATTTCGGGGTGATGGCCACCCTCCGTCTGGACGCCCGGCAGCTGTTCCTTCCTCAGGCGCGGGCGGTTGTCCAGCCGGAGGAGACGCCCGGTTCCTCGGCGCCGGCAACAACATCCCCCGAATCCACCGCCCCTTCCGGTACGGAGGAGAACGTCCCGCCGGAGCAGCCCCCCGTGTACGGGGATAACGTCATGGACATCGATTTTGCCGCGCTGGCGGCCGGCGCCGACGACCCGGCCCTTTCCGCGATGCACCGGTATTTCGGCAGCCGCGCCCCTACCCGGAAAAACGCTTATACCGGGATGTTTCAGGGGAAAAACCTGATCCTGATCACCGCGGAGGGCTTCTCCCGCTGGGCGGTGGACAAGGAACTGACCCCCACCCTGTACCGGCTGGCCGACTCCGGCTTTGTATTTGAAAATTTCTACAATCCCCTGTGGTGGGTGTCCACCCTGGACGGAGAGTATGTGGCCTGCACCTCGCTCATCCCGACGCCCGGCGTCTGGTCCCTGTACCGGTCGGGGGACAACAACATGTTTTTCTGCCTGGGAAATCAGTTCCGGCGGCAGGGCTATTCCACCCGCGCGTACCACAACCACACCTGGAATTATTACAGCCGTGATGTCTCCCACCCCAATATGGGCTACGATTACAAGGGCCTGGGGCACGGGCTGGAGGTAACCCCGACCTGGCCGGAATCCGACCTGGAAATGATGGAGGTCACGGTTCCGGAGTTTGTGGGGGACGCCCCTTTCCACACCTATTACATGACGGTCAGCGGCCATATGAATTACACCTTCACGGGCAACTCCATGGCCGCCAAGCATAAGGACGAGGTGGCCCACCTGGACATGGGCGAAAACGCCAGGGCTTATCTGGCCTGCCAGATGGAGCTGGATCGGGCGCTGGAAAGCCTGATCGGCCAGCTGGACAAGGCGGGACAGCTGGAAAACACCGTCATCGCCCTGTCGGCCGACCATTATCCCTACGGGCTGGAGCAGAGCGCCCTGAATGAGCTCAACGGCGGCCGGGAGGTGGACATGCGCTTTGACGTGTACCGCAGCGCCTTCCTTCTCTGGTCGGGCGATATGGAGGAACCGGTCGTGGTGGACAAGCCCTGCTCCAGTCTGGACATTCTGCCCACCCTGTCCAATCTTTTCGGCCTGGAGTATGACTCCCGCCTGCTGATGGGCCGGGACATTCTCTCCGACTCCCGCGCATTGGTCGTGCTGTCCGACCACAGCTTTATCACCGACCTGGGGCGTTACGACGCCCAGGCCGATGTCTTCACCCCCAACGAGGGGGTTTCCGTCCCGGATGGGTATGCGGCGGACCAGGCGCGGCAGGTTAACGACATGTTCGCATATTCCAAGCAGGTGTTGGAGCAGGACTATTACGGCGTGCTGTTCGGCGGCCGCTGACCCCGCCGCGGGGCGGGCCTTCCCTTTCGCAGGCTAAAGCAGAAGCCGGAGCCCCCGGCTGAGCCGGGAACTGGCGTAGGCTCCAGAAGGATATCATGCCGGCAAGCTTTTCAGGAGCTGCGAAGGGCCATCATTTGCGCCGCTGCCCCCGCAGCGCCCAAACGGGCGCCTGAATGGGCGAAATCAGCCCTGCGTTGTAAAAATAACCGTATTGCCCCCGCTCATCCTCTGCCAGGCAGCCTTTTCATTCTTCCCGGCAGACGGGGTTTTTCCTGCCACAGCGACAACAAAAGGGGCCGGAGGCCGCCTTATGGGCGGCCTCCGGCCCCTGCCTGTTTGCCCGCAATGCGAAAAGCGGCGGGTTACAGACGGCCCCGCTCGCGCAGCCGCCTCTCCATATGCTCGATCACGTCCGCGACCACGCCCCCGTCGCAGTCCCCGGCGATGAAGCGGGCGAATATTTTGACATCGTCCGGCGCGTTGCCCGCCACCATCGGGTAGGCGGCGGACTTGAGCATCTCCACATCGTTGTAATAGTCCCCCACCACGGCGATGCAGGAGGGGGAAACCCCGCAGACCTCCGCCACCTGGCGGACGCCCGTCCCCTTGTTGGTGTGGGCGGGGAGCAGCTCATAATACTGCTCCTCGGTAAACATGCCGTACATCCCCTCCAGCCGGCCCTCCAGAAAGCGGCGGACCCGCTGAAGCTCCTCATGCCTGCCGCCGATCAGCGCCTTGTTCACGCGGGGCGGCAGCCCGCCGAAGGAAGCCTCCTTGCGGCATTTCTCGGTGTGCTCGATATGGAAAAGCCGCTCCACCACATCGTTGGAATGCACGATGTAGATGTCCGAGCCGACGTAGACCTGAAGCCCCACGGCCGGGAAGGCCGCATGCACGTCCCGGAGCACCGCCTGATACCACTCCGGCAGACAGGTCTGACCTGCCGGGCGGCCGGCGCGGAAATCGTAAACCACCGCGCCGTTGAGCGTCACCCCCGGGCAGTTCACCTCCGCCTGCCGGGCCACAATCTCCGCCGAGCAGGGGCAGCGGCCGGTCGCGATGGAAAAAAGCCCCCCTTGTTCCTTAAAGCGCCGGATTGCTTCCCGGCTGCGCGCAGGGATATTCTTCCTGCTGTCCAGCAGGGTGCCGTCCAGATCGGACAGCAGGAGTATGCCGTCGAACAGGCGGCCCTCACGATGCGCTGCAGAATCCATTCCCATGCCTTTCCGGCGGTTCCGCGTGAAGGCGGGCGCCTGTTGTATTTTTCTTTCCGAGCGCCCTGCGGCCGCCGCTGCCGGCCGTTCCGCCTTCACATGGGCTCGCCGAGAGTGCGCAGAAACGCCGTGAAATACGGGGGCAGGGGGCTGGACAGCTCGATATACCGCCCGTCCCGCGGATGGCGGAAGCCAATCACCCGCGCGTGCAGGCACTGCCCCTGCAGCCCGGCAGGCGGGCGCCCTCCTCCATAGACGGTGTCCCCCGCCACGGGATGCCCCAGATACGCCATATGCACCCGGATCTGATGGGTCCGCCCCGTTTCCAGCCGGACGCGGATATGGGTGTATCCCGCATACCGGGCAATCACCTCATAGTGCGTTACCGCAGGCTTGGAATTCCGTTCGGTCACCGCCATCTTCTTGCGGTGGACGGGATGACGGCCGATCGGCGCGTTGACGGTGCCCTCGTCGTCCCGCAGGCGGCCGACCACGACCGCCTCGTATAGGCGGGTGAAGCTGTGCGCCTTGATCTGCTCGGCCAGGCTGCGGTGGGCCAGGTCGTTTTTGGCCACCATCAGCAGCCCGCTGGTATCCTTGTCAATCCGGTGGACAATCCCCGGGCGCATCACGCCGTTGATGCCGGACAGGCTGTCCCCGCAATGGGCGAGCAGGGCGTTAACCAGGGTGCCGGTATAATTCCCGGCCGCGGGGTGAACCACCATCCCCTTGGGCTTGTTGACCACCAGCAGGTCGTCGTCCTCATACACAATATCCAGCGGGATGTCCTCCGCCTGCGCCTCGTACGCGACAGGGGCGGGCACCGACACGGCAATCTCCTCGCCGCCGCGCAGCCGGTAATTCTTGGCCCGGGTCACGCCGCCGGCCGTCACCAGCCCCTTTTCCAGCCAGACCTGCACCTGCGAGCGGGGAACTCCCAGCTCCTCGCCCAGGTATCGGTCAAGCCTCTCCCCCGCCTTGTCCGGCGGAGGAATCCGGCGTTCCACCTTCATGAGGCGACCCTCCCTCCGCTCCGGTCTGCGCCCGCCCGGGGGCGGCGGCTTTGGAGGGCGACTTCTCATCCTTGAACAAAAAGAGGTAAAAAATCAGCAGCAGCGCCGCACCGACCACCACATAACAGTCGGCAAGGTTGAAGATGGGAAAATCGATGAGCTTGAAATACAGAAAATCCACCACTTCGCCCCGGAAAATCCGGTCGATCAGGTTCCCAAGCCCGCCGGCAACGATCAGGATGCCGCTGGCGGTGAGCATTTTGTGATGCACCCGCAGCCTGCCGGAAAGCAGCACCGCCAGGATGACCAGCACCACCATCGAGGTCAGGCCGATAAAAATCCAGCGGTTGCCGGGGAACAGGCCGAAAGCCACCCCCGGATTGGTGGTAAAGTGGAACTCGAACACGCCCGGAATAATCGCAAAAGGCTCCTGCTGAAGAAAGGCCAGCGCCAGCAGCTTGGTAAATTGATCCAACACGATCAGCGCTGCAGTCAAAAGCAGGACAAACGCCTGATACATACTGTTTCCCCGTTTCCGCCGTGAGCGTCCGCCATGAAGGCGGCGCCATGCGCCGCGGTGCGGCGTCCCGGGCGCCGTCCACGGCAAAGCCGCCCGGGACGGGCAAAGGCGGCGGGCCGAATTAACGGTACGCCGCCCCTGCCGACAGGCTGTTTATTTTCTCCGCCGGAAGAACCCCGGTTCGTCGTCGGTATCCTTGGAGATGTCGTAATCGTCCCCGAACTTCAGGTCCCCGAAGCGGGAACCCGGCTGTGCCGCGGCGGCCGGCTCCGGCTGCCCGGCTTCCGGCGGGACGGCCGCGTCGTCCTCCTGCAGGACCGGCAGGTCAAGCACCACCCCGCGGGAGGCGGCGCCGTCCGCCGCGTCGTCACTGTATACGCTGTCGGCCGCCGCCTCCGCATTCGGCTCCTCCACCGGCTCGAAGGCCGGCTCGGACGCCGGCTCCGCGGCCGGTTCCGCCTGCACGGCTTCCGGCGGGGCGGCCGGCGAAGGCTCCTGCGCCGGCGCCTCCTCCGCGGGTTCCTCCGGCAGGACGTCGATCACCGCCAGATGTTCCCGATAAATGGAGAGCATCCGCGCCTTGAAGGCGGTGATTTCCCGGCGGATGCGTTCAAACTCCGCCTGCGCGTCCACAATATTCTTCTGGGCGGTATCGACGATTTTCTGCGCCTTGATGTTCGCGTCCTCCAGAATCAGCCCCGCCTTGTGATTGGCCTCCCGCACCACGGTATCGCCCAGCCGCTGGGCGCTGAGCAGCGCCGTGCGGATGCTGTCCTCGTCGTTGCGGTATTCCACCAGCTTGTCGGCGAGCACCTCCAGCTTTTTCTCCAGCTCCGCCTTGGCGGTGGTCAGCGCGGCGACGGTGTCCGCGCACTGATCCAGAAACTCGTCCACCTCCGCGGTCTTGTAGCCGCCCATGCTTCGGTTAAAGGTAACATTGCGGATTTCGTTGGCAGTCAGCATAACGGGAGCCCTTCCTTTCCGACGATCGTGTTCCGTTTTGGAAAGCGCCTGCGCGTATCAGGCGCTGTTAACCTGTCGCTTATAAATACCGGCGCAGTGTGAGAAACAGGCGGCCCTTGCGGGACACAGGTCCCAGCTCCCCCACCGCAAAACGCCCAACCCCCCGCAGAGAGAGGACATCCCCCTCCTTCACCGCGGCGGAAACCGACAGGCAGGGGATATGGTTGACCGATACCAGCCCCGCCTCGATCCGGCGGGCGGCCTCCTCCCGCGAGACGCCGGCGGCGACCTTCACCACCGCGTCCAGCCGGGGAGACGCCACGGTATCCCGGATCTCCCGGAAACCGCCGAAGCCCGGCAGCTCCCCGTCGTAATCCGGAAGGAGGGTCACTCCCTCCCCGCCGACCTTTTCCACCTGCCCGGCCAGGAAGCCGGCCAGCCCCGCATCCAGAAATGCGACCGCCAGCCCCTCCCCGCAGAGGATGTCCCCCACCTTTTCCCGCCGGACCCCGCAGGCCAGCAGGGTGCCGAGGAAATCCCGGTGGGTGAGGCGCGCCTCCTTCCGGAAGCGGAAGCCCAGCGCCGTCAGCGGGAACGCCTCCCGCTTTTCGGCGGCATCCGGCGCCCCTTCCATATAATCCGGGAACGCGCCGAAAAACACCCGCTCCGCCTCCGGATAACCGCCCCAGAAGGCGGTGTTCACCGCATGAAGCGTATGGACCAGCTCCTGCACCACGGCGCGCTGCCGCCCGTCCAGAAAGCCGAGGAAACGGGGCGCGTTCCGCCTGTCGCAAAGGCGCAGAGCATCCTCCGCCGCGGCGCGGAGGAGCCCGTCCTCCGCCGCAGTGGACGCCTTCGCGCCCGCAGAAGGCGTTTTTTTAGAAGTAGAGGCCATTGTTCTCCAGCTCGTCGAGCAGGTCGCCCATGATCCCCACATTGTAGGGGGTGATGATAAAGGTGCAGTTCGCCACCTTTTTGATCTGGCCGTCGTTGGCGTAGGCCACGCCGCTCAAAAAGTCGAGGATCCGGCGGGCGACATCCTTGTTGGCGCTTTCGAGATTGAGCACCACGGTGCGTTTCGCGTTCAGATGGTCGGCCACCGCGCTCGCGTCGTCAAACCGCTCGGGCTTGACCAGCACCACCTGAAGCTGCGCCGTGGCGTGGATGTTGACCACCTTATTGTTGCGCTTGGAGGGTTCCGCCGGGAGATCTGCGGCGGGAGCGGGGGCCTTGTCCTCCGGCTTGGTCACAAAGTCCATGCCGTCGTCCATCCCGTCCTCCTCAAACTCGTCGTCCTCCGGGTCGCTCATCAGATTCTTGAATTTGTCGATCAAGCTCATGCCTTTCATCCTGTCCTTTCTTTTTGGTTTCCTTATCCCCGTCCCATTGGCAGGCCGGCCTTCACAAACCGCCGCCCATCCGGACAGAGCTTTCCGGAAAGGGCGGGGCCGTCTCCTTCCCCTTCCCGGCTTATACGCACAAAGAGACGCCGTGCGGCCTGAGCCGTCAGCGCGCAGGATACGCGCGACGGCCGAACAGGGCCGAACCGACCCGCACGAGCGTCGCGCCCTCAAGGATGGCCTCACGGTAATCCCCGGACATCCCCATGGACAGAGTATCCATAACAACATTATCCTTGTTTTTGCCCCTAATGTCAATAAACAGTTTGTACATCTGCGAAAAAACCGCCCTTTTTTCCCCCTCCGTTTCCAGGATTGGCGGCACCGTCATCAGGCCGCGCACCCGGATTCCGGGAAAAAGCCGGATTTCCTCCAGCATTTCGTCCAGATTTTCTGCGAAAACGCCGGATTTCGCTTCCTCTCTCCCAATATTTACCTCCGCTAGCACATCGGTTACCAGGCCCCGTTTCACCGAGGCGTCCGAGACCGCCCGCGCCAGACGGACGCTGTCGACGGATTCGATCATGTCCACCAGACCGACGATCCGGGAAACCTTGTTGGTCTGCAGGTGGCCGATCAGATGGACGGCGGCCCCTTCCAGCCGGAGCGCGTCCCGTTTCTCCAGGAACTCCTGCACACGGTTCTCCCCGATCATCGTAACGCCCGCCTCCAGCGCGGCGTTGATCCGGTCGGGCGGCACGGTCTTGGTCACGCCCAGCAGCCGCACGTCCTCCGGCCGACGGCCGGAGGCGACCGCCGCCTGCGCCATGGTCTCCCGAATCCGCTTTAAATTCTCGCGCACGTCATCGCACGGTCTTTCCATCGTACAGTCCCTTCCCTTCGGTGATGATGTCGTCATAAAGCTTGAGATAGCCGTCCTTGTCCGTCTCCTCGCAGATAACGTATTCCGGTTCGGAATGCAGAATATTCACACGGCGGAAGGTGCAGGTATCCCCCACCAGCGCGTACACGCCGTATTCCCCTTCCTCGTTTTTGATGATGCAGCTGCTGGGCACCCGCAGCCCCTCGTATTTCTGAAGCCGAATCTGTACCGGCTCCACCCGCATGGAAGAAAGCGCGCTGGACATGGTGACGCACTCGAAAACCACCGCCGTGTTTCCCTCCTTGTCCCGGTTGGCGGCCACTACGGTGGCGGACACCGGCTCATCGGTGACGAAGGGGAACAGCAGGGTCGGCGTCATCTCCATGCGCACGGACGCCGCATACTCCGCGGGAATGAGGCAGGCGAAATACCATTCGTAATTGCGCACGACCTTTCCCACATAGCCGGCGGAATCGGCCGAAGGCGTGCTCTCCATCAGCTCGGTCAGCCGTTCCGGCGTGAGCAGCAGGGCGTCGTCTACCTTGAGCGTCTCCTCAAAGCCGTCGATTTCGCTGACAAAATACCCGGCCTCCGGCGAGGTCACGGAGGAGACCGCCTGGGAAAACGACCCTTCCAGCGAGGCTTTTTCCTGATTGAGCGCGGCCAGGCGGGTATCGAAATTTTCCACCGTCCCCACCGTAATCTGCCGTTTGTTCAGCAGCTCCAGCAGACGGGAATGCCAGTCCGACAGGCCGGAAAGGGACAGGGAGTTCACCCCTTCCGTGATCTGCCCCACAAGCTGGCTGATCTGCTTGTCGATCACGTCCAGGTTCGTCCTGTTGGCCGTGCCCTGGAGCTGGATTTCTTTCAGGGAAGCAATTTCCTGATTCAGCGCGTCCAGCTCCCGCTGGGCGAGGGCGTCCGCTTCGGTGGGGAACACCTGAGCGATCACGCCCCCCTTGGACACCCGGCTGCCGTTCTCCACCGTGTAAAACAGGAAGCCGTCCGCCTCGCCGGCGATCCTGGTCTCGCTGCGGATGGTAATGCCCTCGGCGTCGATGGTGTCGTACATGCTGTAGCTGGTGACCGTCTCGGTCTTCACCGGGTTATAAAACACCTGATACGCCTGATAGCCGACATAGGCGATCAGGAACAGGGAGATCACGACCGTGATAATGCGTTTGACAAAGGGTTCCATGGGCGTTCCTCCTGCTCGTCGTAAAAGGGGGCCGGCTTCAGGCCGGCGGCGGGGCGGCCAAGGCCGCCTGTGCGGCGTCGGCCAGCGCCGGAAGGCCGTCGTAATCGTCGATATACAAAAAGCGGGCGTCCTTTCGGCGGCGGAACCAGGTCAGCTGCCGCTTGGCGTACCGCCGGGTGGAGCGTTTCAGGTTTTCCACCGCCTCCGCCAGGGAAAGCCCGCCGGCAAAATACGGCGCCAGTTCCTTGTAGCCGATCGCCTGCAGGGCCGTGGGCGCGGTGGGTGCGGAAAGCGCCCGCTCCGCCTCCTCCAGCAGGCCGGCGGCCAGCATCCCGTCCACCCGGCGGTTGATCCGGTCGTACAGGAAGGCGCGGTCCCGGCTGTCCAGCACGACCACCCGCGCCTCAAAGGGAGGGGGAACGCCGCGGGAAAAGCGGAGCTGCTCGCTCATGGTCATCCCCGTGGTGCGGTACAGCTCCAGCGCGCGGACAATCCGGCCCCGGTTGGAGGGATGAAGCCGCCGCGCCGTTTCCGGGTCCACCGCCCGCAGCTCCTCCAGCAGCGCCTCCGTCCCCTCCTCATCCGCCCGGCGGGACAACTTCTCCCGCAGGACGGGGTCCTCCCCCCGCCCGGCGAACCGGAGGTTGTCCGCCACCGCGTCGACATACAGCCCGGTCCCTCCGCAGAGGATGGGCAGCCGTCCCCGGGCGCGGATGTCCGCCATCGCCCGGCGGGCATCCTCCGCGTACCGCGCCACGCTGTACTTCTCCGTCAGCGGGAGGAACCCCACCAGATGATGGGGCACCCCGCGCATCTCCGCAGGCGTCGGCCGGGCGGTGCCGATCTGCAGGCCGGCATACACCTGCATGGAGTCGGCGGAAACCACCTCGCCGTTCAGGCGCAGCGCCAGCTCCACCGCCAGCCCGGTCTTGCCGGAGGCAGTGGGGCCGGCGATCACCGGCAGGAGGGGCTTGCTTTCAGGCATAGGGCAGTCTCCTTTGGCCGGCCGAAACGGCCGGGCGCCTTCGGGGCGTCGTCTACTTTGCCCGGCCGAACTGCTTTTCCAGCTCCCGCCGGGTCAGTTCAAAGCAGACGGGGCGGCCGTGCGGACAGGTGCGTATATCGTCGGAGAGCAGAATCCGCTCCGCGACCGCCTGCCGCTCCTCCGGCGAGGTGAAATCCCCGGCCTTGACCGCGGCGCGGCAGGCGGAGGAATGATAAATCCAGTCCAGCTTGTCGGTGGTGATTTCCCGCCGGCCGGAGGCCAGGCCGCCTGCAATCTCCTGAATCAGGGCGGCAACATCCCCGCCGGTGAGCAGCATGGGCACCGTGCGCACCAGGACGCTGTGCCCGCCGAAATCCTCCGCCTCAAAGCCCGCCTTCGCCAGGGTGTCAAGCTCGGGGAGCAGGGCGGCGTACTCCTCCCGGCTGAGGGAAACCGCCACCGGCTCCAGCAGGAGCTGGGCGTCCGCGCGCTCGGCGGCCTTCAGCCGGTCGTAAAGTATCCGCTCATGGGCGGCGTGCTTGTCAATGAAATACAGCGCGTCCCCGCGCTGGGCAAGGATGTAGGTGGCGAACGCCTCCCCCAGGCAGCGGACCGCCGGTTCCTCTTCCGCAGGCGGCGCGGCCGGCGCCTCCGGCGGCCGGGAGGGGACGGGGGCGCCCGCCGGCGGTTCCTCGTCCAGGAAGCGCTCCATCGCCGACAGCGGGGACGGCGCGCGCGAGGCCGGGCCCTCCCCTTCGGTGCGCACGATGTCCGGCACGATCAGCGGCCGCCCGTAGGTGGAGCCGCCGCCGTCGCGGAAAGAAAGCCCGCCGCCGGAAGCCGGGGAGCGCAGGGCCGTCCGCCCGGATGCGCCGCCGAATCCCGCCGGGGCGTTCCCTCTTTGGGAAAGAGGGTCCTGAGACTCGTCCGGAGGGGAAGCAGGGGAGGAAGGAGAGGAAGCGGGGGGAGCAGAGGGAACCGGAAGGTCCGGCATTTCCCGCCGGGCGGCCTGTTCCACCGCCGCATGAGCGGTCGGCGGGGCGCCGTACAGCCGTGTCTGCTCCGGGACGGCCCGTCCTCCCCCGCCGGGAGCCGAAACCGGCGGCGTTCTGACCGGCAGCGTCATGGACGCCGCCGGCGCGGCCGCCTGCAGGGCGGACTTTGTCCCGTGATACACCGCATCGAACAACGGCCGTTCGTTGACAAAGCGGACCTCGATCTTGGCCGGATGGACGTTGACGTCCACCGCTTCGAGCGGCAGGTCGATATGCAGCACGCAGGAGGGGAATTTCCCCACCATCATGGAGCCTTTGTACGCTTCCTCCAGCGCGGCCATGGCCGTGCGCGTCTTGACATACCGGCCGTTGATGAAGAAATGCTGCATGGTGCGGTTGGCCCGCCCGCAGGTAGGCTTGCAAACGTAGCCGTGCACATGCACGCCGCCCAGCGTATACTCCAGCGGCGTCATCCCGGCGGCGAAGTCCCGGCCGAACACGGTGTAGATGCAGCTGAGCAGCTTCCCGTCGCCGGGGGTGAGCAGCTCCTCCTTCCCGTCCCGGAGGAAACGCACCGACACCTCCGGATGGGACAGCGCGACGCGGTCCACCACGCCGGCCACCGAATTCGACTCGCTCACGTCCTTTTTGAGAAATTTCATCCGCGCGGGGACATTATAAAACAGGTCCCGCACGAGTATTGTCGTACCCTGGGGGCAGCCGACCTCCTCACAAAGGATTTCTTCCCCGCCCTCGATCCGGTAGCGGGTGCCGGCCGTCTCCTCCGCGGTGCGGGTGAGCAGCTCCACCCTGGCCACCGCCGAGATGGAGGCCAGCGCCTCGCCGCGGAAGCCGAGGGTCCCGATCGCCTCCAGATCGCTTTCGGCGCGCACCTTGCTGGTCGCGTGGCGCAGGAAAGCAACCGGCACGTCCTCCCGGGCGATGCCGCAGCCGTTGTCGGCGACCGACAGGCTTTTAACGCCGCCGTTGCGAATGTCCACGGTGACGGTGCTCGCCCCCGCGTCGATCGCGTTTTCCATCAGCTCCTTCACCACCGAGGAGGGACGTTCCACCACCTCTCCCGCGGCGATCAATTCGGCTGTATGTTTGTCCAGCACATGTATTCTGGCCATCGCGCGCCTCCCTTCCGTCCCCGGCGTCCCTTCTCCGAATCAGAAGGGAACCGCCTCGCCGTCCTCCTGTGCCGGAACGCCGCCGGCGTCCTCTTTCCCATGGTAATGGACGTGGGTGTGGTTCCCGCAGTTGTTGCCGATCCCGCGCCGGACGGGCGCCAGCAGAAAGCCGAGGAGGATGCCGCCCAGAAAAGTCAGCAGAGCCGTCAGGATCGCCGTGCTTGTACGCATATGCCTCTTCCTTCCTCTATCGCCGCGCCGGGGGACCGGCGGCGTTTTTCCCGCGGGGTCAATAGGTGTTCGCCAGCTTGGTCAGCTCATAAAGGGTCTGCATCGCTTCGATCGGGGTGAGGGTGTTCACGTCCAGCTCCTTGAGCCGCCGGACCACCTCGCTGTCCCCGGCCGGCAGCAGGGAAAGCTGCCCGTTCTCGCTTTCGAAGCGCTCCCCGGCCGGTTCTCCCCGGCCGCCCGTTTCCAGCTCGCCGCTCTCGATGCCGCGCAGGATCTCCTTCGCCCGGGAAACCACCGCCTCGGGGATGCCGGCGAGCTTGGCCACCTCGATGCCGTAGCTGTCGTCCGCCGGGCCGCGGACAATCCGGCGCAGGAAGGTGATGTCGTCCCCCCGCTTTTTGACGGCGATGTTGTAATTTTTCACGCCGTCAATCTCGTTTTCCATCCCCGTCAGCTCGTGGTAATGGGTGGCGAAAAGGGCCTTGGCCCCCACCTTTTTCACCACGTATTCCAGCACCGCGCGGGCAATGCTCATCCCGTCGAAGGTGGAGGTGCCGCGGCCGATCTCGTCGAATACGATCAGGCTTTTTGCCGTCGCGTTTTTCAGGATGGAGGCCACCTCGTTCATCTCCACCATAAAGGTGGACTGGCCGGAGGCCAGGTCGTCCGATGCGCCGACCCGGGTGAAGATGCTGTCCACCAGCCCCACAGTCGCGTCGTCCGCCGGGACAAAGGAGCCGATCTGTGCCATGAGCACGATCAGCGCGGTCTGCCGCATAAAGGTGGACTTGCCGGCCATGTTCGGGCCGGTGATCAGCGCCACCCGGTTCTCATGGCCGTCCAGCAGCGTGTCGTTCGGGACGAAGGGGGCGTCCTGAATCGCCTCCACCACGGGATGGCGGCCGTTTTTAATCCGGATCTCCCCCTTCAGATCGATCAGGGGGCGGGTGTATTTGTTGCGCTGGGCGGTCTCGGCAAAGGAGCAGAGCACGTCCAGCCGGGCGATCGCCTGCGCGGTGGCCTGTATCCGGTGAAGCTCCCCGGCCACCTGGAGGCGCACCTCGTTGAACAACTGGTATTCCAGGGCGACCACCCGGTCCTTCGCCCCCAGCACCCGCGCCTCCAGGTCCTTGAGTTCCTGGGTAATGTACCGCTCGGCGTTGGCGAGGGTCTGCTTGCGGATATAGGTTTCCGGCACCTCGCCGGTATAGGACTTGGAAACCTCTATGTAATAGCCGAACACCCGGTTATAGCCGACCTTCAGCCCCTTGATACCGGTGCGCTCCTTCTCCCGCGCCTCGATGCGGGCGATGATGCCCTTGCCGTCCGACATCTCAAAGCGGAGCTCGTCCACCTCGGCATGGAAGCCCTCCCGGATGACGCCGCCCTCCCGCACGGAAAAGGGCGGGTCCTCCACGATGGCGCTTTCGATCAGGCCGTACACGTCGCTTAAGGGATCGATTTCATCCCGCGTCTCGCAAAGGAGGGCGGCCTTCACCCCCGCCATCCGCTCCCGGATGGGATCCATCCGGCGGATGGTCTGGGAGAGGGAGCGCAGCTCCCGCCCGTTGGCGCTGCCGTAAACGACCCGGGTCATGATCCGCTCCAGGTCGTAAATATCCCGCAGGTACTCGATCAGATCCCCCCGCAGCATCGGGTCGCTTACCAGCTCGTCCACCGCATTGAGGCGGCGGAGGATCTGGGCCGGGTTGATCAGCGGCTGCTCGATCCAGCTGCGGATCAGCCGCTTGCCCATCGCGGTGCGGGTATGGTCCAGCACCCAGAGCAGCGTTCCCCGCTTTTCCTTGTTCCGCAGGGTCTCCAGCAGCTCGAGGTTCCGGCGGGCGGTGAGGTCAAGCTGCATGAACTGTACATCGGAATACAAATCCAGGTTGTTCACCCGCTCCAGCCCGGTCATCTGGGTGGAATCGAGATAAAACAGCGTTTCCCCCAGCGCCCGCACGGCGGAAAACATCCCCTCCAGCCCCAGCGCCTCCAGGGAACCCTTATGAAAATGGGCGAGGATCCGCTCCACCGCCTTATTGTAGTCGAAGCCCTCCGCCGCCCCAAGCTGGGGCTTAACCCCCAGCCGTTCCGCCAGGAAGGCGGCGATGGTCTCCTCCCGCTGGGCGGCGTCGTTGAGCAGGATTTCGCTGGGGGAAAAGCGGCCCAGCTCGTTGGTCACCCGCAGGGCCACATCCTCCCCCGCAATGCGGGTAAGATGGATTTCGCCGGTGGAGCAGTCGGTGAAGCACAGGCCGGCGTCCGCCGCGCCGTCGCACAGGAATAGCACGCAGAGGTAGTTGTTCTTCCCCTCGTCCAGCATACTGCCCTCGATCACGGTTCCCGGCGTGATGACCCGGATCACATCCCGCTTGACCAGCCCCTGGGCGGTCGCGGGGTCCTCCACCTGCTCGCAGATGGCGACCTTGTATCCCCGGGCGACCAGCCGGGCGATATAGCTTTCGCAGGAATGGAAGGGCACGCCGCACATCGGCGCCCGCTCCTCCTGTCCGCAGTCCCGCCCGGTGAGGGTCAGCTCCAGCTCCTGAGACGCGAGCTTGGCGTCGTCATAAAACATCTCGTAAAAATCACCGAGACGGAAAAAGAGGATGCAGTCCTCATGCTGCTCCTTGATTTCGAAATACTGCTTCATCATCGGCGTCAGTTCCGCCATGCCAATCGCCCTTTCCACCGGCAGCGGGGACTCCCCCGCCGTTCAATCTCCCGACTTCTTCCGACTTGTCCCGACTTCTCCCGTTATTTCTCGGCTTTTCCCGGCTTCTCCTCAGCGGCAGCCCGCGCAGCCGGAGCAGTCGCCCCCGCAGCCGGATTCCTGAAGATCGTCGGGGTTCTGCCCCTGCGCCGACAGGGTGACGATGGTGGCCACGCCGTTGACCAGCTGATCCAGCTCCTGCTTGGCCGCCTGATACGCCTGCATATGCTCGTTGGCCATCAGGCGGGCGTACACCTCCCGGATTTCCTCATCCAGCTTCCGAATCTTCTCGCCGTCCTTCTCCTCACGGGTGTTCTCCTGGTTGAGGGCGATGCGCTTGAGGTTGAACTGACCAATCAGGTCCTGCAGCTCCGGGTCCTCGTCGGCGGCGTTCTGCGCCAGCTGGGTGCGGACGAACCGGTCGTCGTTCTGCAGCGCCCGCCCGATGGCGCGCGCCATTTCAATGATGGTATCCTTTTCCATTTTCGTTCCTGCTTTCTGTCAGATTTGTAGCCGGGGGCCGCCCTCAGAGGAGCTGCGCTATCCGCCCGAGCAGAATCCAGCTGCGGGCGGCGGTGATCTCCACCACCGCCCGGCGGCCGACCAGCGAAGGGTCTCCCTCCACCCGCACCACCAGGTTTTCGGGGAGCCGCGCCTCCAGGTACCCGTCCGCCGCCGTTTCGATCAGCGCGCGGCAGGTCCGCCCCACCATC